>JAISNC010000049.1 GCA_031276355.1 Odoribacteraceae bacterium
CCGAGGCTCTCCGAGCGCGGACCGAGGCTCTCCGAGCGCGGACCGAGGCTCTCCGAGCGCGGACCGAGGCTCTCCGAGCGCGGACCGAGGCTCTCCGAGCGCGGACCGAGGGGCTCCGAGCGCGGACCGAGGTGCTCCGAGCGCGGACCGAGGCTCTCCGAGCGCGGACCGAGGTGCTCCGAGCGCGGACCGAGGCTCTAAAAGAGTCGAACGAGATTCTCCGTAGGAGAATAATATCAATAGAAAAAAACCGTATCGCCAATAGCCCGTGGGGCTTTCATCCCAGCGCTTTTTATGAATCCCCCACCGGGGAACCGGGAACAAGAAAGGAGGCCGTTTTTCTATTGATATTATTGCCCCACGGGCAATCGCCGCGAAATCCGGCGTGGGCAATTCCGGCGCTTTTTATGAATCCCCCCCCCGGGATGCAGGGAAAAAGAGAGGTTCTCAAAGAATTGACCGGGGCGCGTCTCGTTGCCACGAGGCTCACGCTTATCCAACCCCCGGGTGACTCGCTCAAGACGCGCTTGCCCTGCCTAAACGCGTCGCGGGATCGTGATATCCCGGCGAAAAAACTACCTTTGTCACCCGAAAAACACGACACGACATGAGATATACACTTTCCCTTCTCCTCTCGCTTCTCTTCACGGGAACGCTCCTCGCCCGCGCGTTTCCCAAGCGGGAATTTCGCGGGGCATGGATACAGACCGTTTTCCAGGCGGAGTACAGCCGCATGACCCCCGCCGAGATGCAGGCGGACTTCATCCAGAAACTCGACTTCCTACAGGCCCGCGGGATCAACGCCATCCTCTTCCAGGTGCGCCCGGAAGCCGATGCCTGGTACGAGTCACGGTTCGAACCGTGGAGCCGTTTCCTCACCGGCCAGCAGGGGCTTGCCCCCGACCCCTTCTTCGACCCCACGCGGTTCCTGATCCGGGAGTGTCACCGCCGGAACATGGAGTTTCACGCCTGGATCAATCCCTTCCGGGCCGGCACTTCCGGCACCGCTCACCTCTCCCCCGACCACCTCTATCACGCCCACCCCGGGTGGTTCGTCCTCTACAACAACCAGCTCCTCTTCGACCCCGGTGTCCCCGCGTGCCGGCAACACCTGCTCGCCGTCATCCGCGACCTCGTCAGTCGCTACGACATCGACGCCGTGCACCTCGACGATTACTTCTACCCCTACCCCGTCGCCGGCATCCCCTTCCCCGATGACGCGAGTTTTCGCGCGCACGGGATCCCTGCCGGCTTCGCCCCGGACCAACGAGCCGAGTGGCGGCGGGAGAACGTCAATAAACTGGTGCGCGACCTGAAAAAGACGATCAGCCGGGCCAAGCCCTGGGTACGATTCGGCGTCAGCCCCTTCGGTATCTACCGCAACAAAAAAGATACCCCCAACGGCAGCGGCAGCGACACGCGCGGTACCCAGAACTACAGCGACCTCTACGCCGACATCCTCCTTTGGGAGAAAAACGGGTGGGTCGACTACATCATCCCGCAACTCTACTGGGAGATCGGGCACGAGGCCGCCGACTACATCACCCTCGCCCGCTGGTGGAACAAGAACACTCGCCACGCCCACCTCTACATCGGGCAAGACGTCGCCCGCGCGATGAAAGCGGGTGACCTCCCCGGCAAGATGCACCTCGCCCGTGACCTCCCCCGCGTGAAAGGCAACTGCTTCTGGCCCGCCAACGAGATCCTTCGCGACAACGGCGGCATCGTCGACAGCCTCGACGCGCGCCACCACCGCTACCCCGCCCTCATCCCCCCCTTCACGCGCCTCTCCTCCCACCGCCCCGCGCGACCGCGGCAAGTCAAGGTGCAACGCGACGAGGGGGGATACACCCTTCGCTGGGAGGCGCGAGCGGAACGCCGGGAGGATCATCTCCCGCGCTACTTCGTGATCTACGGCTTCGCCCCCGGCGAGAAGGTCGACATCGAGGATCCCTCGAAGATCAAGGCCATCACGCGCCGCCCCGGGTGCTACATTCCCCTGAAGGGACGACACCTCCGTTACCGTTTCGTCGTCACGGCCGTCGACCGGTATCACAACGAGTCGCGGGGGAGAACGATCCAGCTAACGCTGTAACGGGGAAATCCCCCGCGGCCCGCTAAACCTTTCGCCGTTCTCGTTGTCTCAATGAATACGCGACCGGTGTCGCGCCATTTAAAATATTAAAACATGAAAATCATGAAAACAGTAACGTTAGTGCTATCGGCCATGCTGGCCTTCACGTTGAACGCGACCGCCCAGCAAGGCGGCCAAAGGATGTCCCCGGAAGAGATGCTCAAGCGACGGGTAGAAACCGTGAAAAAGGAGCTTAAGCTCACCGGCGAACAAGAGAAGCAAGTGACCACGCTCTTCCGCGAGACCCAGAAAAAACAGGCGGAACTATTCCAGAACGGCGGAGGACGAGAAAACCGGGAAGCCAACCGGGAAAAATTCCAGAAACTCCAGGAAGAGGAGAACGCCGGGATGAAAAAAATCCTGACGGAAGAGCAATTCAAGAGCTACACCGCCTTCCTCGAGAAACAACGGAAGGAGAGAGAAGAGCGCATGCGCTCGCGCGGGCAGGGCCAAGGCCAACGGACGGGCGGCGGGCCAAGGTGACCGCGGGTGAATCATCACGAAAACGAAGAGAACAGATGAAGATCATCACGCTCATCGCGTCCATCCTGGTCGCGTCCAGCGCGGTCGCCCAGCAGAGGGGCACGCCGGAAGAGTTCGCCAAGAAGAGAGTGGAGACCGTGAAGAAAGAGCTAAGCCTTACCGGCCAACAGGAGAAGGAACTGGCCGCGCTCTTTCTCGAGACCATCCATAAACGGGACGAGATCTTCGCCTCCCGAAGGGGAAACAACGAGACCCGGGAACAGACCCAGGAGAGACTGAAAAAAGTGAAGGACGAAGAGAAGGCCAAGATCCAGAAGATCCTCTCTCCCGACCAGTTCAAGGCCTACACCGCCTTCCTCGAGAAACAGCGGAAAGAGGCCGAACGACGCGGGAAAGAGCAAGGACGGTAACGCGGGGGGACGAGCAATCTCCCCGGCATTCCCCGTTTATCGCCCGGTAGAGACACCGCTCTCTACCGGGCGACATGGTTTTAGCCGCCCGTTTGCCAAAACAGTTTTTTATCTTAAATTCGCGAGAAATAACAAACCAGCCTCTCCATGAACAGACACTCTCTCGCCCTCATCGCCCGGTGCAACGCCACGCTGACGCGCCGCGGCTGGATCTTCCGCCTCTTTATAGCGCTCGTCCTGCCCATCATCCTCATCGCCCAACTGCTCATCCAAAGCGATCTCTCGTTTTTTCCCCAGGCGGGGTCGGTCATCTCTCTCGCCTCGTCGCCTCCCTTCCTGAACGCCTACGTGTTCGCCACCTTCCAGCTCTTCCCGCTCCTCTTCCTCGCCGGTGCCCTGCTGCACAAGGAGCGGAAACTCGACTCGGTCGACTCTATCTACTACCGGCCCGCCGGTAATGCCGAGCACGTCTGGGGCACCGCCCTCGGCATCGCGCGGGTGTTCCTCGCGACGGCGCTCATCTCGCTGGCGGCGGGCGCGGGGATACACCTCCTCGCGAGCGACGTGCCGTTTAACCCGTGGTACTACCTTTTCTACCTCGTCGCGATGATTCTCCCGGCGCTGGTGTTCATGATCGGCCTCTCGTTCCTGGTCACCACCCTGGCGCGCCACCGGGCGATTAGCCTGCTACTGCTCCTGGGATACCTGTGTATCATGCTCTCGCGAGGGAAAGGGCTTTTCGACCTCACCGGCTTCACGCTCCCCAACGCCTTCTCGGACATCACGGGACTAACGGACGGGGGGAGGTTCCTCCTGCAACGCGGCTACCGGCTGCTCCTCGGGCTGGGAATGATACAGTTGACCGTCGCGTGGTTCAAGCGCCTGCCGAACCGCCCCGCGCGCGCCGGGACGCTGCTGCCTGCCGCCGCGTTGCTCCTCGCGGGGATCCTCGCGGGCGGCACCTTCCTCTTGCTCCACCAACAGGACAAAACCGCGCGGGCCGCTTGCGTCGCCGCCTACACCCGCTACGCCGCCCGGCCGAAGATGACGCTCGTGGAGCAAGCCATCGACTACCGGCAGGAAGGGCACCGGATCTCCGTCACCGGCCGTCTCACGCTCGAGAACCGGACGGGAGTGCCCGTCGAGGAGTTCCTCCTCTACCTGAACCCGGCCCTGGAGGTGACCGCGCTCCGGGACGACAGCGGCCCGCTCGCGTTCACCCGCGACCGGCAGGTGCTCCGCGTGACGAGAAACTTGGCGGCGGCCGAACGGTGCACGCTCGATATCGCGTACGAGGGGGGCATCGACGAGCGCGTCTGCTACCCGGATATTCCCGACGACCTCGTCCGGGATATCCCCGACGATCCCACCCAGGGGTTCCGCGTCGGGAAGCGTCACGCGGTACTCTCGCGCGCTTACACGTGGTTGACCCCGGAGTGCTTGTGGTACCCCGTCGCCGTCCCGCCGGCAAACCCCGTCGTTCCCCTCGACTTCGCCCGCGACTTCAGTCGCTACACGCTACGCGTCGCCCGGCCCGCCGGGATGACCGTTATCTCGCAAGGGGAAGGCGTCGAGGAGGGGGGAAGCGTCCGCTTCCACCCGGGACAGCCGCTCGCGGGCATCTCCCTGTGCATCGGGGATTACACGCGGCGAGCCATCACCGTGGACTCCACGCTACTGGAACTCTACCTCTTCCGGGGACACGAGGGGATCGTGCAGAGCCTCGAGTTGCTCGCGGACTCGCTCTCCCACGTGCTCGCGGACACGAAGAGAGCCGTGGAGATAGGGATGGGGACGAGGTATCCCTTCGGGCGACTCGCGGTGGTAGAACGGCCGGCTCCCGTGACGAGTTATTACCGGGCGGGGAAAAACGGCAGCGAGCTGGTGCAGCCGGAACTACTCTTCTTTCCCGAACGGGGAGTGGGAGCGTGGCAGGATTTCGCGCGGATGATCAAGTGGGGGCAGGCGGAGATGTCCGACGCGACGTTTCGCGCGCGGAGGCTCAAACCCATGCTGATATCCGTCCTCGTGGACGCGTACAAGATGCAGGAAGATGACTTACTCTCGCCCGGCGCACTCTTCCCCTCCCCGGGGAGTATCGCCAACCATAACCTCCACCAGCTCGCCCCGCTCTTCTACTATCACGCGTCGTCCGTTCACGCGCCCGCCCACCCGGCGCTTGACGCGGCCCTGAACATACTCCTGCAACAACAGATGGACACGGATATGCAACCGTTCTCGCACGAGTGGAACGGGAGTAACGAACCAGAAACCCGGGCGATCCGCTACCTCGACGGGCATAGCCTGCAGGAGGCCATGACGGATGACGCGCTGGATCCCGACGCGCGCGTCGAGGTGCTTAAACTCAAGGCTGCCGAGCTTGCGCGCCTCTTCACGGCGCGCGGGTTGAACGAGGACACGATCGTCTCCTTTATCAAGAAGTACCGGGAGGCGCGCCCCTTCACGGCCATCCCGTTCGAGGAGTTTGATAATGACTTCACGGGACGATACGGCACGGGGTGGACGGGGGTACTCTCCCGCTGGTACACGATGAATCGCGTCCCCGTCTACCTCATCCAGGATTTCCGCACGGAGCCGGTGGCAATGGAGGAGAACCCCTCCCCGGCAAACGCCGGGGAGAAACGCGCGCGGGTCTCTTTCGACATCTTTAACGACAGCGACGTGGAAGGGGTTGTCACCCTGCGCGCATTTTACCTCCAGCGGGTCAATAACGCCAGTAACTTCTCTATCTCGGTGATCAAAGGCGCGACTCCCAGGATCATCACCTCCGGCGTGATAGATCATGAAACCCGTAACTACGTCGTGCCTCCCCGTTCCGGCAAGAAGATCGCGCTGGTGCTGGACTCCCCGACGACGGTCACGTTGTCGACGAATATCTCCCGGAATATCCCCTCCTCGCTGAACGCCGAGACACTACCCGGCGGTGCCACGCGGGAGGCATCGCGGGGCGAATCGCCGCTGGGACGGGACGCGTTCTTCGACCCCGACGAGGTGATCGCGGACGACGCCGATGCCGGCTTCACGGTGCAACAGCCCCGGGGGCGCGGCTGGCTGCGGGCGTGGCTGCGAAAAGCACCGGAGAAGGCGTATCGCCCGACGGGATGGCCCGTCCAACACGAGTGGTCAAGTCGTATAAACTCGTACGCGCACGGGCTGTCCATCCGCGGGCTGGTCAAGAAGGTCGCCCGGGAAGGAGAGGCAAGCGTCACGTGGAAAGCGCGCGTAACGCGGGAGGGGGAGTACGAGGTATTCGCGTTTATACCCGTCAATGAACAGCTCTCTACCGAGGCCGCGACGGCGCGAGGGCCGGGCCTCGTGCTGCAGGTGCAGACGACGGCCCCCGCCCGGGCCGTCGAGGAGTTGGTCCAGCATTATAGCCTCTCCACGCCCGGCGGGACGGTGGATACCAGCGTCAACGTCCTGAAGAAAGAGTGGATCTCCCTCGGCCGTTACCGCTTTACCCCCGGCGAGTATACCGTCACGCTGGACGATCGCGGGGCAACGGGGCAGGTGATCGTCGGGGATGCCGTGAAGTGGGTCTACTCGGGGCCGTCTCGAGAATGATCGCGCCGGGGGGCAGGCCGGAAGATTGAATGACCCGTTAGGGCAGGCTCTAAGGAGCCGTTAAATGAAAGGGGCCGTCTCGAGTTGACTTTCGAGGCGGCCCCTTCTGGATATCACTCGAAGATAGGGGGTTTGTCGAACTTGTGGGCGGAGAGGGCGGCCCTCCGCTCGATAAGTTCGTCGATGGAGGGGTCGTCGGAAGTGCCGTTGAGGATGTACGCGTCAATCCGTGCGTAGGTAATTCCCAGCTCGTCCTCGTCGGCCTGGCCCTCCCAAAGCCCGGCGGAGGGACGCTTGTGGATGATCGCCCCGGGAACGTCCAGGTAGCGGGCGAGGGTGTATACCTCTTGCTTCGTGAGCATCGCCAGCGGGTTGAGGTCACAGGCGCCGTCCCCCCACTTGGTAAAGTAGCCGACCGTGCGCTCGGCCAGGTTGCCCGTGCCGATCACGAGGCGATTCTCCAGCTGCGCGAGCTGGTAGAGGTAAGTCATGCGCGCGCGGGGCCGGGTGTTCGCCCGGCTCAACGCCAGCCGGGCCGCGTCCCCCGGCCGGAAGGGGGTAGTGATCGCCAGCGCGTCCACGGCGGGGCGGATGTCAAAAAGGTGATAACGGAAACGGAAGCGCTCGATCAGTTCCATGACGTGGGCCAGGTGGCCGGCCCGTTCCATGTCATCGCCGTAGGGCATGATTACCAGGTGAACGTCCACCCCCGCCAGGCGACACAAGCAGGCCACCACGGCCGAGTCAACGCCGCCGCTGATGCCGAGCGTTACCCCGGCACGCCCGGCCCGTTCCACCTGTTCGCGTATCCACTCCGCTATTTGCCCGGCGTACGATGCCACGTTCCGGTCATCAATGATAAATACTTTTGGTTCCATCTCTTTGGTTTTTATCGCCGCCACGCCGGCGGTTTCTCCCTCGCGAATTAAGGCATAATTTTTCAAAAATTCGACACTCCCGCGTCTCAAGCCGTGAAAAATCCGCGCGCCCGTCGCCCGGGAACGCGCGGGGATAAACGTAGCCAATCGCCGGATAAAATAATTCGATAAACATTCGCGGCGCGTTTCCTTGCCCGGTCACCGGTTTTTTCCCTACCTTCGTGATCGAATTTCAAAAGCAAGTATTCATTTAAAAAACAAAAACGTATGGCAGTATTAGTAGGAAAAAAGGCCCCGGCGCTCAAGGCAAAGGCCGTGATAAACGGGGGCAAGATCGTGGATAACTTCTCGCTGGAGCAGTTCGCGGGCAAGAAGAACGTGATTCTCTTCTTCTACCCGGCCGACTTCACCTTCGTCTGTCCGACGGAGATCATCGCGTTCCAGGAGAAGATAGCCGAATTTGAAAAAAGGGAGACCGCCGTCGTCGGTGTCTCCGTGGACTCGGAATTTTCCCACTGGAAATGGTTGCAGACCGAGCGGAAAGAGGGCGGCATCAAGGGTGTCACCTTCCCGCTGGTGGCCGACCCGACGTTGACCATCTCGAAGAATTACGACGTCCTGGCCGGGGATTTCGATTACGACGACCAGGGGGAGTTCATCTTTGAGGGCAACCCGCAAGCGTACAGGGGGCTTTTCCTCATCGACAAGGAAGGCATCGTTCGCCACCAGGTGGTCAACGACATGCCCCTCGGGCGGAGCATCGACGAGGCACTACGGATCGTCGACGCGCTCCTTTTCTTCCAGGAGAACGGCGAGGTTTGTCCCGCCAACTGGCACAAGGGCGCGAAAGGGTTAGTCGCCACGCAAGAGGGCATCTCGTCCTACCTTTCCGGGAAATAATCTTCGGGCTTACGAGCGAGAGGGTGTGTCAAAAGTCTGAACACACCCTCTTTTAGTATTTTTTATTCGGGTCTGTATCTGAATTTTTTATTCGGGTCAGTTGAAAGTGATTTCAAATATTCCATTCTCAGGGGGTTCATTTTACTTTTGACACACCCTTTTTTTTGCCCGCGGGGTTGAACGCGATGTCATCCAGTTAAGAGGCAAGAGGGGGACGATGGCCCACGCCGGGTTTCGTGGCGATGGCCCGTGGGGCAATCATATCAATAGAGAAACGGCAGCCCTGCTTGTTCCCAATTCCCCTCAGGGGATTCATAAAAAGCGCCGAAATGAAAGCCCCACGGGCTATTGGAGATACGGGGGGGGATCCTGTTTTCTATTGATATTATTCCCCTCTGGGGAAGCGAAACCCGGCGAAACCAATCGGAGCGAAGGTCGCTACAGTCAATCGTTCTCTCTTAACTGGATGACATCGAGCTTTAGCTTACGGCAGCCAGGGAACACATCCACCACCCAGTCCCGCAGGGACGACACTTTATTAACCGTATGCTTCAGCTTACGGTAACAAGGGAGCGCGCACACCTCCAAGTCCCGCAGGGACGACACTTGATTAAGAGGGCGTGTCAAAAGTCGGATTTCGTCATTGGTAGGCTCTCCGTGGGAGAATAATATCAATAGAAAAAAAACCGTATCGCCAATAGCCCGTGGGGCTTCCATCCCGGCGCTTTTTATGAATCCCCCCCCCGGGGAAGCGGGAACAAGAAGGGACACCGTTTTCCTATTGATAGTCTTGCCCCACGGGCAATCGTCGCGAAATCCAGCGTGGGCAATTCCGGCGCTTTTTATGCCCCCCGGGATACAGGGAAAAAGAGAGATTCTCGTTTTTCTACCGGGCGAGACAGCCCTAACGGGCTGCCCGACCGCGATCCCTTGGAGAGATCCCCTTTTTTTGCCCGCAGGGTTAAACGCGTGACCCGCGGGCTTAAGCCCGTGACCGGCGGATAACGAGGAGCGCGCGCTTGATGACACCGGGGGCTACTCCCCGGCAGGTGCCTCCGCGCCCGCGTGCCGTCGTCGCAGCACCGCGATGACCTCCTCCAGGGCGTGTCCCTTGGCGACGAGCAGGACGAGGTAGTGATACATCAAGTCGGCCGCCTCCTCGAGGAATAGCCGCTCGTCGTTATCCTTCGCCTCGATGACCAATTCCACCGCCTCCTCGCCCACCTTCTGCGCCACCTTGTTGATCCCCGCCCGGATCAAGCGGGCCGTGTAGGACACCTCCGGCGGGGCCAGCGCCCGCTCGCACAGGTATTCCTGGAGGTACGCGAGAAAGCCCGCGGGGAGATTGCGCTCGCCCCAGCAGGTGTCCTGCCCCGTGTGGCAGGTGGGGCCGGCCGGCGCGACCTTGACGAGGAGCGAGTCGCGGTCGCAGTCGACGAGGATCGCGCGCACGTGCAGGTAGTTCCCGCTCTCCTCGCCCTTCGTCCACAGGCGGCCACGCGAGCGGCTGTAAAAGCATACCTTCCCGCTCTCTTCCGTGCGGCGGAGCGACTCCTCGTTCATGTATCCCTGCATCAACACCACGCGGGTGTCGGCATCCTGTATGATGGCCGGGATCAGGCCATCGGCGTTGTACTTTACTGTTATCATGGCGTGTTGTTTGGTTCGCGTGATCGTTTATAGCCTTACCGGGATGCCCGCGCCGGCCAGGTAGCGCTTGACCCCGGGGATGGAGATCTCCCCGAAATGGAAGATGCCGGCAGCCAGCGCGGCGTCGGCCTTGCCGTCGGTGAACACAGCGAGGAAGTCCTCGAGGCTGCCCGCCCCGCCCGACGCGATGACCGGCACGCGGGCCTGTTCACCCAGTCGCGCGAGGGGTTCAAGGGCAAAGCCCCGGCGGGTGCCGTCGTGATCCATCGAGGTGAAGAGGAACTCGCCAGCACCGCGCGCTTCCGCCTCCGCCGCCCACTCGAAAAGCTCGCGGGAGGTGGCGACGCGTCCTCCCCGGCGATAGACCCGCCACAGCCCCCCCTCCTGCCGCGCGTCGATGGCGACGACGACGCACTGGCTACCGAAACCGCGCGCAAGCCGGTCGATTAACGAGGGATCGTCCAGCGCGGCGCTGTTGATCGAGATCTTGTCGGCGCCGCGGCGCAGGAGCGCTTCCACTTCCCGCTCGGAGCCGATGCCGCCGCCCACCGTGAAGGGCACGCGCAACGCCCCGGCGACCCGCTCGACCCACTCGAGCATCGTCCGGCGCCGGTCGTGGCTGGCCGTGATGTCGAGAAACACGAGTTCGTCGGCCCCCTCCCCCGAGTAGCGCGCGGCCAGCTCGACGATGTCGCCGGCGTCCCGCAGGTTCTCGAAATTGACTCCTTTCACCGTTCGCCCCTCCTTCACGTCGAGGCACGGGATGATTCGTTTTGCTACCATAGATTATACGTGGTTTACGTGTTAGTATCTCCTGCCAGGAGCGTGTCGAGCGGGATCCTCCCCTCGTGAAACGCTTTCCCGATGATCACCCCGGAAAGCCCGGCGGCGACGAGCCGGGCGGCATCCTCCAGGTCGCGGACCCCGCCCGACGCGATGAGGCGCACGTTCGGGTAACGCTCCAGCAACGTGCTGTAAAGCGGGATATTAGGCCCCTCAAGGGTGCCGTCGCGGGCGATGTCCGTGCACATCAGGTGGCGGATTTTCCCGTCGTAGCGCCCGATCAGGTCGTCGATGGTCAGGCGCGTGCTCGCTTGCCACCCCCGCGCGCGTATCGTGCCGTCCAGCGTGTCGGCACCGATGATCAAGCGGTCGGCACCGGCGCGCTCCATCCAGCCGGCGACTTGCTCCGGTTCCTCGACGGCCATGCTCCCGATGCAGGCCCACGAGGCACCGGCATCGAGCACCCGCCGCACGTCGTCGAACGAGCGGATGCCGCCGCTGAAATCCACCTGCAAGGCGACGCGGGAGACGATCCGCTCGAGCACGCCGGCATGTTGCACGGCACCGGCACGCGCCCCGTCAAGATCAACCAAGTGGAGGCGCGTCAAGCCGGCCTCCTCGAAGCGTAGCGCCGCGTCAAGGGGATCGCCGGCATAGGTCGTGCAGCGGTTGTAGTCGCCGCGCGTGAGGCGGACGCACTTGCCCCCGATCAGGTCGATCGCGGGGATTAACTTCTCGACGTCGCGCTTATTCATGGCCGTCCCACGCGAGGAAGTTACGCAACACCCGCTCGCCGGCCTCTCCCGATTTCTCGGGGTGAAACTGGCAGCCGAAGAAGTTGTCGCGCCGGAGCGCGGCGCTGAACGGCGCGTGGTAGAGGCAGGTCGCCACCGCGTGGGGAGCGTCCGGCACGTGGTAGGAGTGGACGAAGTAGACCCACGTCCCGTCGGGAACTCCCGCGAAGAGGGGGGACGACAGGCGCGCGAGGCGGTTCCAGCCCACGTGGGGCACCTTGACCCCGGCGGGGAGGCGCTTTACCTCCAGCGGGAAGATGCCCAGCCCGGGCGTGTCCCCCTCGTCCGAGCGCGCACACATCAATTGCATGCCTAAGCAGATCCCCAGCACCGGCACCCGCAAGCCGGGGAGCACGCGGTCGAGGCCCCGCTCGCGCAATTTTTCCATCGCGCTCCGCGCTTGCCCCACGCCGGGGAAGATCACCCGGTCGGCCGCGCGGATCCGTTCCGGCGAGTCGCTGACCGTGACGGTATACCCGAGGCGTTCCACGGCCGCGCGCACCGAGAAGAGGTTCCCGGCACCGTATTCGATAATCATCACGTTGTTTTTGTTGTCCATGGTCTCTTGTTTTTTCATTTATAATACACCTTTTGACGAGGGGATGCCGGTACCCTCCTGCCGGGTGGCCATCCCGAGGGAGCGCGCGAAACCCTTGAAGATGGCTTCGATCACGTGATGCGTGTTCTCCCCGCGCGCCTCCACGTGGAGGTTACAGCGGGCTTCCTGGCAGAACGAGGCGAAAAAATGGCGGGTCATCTCGGTCGGGAAGTCGCCGACGTACTCCCGCCGCAGGTCAACAGACCACTCGAGCCATCCCCTGCCCCCGAAGTCGAGGGCCACGGAGGCCAGGGCCTCGTCCATCGGCAGCACGAAGCCGTAACGCGCAATGCCCTTCTTCCCGCCCAGGGCCTCGCGGAAGCAGGCCCCCAGCACGAGGGCCGTGTCCTCGATCGCGTGATGCTCGTCGACCTCCAGGTCGCCGCGCGTCTCCACGTGCAGGTCGATTCCCCCGTGGCGGGCGATCTGTTCGAGCATGTGGTCGAAGAACGCGAGGCCCGTGTGCACGACGCTCTTCCCCGTCCCGTTCAGGTCGAGGGCGACGCTCACCGATGTCTCCGACGTTTCGCGGGAGAGGCGCGCGCGACGACTGCCGGCCAGCAGGAAGGAGCGTACCTCGTCCCACGACCTCGCGGACAGCGCCACCGGCAACCCCGTCGCGTCCTCCTGCCCGAGGTATATGCCCCGCACGCCCATGTTCGCTGCCAGCTGCATGTCCGTCAGGCGGTCGCCGATCACGTACGAGTTCTCGCGATCGAGCCACTCGTTCATGTACTTCTCCACCATTCCCGTGGCGGGCTTGCGGCGGGGCGAACGATCGGCGGGCAGGCTATCGTCGATGAGCACCTCGTCAAAGCGTACCTGCTCGCCCGCCAGCGTGTCAAGCATCCGCTGGTGCGGCACGCGGAAAGATTCCAGCGGGAAGGCCGGCGTGCCCAGCCCGTCCTGGTTGCTCACCATCACCAGCCGGTAGTCGGTGCGCCCGGCGATCTCCCGCAACGCCCCGATCACGCCCGGCACGAACTCCAGCTTCTCGAGGCTATCCACCTGGTAATCCCCTGCCGGTTCCCGGATAATCGTCCCGTCCCGGTCAATAAACAGTATCTTCTTCATCGTTGCCAGTGTAAGAGTAATTCCATTAACCGGTCGTTCTCCGCCGGCGTTCCCACGGAAAAGCGTAGGCAGCGCTCCAGCAGCGGGGGGATGTGGCGCACGCGGATGACCACGCCGTGGCGCACCAGGTAGTCGTACAACTCCCCGTACGCCGGACAACGCGCCAGCAGGAAGTTCGCCTCCGAGGGGTAGACCCGCTCGAAACACGCCATCTCCAAGAAGGCCCGGTACAGGCGTTCCCGCTCGCGGACGATCGTCGCCACCCGCTCGCGGAACGTCGCCGTGTCGGCAAGCGCTTCGATCGCCGCCCGTTGCGCCGGGGTGTTGATATTATAAGGTGGCTTCACGCGATTCAGGTAAGCGATCAGTTCGGGACAGGCGATGCCGATTCCCACGCGCAGTCCCGCTAATCCCCACGCCTTCGAGAGCGTCTGCAAGACGACCACGCGCGGGAATCGCGCCTGCAAGCTGATGGCCGACGCGGCCTCTCCTCCCGTCACGAAATCCATGTACGCCTCGTCGACCACCACCCAGCCGGTGAATCGCTCGGCCACCTCCCGGATCCGTTCCAACGGCCAGCGGTTGCCCGTCGGGTTGTTGGGCGTGCAAAAGAAGAGGAGGCGCGTGCGCTCGTCTACCCGATCGAAAAGCGTCTCCCACGGCGGTTCGAAGTGGTCGCCCAGGTCAATCACCCGCACCTCCGCCCCGTTCACGTGACCGCAGACCTCGTACATCGAGTAGCTCGGCGAGAAGACGATCAGGTTGTCCCGCCCCGGCTCGCACGTCGAGCGGATCAATAGATCAATCAACTCGTCGCTCCCGTTCCCCAGGATCAGGCGACGCGGGTCGACCCCCTTCACCCGCGCCACCGCCTCTTTCAGCTCCCGCTGGTAGGGATCCGGGTAGCGGTTATAGCCCGTGTCGTAGGGCGACTCGTTCGCGTCTAAGAACGTCACGCCCTGGCCCGTGAACTCCTCCCGCGCGCAGGAGTACCCTTTCAGCACGCGGATATTGTCTCGTATCAGTTGTTCTATCTCCATCTCACTCTTCCGTTAGTGATCGATTTACTCGCGCCCGCACGGCGTTCCGGTGGGCGATCAGCCCCTCGTTCTCGGCCATCACCTCGATCGCCGGGGCCAGGTAGGCCAGCCCGCGCGGGGAGATCTCCTGGAAACTGATTCGTTTCATGAAGGACTCCACGCTCACGCCACTGCACGCGCGGGCGTACCCGCCCGTCGGCAGCGTGTGGTTGGTGCCAGAAGCGTAGTCGCCGGCACTCTCCGGGGAGTAGTGACCGAGGAATACCGACCCGGCGTGGCGCACGAGCGGCACCCACGCCGCGGGATCGCTCACGCTCAACATCAGGTGCTCCGGCGCGTAACGATTGATCATCTCCACGCACTCCTCCCGCGTCCGCAGCACGACGCACGTCGAGGCCGCCAACGCCTGTTCGGCCACCTCCCGCCGGGGCAACGCGCGCAACTGCCGCTCGACCTCTGCCTCCACTCGTGCCGGTAGTTCCTCTTCGCGTGTCACGAGAAACACCTGGCTGTCCGGCCCGTGTTCCGCCTGCGACAGCAAGTCCGCCGCCACGAACCGCGGGTCTGCCGTCTCGTCCGCCACCACCATCAACTCCGACGGTCCTGCCGGCAGGTCAATCGCCACGCCCAGCGTGCTCGCCCGCTGCTTTGCCGCCGTCACGAACGGGTTCCCCGGGCCGAAAATCTTGTCCACGCGCCCGACGCTCCCCGTGCCGAACGTCATCGCCGCGATCGCCTGCACGCCTCCCAGCTTGAATACCCGCGTCACCCCGCACGCGCGGGCGCTCCACAGGATGGCCGGGTGAACCTTCCCGTCGCGCCCCGGCGGCGTACACAGCCCGATCTCCGCGCAGCCCGCCAGTCGCGCCGGCACCGCCAGCATCAACACCGTCGAGAAGAGCGGGGCGCTGCCTCCCGGCACGTACAACCCCACCCGCTCGATCGGCCGCGCCTCTTGCCAGCAGCGGAAGCCGTGCGCGTCCTCCCGTTCGCACGCGCGGCGCGCCGGCCGTTGCAGCGCGTGAAACGCCTCGATGTTCCCTTTCGCCAGCAGGATCGCCTCCTTCAACGCGGGGGACACGGCCTGGTCGGCCACCTCGAACTCTTCCTCCGTCACGTCAAGGCGATCAAGGCGTACCCGATCGAAGTGCCACGTGTATTTCAGCGCCGCCGCGTCACCCTCTCGCCGTACCTCCTCGAAGATGGCCTCGCAGACCTTCTCCAGGTTCTCGCCGCGACCCTCCGGTCGCCTCAACAGCTCCTCCCACGCGTCGCGCGGGGGATAGTTCACGATGGTTATCTTTCCCATGACTGCCTGTATTGATTAAATGATCATTTTCTCGATCGGGATCACGAGGATCCCCTCCGCGCCGGCAGCCTTTAACGCACCGATCGACTCCCAGAAGCGGGTCTCGTTGACCACGGAGTGGAGCGAGTACCACCCCTCCTCCCGCAACGGCATCACCGTCGGGCTACGCATCCCCGGCAGCAGGGCGCAGATGGCCTCCAGCCGGTCGCCCGGCGCGTTCAACAGGATATACTTGTTGTCGCGGGCCGCCAGCACCGCCTTCACGCGGAAGACCAACTGCTCGACCAGCGCCCGCTTCTCCTCCTCCAACCCCTCCCGGGCCACCAGCAGGGCCGTCGAGTCGAAGAGCGTGAAGACCTCCGTCAGCCCGTTCTTGAAGAGCGTGCTGCCGGAACTCACGATGTCGCATATCGCGTCCGCCAACCCGATGTTGGGGGCGATCTCCACCGACCCGGAGATGACGTGGATCTCCGCCTCGATGCCGGCCCGGGCGAGGAACGCGCGCAGGGTGTTCGGGTAAGAGGTCGCCACGCGCTTGCCTTGCAACCACTCGATGCCGGTAAATTCCACCGACTTGGGCACGGCGATCGAGACGCGGCAGGCGGAAAACCCCAGGTCGACCAGCTCAAGGAGGCGGGCCTCTTTCTCGATCACGGTGTTCTTCCCGATGATCGCGAGGTCAACGATGCCGTCCTCCACGTAGTGCGGGATGTCGGAGTTTCGCAGGTAGAGCACCTCGAGCGAGAAATTAGAGGCCCGCGCCATCAGCTGGTCCTTCCCGTTGCTGACGGAGATGCCACACTCTTTCAACAAGGCCAGGGAGTCGTCATACAACCGGCCCGATTTCTGTACAGCTACTTTTAGTGTTGTCATGTGTTCTCTTTTTTTATCACCCGGGAGGGAAAGGCAGGTATCAAAACAGACAAGCCCGCCCTCTTCAGGCGAGCTTGTTTGTACTTTTCACGAAGGGCAGCACGACAACGTCATCTCACCTGAAGCGGGAGCTTTCCATGATGATGGCGTACGTGATGCAGTGTCGTGTTCATGTTTTCTCTTTCATTAACCCCGGCAAAGGTAAAGGTTATTTCGAAAACACCAAAAAACGGGACTTTTTTTTCTTACTTCAGTTGCATTTACTAATTGAACTTACATGAGGTTTATTTTATCCAAAACTCAGGTTAATTGAACTTACGAACAATAAAGAGGACGTGACAATTTTGCCCCCCCTCTGCTCCCTTTTATTCTTGGACACAGCGCACGGAGAAACCGTAACCGCGATTAGAGGCACTCTGCGGGTACACGTCGGGCGCACCGAAGGCCAAGCTCCAACCGGTTACGCTGCTGCCCGGCGGGGACGACCAATAGAAACCGTAGAGCCGCTCGTAGATCAGGACACCCGTGGTGATGTTGCGATAGCCCGTCGTCGGGAAGAAGGCCGTTTCGCCGCTGGAACCGGACATGTAGAACTCCCAGCCGGCTTGATCGTTCCCGCTCTTGTAGTCACCTGGATAGTTAACGGCGTTGGGCGTATTCGTACCAGGAAGGACGAACGTGTCCCACGTGCCGGTCACGGGCAACTTCCATCCCGGGGGACAGGGGTCGAAAAGACTCTTGTCGGTCGACGAGGAGTGCCATGCCGGGTTATTCCACGAGGTAGCGGGATACGGGTTGCTTTGCACCCAGTCGTCGCTCCCGGGATAGTAGAAGTTATAAGGATGCTGTACCGCCGTCTTGAGCGCCGTCCTGCCCTCTATCCGCACGATACAATCGCCGGGGGTAGCGGTAAAAGCGGAGACCGTCGCCCCGGAGACATTATACAACTGCACGCTCGCGGCGGGGAACGGGTCTTTGCGCCCGAACTGGTAGTACAGGCCGCCGGTCTTGGCAATACCATCGGCGCACGTGGCGCTGGCGGCACCGAAATTACGATCCATGATGAATTTATCGGTGTAATGGGTGCTCCACGTCGTGCCCGTCCCGTTGGCGTAGCGATGCACGGCCCCGCCGGGAACGCCGTACGAGTAAACGTCCTCCTGCCAGGAAGGAGCCGCGTCGTCCGGGTTATAATTCGTGATCCACAGGTGCCAGCTCCAGAGGTATTCGGTAGCGCCCTTTTTCTTGACCCCGATCAACACGTTCCCCGCCGCATTTTGATCCTTGGGACTAAAGTAAAAATTATTTTCTCCCTTGCCCGCGTATTTACCTGCGTCGATGACCGTCCCGTTGGACTCGCAGAAATCGATCAACTTGCCGCCCGCTTTATCCTGCCAGATCACCTCGGCCTCCCACTCGGTATCCGGGGAAAGCACGTTGGCCACCGCCCCGTCC
>JAISNC010000098.1 GCA_031276355.1 Odoribacteraceae bacterium
TGTTGATCGGGGTCAGAAAAGAGGACGCCACCGACTATCTCTGGAGCTGGCACGTGTGGCTCACGGGCTACAACCCGGACGACGCGCCGCCTGCCTGGCAGGAGGACGGCTACTCGTACAGCGTGCCCGGTGGGCACGTGCATCGTTACTCCGGCGAGACGTGGGCCATCAATTACACCGACAAGGTCATCATGGACCGTAACCTGGGCGCCGCCAGTGCCCTCCGCGAGGATGGTGTTGTCAAGACCCGGGGCCTCTACTACCAGTTCGGGCGCAAGGAGCCGTTCCCCGCCGCGAGCGTGAAGTTGTATAATGTCTCCGGGGCGACGGTGACCACTTTTACCGCTAGCACTAATGATTGTATCGTGAGGATTCCCGGGAGGGCGATAATCAAGACGGCGGTACAGTATCCTTACAACTTCTACTATCAATCGACTGGCGGCGACTGGGTGCAAAGCAACCCGTATCCCAGTTCCTCGTGGAATAACCCGATATGGCACTCCTCGCCGACCGGCAAGAGCTTTTTCGACCCCTGTCCCCCGGGATGGCGATTGCCCGTGGACGGCGTGTGGAACACGTTCAGCCTTCCCGGTTGGGTGCCCAACGCCGCTAACTACCCAAGTGACTACAAGGCTGGTCAAAATCAAGCCGGTTGGGAGTTTTACATCTCCGGTTCCAGCGGCGAAACGACCTTCTATCCGGCGGCGGGCATGCGCTTTAGCAGCATGGGCACTATGTACAACGAGCTGAACATCGCTTACTTCTGGACGGCTACGTCGCCCGACGGCATCTATAGTCGTGCTCTGAGCTTCTCCGAGAGCTCTATCTCGCCGCAGACCAACTTCGACCGCAGTCGCGGTTTCCCCGTGCGCTGTATCCAAGAATAGAAGGGAGCGTGGCGCCCGCGCCCGTCTCCCGCGCTCCCCGGGGCGGCCATTGGCCATCGCCGCGTCGCTTCGAGTGCCGCACCTTTTGATCGGTACAGCGGTTTCTACTGGTCGTTCGTGCCGGGCGTGCAGTCGTTATTTGGACTTCACCCCGGCCAGCGTGGGCCAGCGGGACAACAGCCATTGCGGTTGTGGCTTCCCCCCGCGCCGCGTCTATGCATTGACCGTCGCTTGAAAAAGAACCTGTCTGATGGAAATAGAGGAGCGGCCCTCCCGCGTCTCCCGTCATCGTGAACCCGCCCGGGGGGTGTGTCAAAAGTCGAATTTCGGCGGGGTACCTCGTATCCCGGCCGAGATGCTTGGGCGGTTTTCGTCATCGCGAACCCGAAGGGTGAAGCAATCCAGGGATTTACGGGTTTCTGGGTTGCTGCCCGCTACGCGGATACCAATGACGAAAACCGACTTTTGACACACCCTCTCGCCCGGTAGCAAAACGAGACCGCCTCTTGTCAATAGTAAAAAGACAAAAATCACGGGACGCTTGTAACTTTTTTGCCATTTCTTAGCCGGTGCCCGGGTTATTAAGTATATTTACCGGCAAAGAGAATGAATTACTTCAAGAGGATGAAAAAGGGTGGAAAGATAGCGGCCGGGGTGCTGCTTCTGTTGGCGGGCGGTTATCTCTGCCTGCCTGATTACGCGCGGCGGGCGCTGCGGCACGGGCGACCGGGCATTGATGATCTATCGCTCTTCGAGCATCACGTGGTGCCCCGCTCGGATAGCTGCCGGGAGTGGCCGGTGGCCAAACGATACAACACGGGCACGCTGTCGGGGGAGGATGAGGCCTATCTCGATCGCCTCGGGACGGTGGCCTTCTTGGTGATACGGGAAGATAGCATCCTTTACGAGGAGTACCGGGACGGGTGGAGCGCGGACAAAACCTCCAATCTTTTCTCCGCGACGAAAACCCTCGTTGGACTGCTCGTTGGCGTGGCTCTCGACGAGGGGAAGATCAAGAGCCTCGACGAGCCGGTGGGGAGTTACCTGCCGGAGTTCAACGTGGGCCGGAAGGCGAGGATCACGATCCGCCATCTGCTGACGATGAGCAGCGGGTTGAGCTGGGACGAGGCCTACTCCTCGCTCTTCTCCGCCACGACGTGCGGGTACTACGGGCGAGACCTCCGCGCGCTGGTCATGGGGCTGGAGGCAATCGAAGCGCCCGGCACGCGATTCACTTACCGGAGCGGCGACACGCAATTGCTCGCCTTTGTCGTCGAGCGGGCCACGGGGATGAGCCTCAGTGACTACGCCGGTGAGAAGTTGTGGCGACCGATGCGGGCGTGTCGTGATGCCTACTGGCTGTTGGATCGTGCGGGGGGCGACGAGAAGGCGTTCTGTTGCTTTCACTCGGGAGCGCGGGAGATAGCCCGTGTCGGTAGCTTGTTGCTACGCGAGGGAAAGTGGGAGGGACGGCAATTGGTGCCCGCGGCCTACATGAAAGAGGCGATCTCTCCGGCGGCTTACCTGAAAGAGCCATCCGGGAAGGAGGCGCTGGATTATTACGGTTTCCAGACGTGGATCATGCACTACCGGGGGATGGTGAATCCCTATCTCCGGGGAATGTTGGGGCAGTACGTCGTGGCGGTGCCGTCGCGTGATGCGATCATCGTTCGGCTCGGGCGCGCGCGCGAGGAGGTTTACGAGCGGGAGGTGACGCGGGATCTTTACCGGTACATGGATATCGCGTTACGTCTCCTGGATCACCGGTGAACCCCAAGCAAGGCATGTTGAAAAGTTCAGTTAGGATGGACGAGTTGTCAACCTTTTTGTCGAAGTCGTAGCCGTCTCTATCCGCTATCTTGTGGCTGGATGAATTTTCCGTTGACGAGAATTATTTGCATGTAAGATTCTTTAGTTCAGCGTGTAGTGATGTTTTTGTGAGCGCGAGGTGGAGATTTTTGCAAGAAAATGGCATTTTATGCGTGGAAGTGGGAAAAATGCTGTATATTTACGTCCTAAATTCGACGAGATCACATGCTGGCATTTGTTGGAGAATATACGTGTAAATTAGATCATAAAGGAAGGATGGTTGTTCCCGTGGCGATTCGCAAAGCGTTGTCTGAGGCCGGGGAGGAGATCCTCGTGTTACAGCGTAACTTGCATCGCCGTTGCATCAATGTCTTCACGAAGGTGCAATGGGTCAAGATGCTCTCTGATTTTCAGACACCCTACTCCCTCTTGAGTGATCGGGAGTCGGATTTTATCCGTGAATTTAGTCGGGGAAGCGCCGAGGTGGAACCGGATGAATCCTCCGGGAGGATTTTGGTGCCGCGCAAGTTACTCGACTGGATCGGGGCCATGGATGAGGTGGTCTTGGTGGGACAAGGCGCGAGGTTCGAGTTGTGGGAGCCGAAACAGTACGGGGAGATCGAGTTTTCCCCGGCAGCCGCCGCGCAGATCGCGGCCGAGATGTACGAACGATTGACCGGATCCCTGTAAAACGTCACGAACGCATTTGGAGTTTCTTACTATAAAACCGGAAGGATATGTATCACAAGGCCGCTCTCTTAGAGGAATCCGTAAACGGGTTGAATGTTCGCCCGGACGGGATCTACGTGGATCTGACGTTCGGGGGAGGAGGCCACGCGCGGGAGATCTTGAAGCGCATGGCCGGGGGGCGCTTGATCGGTTTTGATCGGGATGTGGACGCGCGGGCCAACGTGCCGGAGGATGATCGCTTCGTGTTCGTGAATCACAATTACCGTTACTTGCTGAACTTCTTGCGTTATCACGGGCACGAGCATGCGGATGGTATCCTGGCCGACCTGGGCGTCTCTTGGCACGAGTTCGACGCTTCGGAGCGCGGCTTCTCGTTTCGTTTCGATTCCCTGCTTGACATGCGCATGAATTGCCGGGACACGCGGAAGGCCTCGGATGTGATTAACGAGTCGAGCGAGGAGGAGTTGACCCGTATCTTTCGCGTATACGGGGAGGTGGAGAACGCCCGGCAGTTGGTGCGCCTGATCGTGGAGGCCCGCGGCAAGCAGCCGATCCTCCGCACGGGGGAGTTCCTGCAAGCGATACAATCTTGCGTGCCGAAATCAAAGGAGAAGAAATACCTGGCGCAAGTATTTCAGGCTTTGCGTATCGAGGTGAACCAGGAGTTAGAAGCGTTGCAGGAGATGTTGCGCCACGCGGTGATCGCGCTGCGTCCCGGTGGGCGGTTAGTCATGATCACCTATCACTCGTTGGAAGATCGCCTCGTGAAGAATTTCTTGCGGTCGGGGAATTTCGAGGGAAAGGTGGAGAAGGATTTTTACGGGCGAGAGAAACGGGCGTTTGAACTCGTGAACCGAAAGGTGATCGTCCCGACGGAAGAGGAGATCGCCCGGAACCCGCGCGTGCGGAGCGCGAAGTTACGCGTTGCCGAAAGAACGATGGAGATGTAACCTGTAAATTGGATGACTATGGGGGTGTTCAAAAAAAGAGGAAGCAAGGCAAACGCTGCCGAGCAGCAGGAGCGACAGGAGATTCAGGGAGCGCTGAACGACTCCCTGCAGGAGTTGATGGACGGGCAATTGTTGGGCGATAAGATCATCTGGAGAAACCTGGGGATTATCCTCTTTTTAACCTTCCTGGGGATCATCTATATATACAACCGGAACCTGATGGAGGCCCGGCGCCGGGCGCGGGTCGATTTGATACAGGAGGTGGAGGGCCTGCGGTATGAATCGCTCTCGGTCGCCCTGGAGTTGATTAAGATCAGCAGCCAGGCGGAGGTCGTCCGGCGCGTGGAGCGAGAAGGGGTGGGGTTGGAGATCAGCAAAGATCCCCCGATTATCATCGAACGCTAACGACAAGGAGTGATGGAACGAGAGAGCAAATTGACGTCGCGTATGATCATCATCTACGTTCTGCTGATAGGGGTGTCGCTTCCTGTTATCATTGGGAAGATACTGTATATCCAGGTGTGGGAAGGGGAATATTGGAAACAACGGGATCCGGTGGAGCGGATGGGAAAGAAGGAGATGATGCCTGCCCGCGGGAATATCTGCGCGGAAGATGGCCGGGTGTTAGCCTTTTCCATCCCCTTTTACTCCCTTCACTTTGATCCGTTCATGAGCAAGGATACGCTTTTCCAGAAGAAGGTCGACAGCCTCGCGTTGATGCTCTCCTCGCTCTTCGGGGATGCCCTGCCGGCGAGTTACCGGCAACGGCTTTGGAACGCGCGGTTCGGGGCCAAGCCGAACCATTACCTCCGGCTTGGCCCGCGTAACGTGACCCATTCCGAGTTGCAGGAGGTAAAGAAGTTTCCCCTGTTACGTCCCCCCAAGGAGCAGGAGCGGGGCAGCGAGAGCGGTTTGATCACCGAAGAACGGCCGATCCGGAAAACCCCCTACGGGGCGTTGGCCCAACGGACCATCGGCTACCTGCGCCAGGACGACACGATGCTCCGCGGGTGGGTAGGGCTGGAAGAGGCCTACGAGCAGGAGTTACGGGGAAAGCCCGGGCTGAAAAAGGTCGAGATGCTCTCCGGCCGGAAGGTGTGGCGCACGATCGAAGAGCCGGTGCGCGGGTACGACGTGATCACCACGATAGACATCGATTATCAATACATCGTACACGAGGCCCTGCTGGCTCAACTGGAACGTTACAAGGCCCACTCGGGCGTAGCCGTGCTGATGGAGGTGAAGACGGGCGACATCAAGGCTATCACCAACCTCCTCCAGGGCGATGAGGGATACGAGGAGGAGTTGAATATCGCCATCCGGGATCTGTTCGAGCCGGGATCGGTTTTCAAGGCCGCGACCATGCTCGCCCTCCTGGAAGACGGTTACGTGCATCCCGAAGATACGGTAGACTTGGACAGTGGTGTCTACCGTTATCATGGGCAACAATTGAAAGAGGACAAGCGCGGGTACATTGGAAAGGTGACGGTGCAACGTATCTTCGAGCGATCGCTCAACGGTATATCCAAGCTCCTGGTCAAGCACTACGACAACCAACGAAAGAGATTTGCCGATCGCCTGTACGCCATGCAACTCAACAAGAAATTGGACGTGGAGATAGCGGGAGAGGCTCCGCCCAAGATCAAGTACCCCACGAACAAGGAGTGGTCGGGAAACACGCTCCCGTGGATGAGCATCGGCTACGAGGTGCAGATGACACCGCTGCAGGTGCTGGCGTTCTACAACACGTTAGCAAACGATGGGAAGCGCATGAAGCCTCGTTTCGTCAAGGAGATTCGCAACGGCGACGAGGTCGTGCGGCACATTCCGGTGGAGGTCATGGATCGGTCGATTTGTAGCCGTTCGACGCTCGCCCACTTGCGCCGCATGATGGAGGGGGTCGTCGAGCGCGGGACGGCGAGCAACCTGCGCGGTTCCTCCTACGGGATTGCCGGGAAGACGGGGACGGCAGGTATCGCTTCCGGCAGGCAAGGCTATGGGGGTGTTAAGCGATACTTGGCCAGCTTCGTGGGTTATTTCCCGGCGAAGGAGCCGCTGTACTCCTGCATCGTGATGGTGAAAGATCCGGCACCGGACAAGGGTTATCACGGGAATGTGGTCTCCGGGAGTGTCTTTCGCGAAATATCGGACAAGGTGTACGCGTTGGCCTCCGTGAAACACGGCAGATCGGTGGAGCAGGAGAGTGACCGCCTACCCGTGAGCAAGAACGGTTACAGGGACGACTTCCTGACCCTGTACGACGCGCTGGCCATCCCGGTCAAGGAGGAGAAGAGAGCGGAGTGGGTGCTGACTACTCGCGTGGAGGGGGAGATCGTGTTACGCCCGCACGCCGTGGACTCCGTGGTGCCGAACGTGAAGGGCATGGGCTTGCGGGATGCCCTCTACCTGTTGGAGAATAGAGGCCTGTGCGTGGGCGCGAGCGGATCGGGCATGGTCACGAGTCAAACGATAGATCCCGGGAGTCGCGTTTCGCGGGGGAGTTACATACACATTGAACTAAGATAATATGAAATTACGTGAACTATTGGAGGGCATACCTTGCGAGGCGATACAAGGAGATGCGGACGTGGAGATTACCGGTATTCATTTCGACTCGCGCGCGGTGAGCGCGGGCTACCTGTTCGTTGCCCGGCGCGGCGTGCACGTGGATGGTCACGCGTTTATCGAGAGGGCGATTGCTGCCGGGGCGGTGGCCGTGTTGGCGGAGGAGTTACCGGCAGCGCGTTACCCCGGCGTGGTATACGTCCGGTGCGCGGGTAGTGCCGCGGCGTTGGGGATCGTGGCGGCGAACTTTTACGGCAACCCTTCGCGGGCGATGACGGTGGTCGGCGTGACCGGCACGAACGGTAAGACCACCACGGCGACCCTCTTGTACGAGCTGGTGCGTCGGCTGGGGCACTCGGCCGGCCTGCTTTCGACCGTGTGCAACTACATCGGGGACGAGCGCGTTGATACCGCCTGTACCACGCCCGATGCCCTCGAGATAAACGCGTTGATGCGAAAAATGGTAGATGCCGGTTGCCGTTACTGCTTCATGGAGGTCAGCTCTCATGCCGTTGATCAGGAACGGATTAGCGGCTTGGCGTTTGACGGGGCGATCTTCTCGAACATCACGCACGACCACCTCGACTACCATAAAACCTTTAAAGCCTATATCGAGGCAAAGAAGGCGTTCTTCGATCGTTTGCCCAAGGAGGCTTTCGCCTTGACCAACGCGGACGATAAGAACGGGGCGGTCATGCTGCAGAACACGTCCGCCCGCCGTTACACTTACGCCTGCAAGCGCGTGGCCGACTTCACGGGCAAGAGCGTCGAGCGGCACCTCGATGGCACCCTTTTGTCATTGGACGGCCGCGAGGTGTGGGTGAAATTCACGGGCGACTTCAACGCGTATAACCTGTTGGCTGTCTACGCGGCTGCCCGCTTGTTGGGTTTCAGCGCCGAGGAGCTTTTGCCGGCGATGAGCCTGCTGGTGCCCGTCTCGGGACGTTTCGAGACGCTCCTCTCGCGTGACGGGGTGATGGCCATCGTCGATTACGCACACACGCCCGACGCGTTGGAGAATGTCCTCTCCACCATCGAGCGATTGAAAGGTGCGGGGAGCGTGATCACCGTGGTGGGTGCCGGGGGTGACCGCGACCGCACGAAGCGTCCCGCCATGGCCGCGGCCGCGTGTCGTTACAGCGACCGGGTGATCCTCACTTCCGATAACCCGCGGAGCGAGGTGCCGGAGAGGATCATCGAGGAGATGTACGCGGGGGTTCCCGACGAGGCGCGGGAGCGGGTGGTCAAGATCACCGACCGCCAGGAGGCGATCCGTGCGGCCTTGAGGCTGGCCCGGCGCGGTGACCTCGTGTTGGTGGCCGGGAAAGGGCACGAGAATTATCAAGAGATCAAGGGCGTGAAATACCCGTTCGATGACAAGGAGGTTATAAATAACGTGTTTAAATCCTGAACTATGCTATACTATTTGTTTGAATACTTGCACAAGTTGAAAGTCCCGGGAGCCGGGGTCTTCCAGTACATCACCTTTCGCTCGGCCGCGGCCATCATCTTATCCCTGTTGATTGCCACGGTGGTAGGGCGCCACATCATTCGTCTCCTGCGGCGCCAGCAGGTGGGCGAGGAGATTCGCGATCTCGGCTTGGAGGGGCAGATGCAGAAGCAGGGCACCCCGACCATGGGTGGCGTGATCATCCTGTTGAGTATCCTCGTGCCGGTGTTGCTGTTTGCCCGCTTGAATAACATCTACATTCAGTTGATGCTGATAGCCACGGTGTGGCTGGGGCTGATCGGCTTCTTAGACGACTACATCAAGATCTTCAAACGCGACAAACGGGGATTAAAGGGGCGGTTCAAGATTATCGGCCAAGTGGGCCTGGGGCTGATCGTCGGGATCACGTTATACGTCAGCGACGACGTGTTGATCCGCGAGCGGGTTCCCGTGACGAAGAGCGAGGTGGCGGTTCAGGCGGTAGGCGACGACGGCGTGCAAGAGAAGCCGGTGGTGTATCGCGACGTGAAGTCGACCCGTACCACCATCCCTTTTTTCAAGAACAACCAGTTCGATTACGCCTGGTTCGGTGCCTTCGCCGGGAAGCACGCGGAGCAGATCGGCTGGTTCATCTTCATCATCATTACGATCTTGATCGTGACGGCCGTCTCCAACGGGGCGAACCTGACGGACGGATTGGACGGCCTGGCCACGGGTACGTCGGCCATCGCGGGAGTCACGCTCGGCATCCTCGCTTACGTCTCCGGGAACATGATTTATGCCGATTATTTGAATATCATGTATATCCCCTATTCCGGCGAGTTGGTAGTCTTTATCTCCGCCTTCACCGGGGCGACGATCGGTTTCTTGTGGTATAACTCCTATCCTGCCCAGGTTTTCATGGGCGACACGGGGAGTCTCTCGTTGGGAGGGATCATCGCCGTCTTCGCCATCATCATCCACAAGGAGTTGCTGATCCCGGTATTGTGTGGAATATTCTTGATGGAGAACCTTTCGGTGGTGATGCAAGTCAGTTATTTCAAGTTCACCAAACGCCGTTTTGGCGAGGGGAGGCGCATCTTCTTGATGGCTCCTTTGCATCATCACTACCAGAAAAAGGGATTGCCCGAGGCGAAGATCGTGACGCGTTTCTGGATCGTGGGGATCGCGTTGGCCGTTCTCACGATTGTCACCTTGAAAATACGCTAAGAGGTCATGAAACGATTAGTCATACTCGGGGGAGGAGAGAGCGGCGTGGGCGCGGCGCGGCTGGGGGTACACCTGGGCTATTCGGTATTTTTATCGGACAAGGGGCGCTTGGCCGACCGTTACCGGCAAGCGTTGGAGGAGATGCACGTGACGTTCGAGGAGGGAGGGCACGACGAGGCGCGGATCATGGAGGCGGCGCTCGTGGTGAAAAGCCCGGGGATCCCCGACACCCTGCCGTTGATCGTCGCGCTCCGCGGGGCGGGGATAGAGGTGATCTCGGAAATCGAATTTGCCGGTCGCCACACGAACGCCCCCATGTACTGCATCACGGGGAGCAACGGGAAGACCACCACCACCTTGCTACTGCATCACCTGCTGCGATGCGGTGGGTTAGACGTCGGGCTGGCGGGCAACGTCGGTAACAGTCTGGCGGCGCAGGTGGCCGAGGGCCGCCACGCTGCCTACGTGGTCGAACTCTCCAGTTTTCAGTTAGACGGGATGTTTCGCTTCCGTTGCGACACGGCCATCCTGACCAACATCACGCCGGATCACTTGGATCGTTACGACCACCGGTTCGAGAACTACGTTGACTCCAAGTTCCGGATCGTGAATAACATGCGTTCGTCGGATCTCTTTATCTACGGGGTGGATTGCGACGTGGTGCGCGAGCGGGTGGCCCGTTCGGCGATCGTGCCCGAGGCGGCCGGGTTCACGTACGGCCACGACCCCCGGCAGGCCGCGTGGATGGAGGGCGAGCGGCTCGTGGCGCGGTGGCGGGATCGTCTCTTCTCGATCGACCGGCAAGAGATCTCGATCCAGGGACGTCACAACGTCTATAACGCCCTGGCGGCCCTCCTGGCGGCCCTGAGGGCGGGGGTAAGCGACGACGACCTGCGGCGGGGCCTCGCGACCTTCCCGCAGGTGGAACACCGCCTGGAGCACGTGGCCGTGGTGAACGGCGTTACCTACATCAACGACTCGAAGGCTACGAACGTCGACTCCGCCTGGTATGCCCTGGATAGCGTGCGACAACCGGTGGTGTGGATCGCCGGCGGCACCGACAAGGGCAACGACTACGAGGTGTTAAAAGCGTTGGTACGGGAGAAGGTAAAGGTGTTGATCTGCCTGGGAGTGGACAACGCGAAGTTGATCAAGAGTTTCTCGGACACCTGCGAGGTGGTTGACACGCACAGTTTGGAGGAGGCGATGGCAACCGTTGTGGCGCGCGCGGAGGCGGGGGACGTGGTGTTGCTCTCCCCGTGTTGCGCGAGTTTCGACCTCTTCAAGAATTACGAGGAGCGCGGGAAACAGTTTAAAATGAAAGTGATGGAATTAGTACATTAACTATTTGAAATAGATGTATTTATGACAATATTGCAGGCGATCAAGCGAAAATACCTCGTGCTCAAGGGTGACAGGATCTTGTGGGCCATGATCATCATATTGATGTTATTCTCGTTGCTCGTTGTCTTTTCCGCCACGGGGAAGCTGGCGTACAATCGCTTCGGCGGCGACACGACCGCTCCGTTGCTCAAGCAAGTCAAGATGTTTCTCATGGCCCTTGTTGCCATGTTGTTCGTGCAGTCATGGCATTACAAGTACTTCATCTCCTTGGCCAAGTTGACGTGTTGGGGGGCGATACTCTTGCTGGGGCTGGCCTTGCTTTCGACACGTATCAACGGTGCGGCGCGCTGGCTCGAGATCCCCATTGTCGGTCTCACCATACAACCGTCGGAAATCGCCAAGCTGGGTCTCGTGATGTACATGGCGCGGGTCATCGCCTTCGAGCAACGCGATGGTTACTGCGCGGATACCGCTCTCACCAAGATCGCGATCTACGTGGTACCCATGTGGGGGCTGGTTTTCTGGGAAAACTTCTCCACCTCCGTCCTCCTGGCCCTCGTGTGCTGGGCGCTCTTGTTTATCGGGCGGCTGCGGCGAAAGACGATGCTCATCTTGGTCTCGTCCGCCGCGTGTATTGCTACCCTCTTCCTCGTGATTATTCTCAATACCACCGCGTTGGACGATATCGCCCGCGTCACTGACATCAAGGAGCGATTGAACAACGCGGACTCCTTCCAGGCCGACCAGACAAAGATCGCGATCGCGCTTGGCGGGCTATATGGCACGGGCATAGGACGTAGCACGCAACGCGACTTTTTGCCGTACCCCGTTGCGGACGATATCTACGCGGTCATCGTCGAGGAGTACGGCCTGCTCATCGGGGGGATCCCGGTGTTAGCCATCTACCTGATTATCCTCTATCGCGTGGGGGTTATCGTCCGGCGCTGTACGCGCATGTTTCCCGCGTTGCTCGTGGCGGGCCTCGGCCTGACGATGGTGCTCCAGGCGTTGATGCACATGCTGGTGTGCGTGGGCGTGTTTCCCGTCACGGGACAGCCGCTGCCGTTGGTGAGCATGGGCGGTAGCTCCATCTTGTTCACGGGGGTTGCCATCGGCATGATACAGAGCGTCGCTCATACGGTCTCGGAGGCCGGAAAAAGGGAGGAGCAGGAGCGACAAAAACGACGCGGAACGGTGCAATCGTATGAAGTAGAGTGACCGGAACGCGCGGTCGCGAAGAAGATGTATGGAGTATAGATATATAAATGAAGAAGATGAGAAAGATAATCATTAGCGGCGGGGGAACCGGCGGCCATGTTTTCCCGGCCATTGCCATAGCGAACGCGTTGAGACGTTCCGGGCAGGAGGTGGAGATCCTGTTCGTCGGCGCGGAGGGCAAGATGGAGATGGAGAAGGTGCCGGAAGCGGGATATCCTATAGAAGGTTTACCCGTCAGGGGATTCCAGCGTCGTTTGACGTGGAAGAACGTGATGGTAATGGTGAACTTATACAAGAGTATGCGCGCGGCGCGGCGCATCGTGCGGCATTTTCGCCCGGACGTGGTCGTGGGCGTTGGCGGGTATGCCAGCGGCCCGGTGGGACGGGTAGCGGCCCGGCGGGGCATCCCCCTCGTGTTGCAGGAGCAGAACTCGTATGCCGGTGTGACCAACCGGTTGCTGGCGAAACACGCGGTGAAGGTATGCGTGGCTTACGAGGGAATGGAGCGTTTTTTCGGGGCGGGGCGAGTCGTTTTTACCGGCAATCCGGTGCGCGCCGAGTTGCTGCAATCGTTGAACGCGCGGGAAGAGGGGATCGCTCTCCACGGCTTGGACCCGCGCAAGAAGACGGTGTTGATCACCGGGGGTAGTCAGGGCGCGGGGAGCATCAACCGGGCAATGGAGCGGTGGTTGGCGACGATGGGCGCGTGGGAAGGGGTACAGGTGTTGTGGCAGTGTGGCAGTTTTTACCACGCCGGCCTGGCGGCCCGCTTAGAGGGGCAACTCCCGCCGAACGTGGTGTTGCTCCCCTTCCTGAAACGCATGGACCTGGCGTACGCTTGTGCCGATTGGGTCGTGGCGCGGGCGGGTGCCGGCACGATCTCCGAGTTATGCCTGCTGGGCAAGGCTACCGTGCTGGTGCCCTCGCCCAACGTGGCCGAGGATCACCAGCGGAAAAATGCCCTGGCGCTGGTCGACAAGGGGGCTGCCGTCATGATCGAGGACCGCGCGGTCGAGGAGCGCCTCGGTACCGTCCTCGCGGAACTCCTGGAGGACGACGCGCGGCGCTTCGCCCTCTCGATGAATATCCGGGCGCTGGGAATAGCGGACGCGGACGACCGGATCGCCCGGATCGTCTTGGCCGTGGGAGATAAAACTGAACAGGATCAACAATGAATGATATGGAAAAGCAGGCAATGAGAACACTCCCCGCTCCCCCGTGTCCCGTCTATTTCGTGGGCATCGGGGGGATCGGGATGAGCGCTCTCGCGCGTTATTTCAAGGTGATGGGCTACGCGGTGGCCGGGTACGATCGGACTCCCTCGCCGCTTACCCGGAAGATGAGCGAGGAGGAGGGGTTTGACATCACCTACGTGGATGCCGCGGAAGCGATTGGCGAGGCGTTTCGCGACCGGGAGCGGACGCTGGTAGTTTACACGCCCGCGGTGCCGCCCGGCAACCGGATTCTCTCCTTTTTCAGGGAGAGTGGCCACGCGCTCTACAAACGAGCGGAGGTGCTCGGGTTGATCTCTCGCTCGATGAAAGCGCTCTGCGTGGCGGGGACGCACGGGAAAACGACCGTCTCGACGATGACGGCCTTCCTGCTGGATGCCTCGCGCGTGGGTTGTAACGCGTTCCTCGGGGGTATCTCGTCGAACTTCGGGACGAACCTGCTGGTGAACGCGGCCTCGGATCTCGTGGTGATCGAGGCGGACGAGTTTGATCGCTCCTTCCTGCACCTCCACCCGGAGATGGCCGTGATTACGGCAACGGATGCCGACCACCTCGATATCTATGGCACGTCCGCGTGTTTGTTGGAGGCGTTCGAGCAGTTCGCCTGCCAAACGCGGGGTGCGTTGTTCGTGCGCGAGGGGGTGACGCTTTGCCGTCGGGAGGTGAGCGGTTACTACGCCGTCGAGAAGCGCGTGGACTATTATGCCGATCGCTTACGAGTAGAGGAGGGGTGCTATCGTTTTGACTACGTGAGTCGGGAGGTGACGATACCGGATTTGCGACTGACCTTCCCCGGCCGCGTGAACGTGGAGAATGTCACGGCGGCGATCACGTTGGCCCTGCACGCGGGGGCCACGCCCGGGGAGATCCTGGAAGCGTTGCCTCGCTTCAAAGGCGTGGCGCGGCGTTTCGATATACGTGTCAATGGCAAGGTGGTCTATCTTGACGATTACGCGCACCATCCGCGGGAGATCGAGGCGACGCTGACCTCCGTGCGGGAGATGTGGCCGGGGAGACGCTTGACGGTGGCTTTCCAGCCGCACCTCTACTCGCGTACCGCCGATTTTTATCCCGGTTTCGCACGAAGTCTAAACTTGGCAGACGAGGTGATTCTGCTGGAGATATACCCGGCGCGGGAAGAGCCTCTTCCGGGAGTGACTTCCCGGCTTATCGCCGACCGCTTGACCGTTCCTCACGTGCTGGTGGGAAGAGAGGAGTTCCCGGAATACGTGCGATCAAAGGTACATGACGGTGTTTTTATGACCGTTGGAGCCGGCGATATTGATCGTTTTGTGCCTGTTTTTACGGCAATGTTTGCCGGACAATAAATGTGTATATTGATGATTTTTAGGAATAAACACGGATGAAAAGATCCCAGCTCTACATAATAAGCATTATCTTGCTTGTATACTTGATAATTATCCTTACCTTTGCGGCGGCAAAATGGGGGGAGGTAACATGTAGAGGGGTACGGGTGACGGTCGACGATGCACGTAATGCTTTCGTGGATGATGACGAGGTGATGAAGTGGATGCAGAAAGGATACGGGGCCATTCTCGATAAGAAAATAGCAACTATCGACAAGGATAGTTTGGAAAGAGTGCTTGCCAAAAACCCGATGATCACATCGGCTCAGGTTTACTACAGTTTAGACGGTTATGTCTACGTGAATATCGGACAACGTGAGCCTGTTTTAAGAGTGATGGCAGGCGAGGGATATTACGTCGACAGGGATGGGCAAATAATGCCGTTGTCTTCTAAGTTTACTTCCAGAGTTATTGTTGCCACGGGCAACATTAGCCAAACATTTGCATGTGAACGATTAGCTCCGTTCGTGAAAGATCTCGTGAGGCACGCGTTTTGGAATGCTTTCATCGAACAGGTAGTGGTGCTTCCGAACGGTGATGTGGTGTTGATCCCCAAGGTGGGTGATTTCAAGATCACGTTAGGCCCGTTAGAGGGCTACGAAGAACGAATGGAGAAGTTGATGATCTTCTTGAAACGGGGGATAAAAAAAGGGGGATGGGATTGTTACAAAGAGATCAAGCTAAAATTTGATAAGCAAATAGTTTGTGTCAGAAGAAAAATATAAGGTCTTATGGATTACATAGCTTCATTGGACATGGGATCGGAAACGATGGTGATGGCGTTAGCGGAGGTTTCGGCTAATCGGGTTCAGCTCATTGGTGTCGAACAAGTAGCCTCGGAGGGGATCGAGCGGGGAAGGGTAAAGGATGAGAAGTGGGCGAAATCCTCTGTGAAGCAGTTGTTAGAGGTATTCCGGCAAAAACACGGGATGGCCATCGACACGTTACGCGTCTCTTTACCGGCAACGTGGGTAAAGCGAAGCGTGATAAAGGTGCCGTTAGCCGCTTCCCGTTCGATCACGACCAGCTACATGGAGCGTGTCGAGAGAGAGGCGAGGCGGTTATTGCCCGACAATGGGCGAGAACCGGTGACCATGTTGCCTGTATCCTATATACTGGATGATGAGAAGGTACGAAATCCGGTGGGTAGGCCCGTGCGACAGGGACACGCGCATTACGCGTTTTACCTGGCGCGCGAGAGCGACCTGGAGATGACCTGTACGTGGTTAGCGGATTTAGGGGTAGAGCGCGTGGATTTCTACGCCGAAGTGGAAGCGGTCAGTCGGGCGTTGGTCGTGAAACGAGGAGAGTATCAAAACTTTGCCTTGGTGGATCTGGGTGCCGATAGCACGAAGGTATACGTTTTTCAAGAAGGAGCGATCGTGTCCGATGTCGAGTTGCCCTTGGGCTGCAGTGCCATCGACGGTGATATTCATGCGGCCTTTTCACAATCCGAGGATACGGCACAACAACTAAAACACGCGCACGGGAGCGCGATACGCGTGACGGAGAAAAACAGGAAGGTGATCATCCCGAACACGAAGTATAGTGTAGAGCTGCACGCGTTGTTACAGATCGAGCAGTGTCGCCTGGAAGAGTTGTTGGAGGGAGCCATATTTCAGATCCAGCGCAGCGGGTTCTATCGCGCTCTGTCCGACGGGATTCTCTTGACGGGGGGAGGTTGTCGGGTGAGGGATGTGGAGATGTTGATGGCGAAGCTTTCGGGTCACGCGGTGAGAAAGGCCGTGGTCACGAGCGTGGAAACGTCGGAAGCGAACCGGGAGATGCCCGAATACCTGACGGCCTTGGGCCTGTTAGCTTGTGCGAACAAGGCGCGTAAACGGTCGAGAACGCTCTTTGAAAGGTTATTCACTTAAAAATCAAGAAAGATGTTCATGGATAATAGGTTAATAAATATCAATATTCCCGTGCAAGAGCCTTCCATTATTAAGGTCTTGGGCGTGGGCGGCGGCGGGTGTAACGCCGTGAACTACATGTATGCCCAGGGGATACAGGGCGTGGAATTTGTGGTGTGTAACACGGATATACAGGTCTTACGCGTTAGCCCGGTACGGAATCGGATACAGATCGGGAAGGCCTTGACGGAGGGAGACGGCGCGGGAAGTCACCCGGAGCGAGGTGAGAAATCGGCCGTCGAGAGTATAGAATACATCCGTTCCATGCTTGAGAATAATACCGAAATGCTCTTTATCACGGCGGGGATGGGGGGAGGCACCGGCACGGGTGCGGCACCCGTCATCGCCGAGCTATCGAGGAGTTTGGGCATCTTGACGATTGCTATCGTGACGATCCCCTTCCACTTCGAGGGGCGACGACGCATAGAGCAGGCCTTGGAGGGGATCGAGAAGTTGAGTAAACATGTCGATGCCCTGTTGATCATCTGCAATGAAAAGTTGCGAGAGATATACGGTGATTTGAAACTCTCCAAAGCCTTTGCGAAAGCAGACGACGTGTTGGCGATTGCCGCCCGGAGTATCGCCGAGATCATCACGAAGCGGGGAAAAGTCAATGTCGATCTCAACGATGTGAAGTCGGTGATGAGCAATAGCGGGGTCGCTTTGATGGGAGCCGGTGATGCGAAAGGAGAAAATCGGGCGATGGAGGCGGTGAAGGCTGCCTTGAACTCCCCGCTGTTGAATAGTAGCGATATTCGCGGTGCCTCCAATATTTTGTTGAATATATTGTATGGGGATCAAGAGGTGACGATCAACGAACAGGAGTCGGTGAAAGCTTACTTGAAAGAGCTGGTGGGGCACGATGTGGATATCAATTGGGGTTCCGGGTACGACGAGGCGTTGGGAGATAAATTGCGAATAGTCGTGATTGCCACGGGATTCAACCGGGTGTCGCTGGAGTCATCCCGCTCCCCGAAAATCCCTTTCCTGGTAGAAGAGGTGGAAGAGTTGGAGATGTCGCCGGAGGATCCCCGGCAATTGGAGGAGGAGGGGCGGCGGCGTAGGCAGCGACAGGAGCAACGCAAGATGCAACAACAGAAAGAGGAACAGCCCGATCGAGTGCATCGGGAAGAGACGATACGCGAGCAGCCCTCTCGTCGTCAGGGGGTAAATACAATTCCCGATGTGAATGGCTGGTTCCAACGGTGTTTTGGTTCTATTTTCGCGTCCAACTTAGAGAGAGATACTGAAATATAGAAACGAACGGGATCATGATAGGTGAATTGATTAATTTTAACCAAGACGAGATCTCCCCGGTGATCATTAAGGTGATAGGCGTGGGGGGAGGAGGGGGCAATGCCGTGGGGTACATGTTGCAACAGGGAATTCGTGACGTGGATTTCGTGGTGTGTAACACGGACCGGCAAGTGCTGGCCGCCAGCCAGGTAGTCAAGCAGATACAGTTGGGTAAGCAATTGACGAAGGGGGGGGGCGCCGGCAACCGTCCCGAACTGGGCGAGGCTGCTGCCTACGAGAGTTTAGAGGAGATACAGGCCATGTTGCGAGAGAACACCAAGATGGCTTTTATCACGGCGACGATGGGAGGAGGTACCGGGACAGGCGCGGCCCCCGTGATCGCCAAGACGGCCAAAGAGATGAAGATTCTTACCGTGGGCGTGGTGACCTTTCCCATGCGTTTGGACGGACCCAAGCGGATCAAGCAAGCGCAGGAGGGGATCAAGCGGATGCAGGAGTACGTGGATGCCCTGATCGTCATTGACAACGAGAAGATATGGCAACTATATGGGTCACAAACGCAGGGCGCGGCCTTTGATAAAGCGAACGACGTGTTAAAGATCGCGGTGAAAGGGATCGCCGAGATCATCACCTTATCGGGATATATCAACGTGGATTTCGCGGATGTGACGACGGTGATGACCAACAGTCACATGGCGATCATGGGGGCAGCCCGGGCATCGGGCAACGACCGGGCGGGCCGGGTGATTGCCGAGGCGTTGAATAGCCCGTTGTTGAACAAAAGTGACATATCGGGTGCCCAGAATATATTACTGAATATCACCTCCGGGATTGATGACGATGAGATATCTGTGGACGAGTTGACGGAAATCACCTCTTACGTGATTGACCAAGTGGGGGATACCGCCTCGGTGATCTGGGGAGTCGGCATGGACGAGTCGTTGGGAGGAGAGATCTCCGTGACGATCATTGCCACGGGTTTCCCTTTCACGGAGATCGACGAGATGGCGACACCCTTTGACAGGACAAATCCCGAGGGGGCAGAAAAAACGCCGACTTCCCACAACGAGAGCATGATCGACTATGTCGCGACGCAATTAAGCGAGTCGGACGTGCCTTTGCAGCCTGATCTCTCTGCCGAGGATATACGTAAATTGAAGATCACGCCGGCTTATACCCGTCGGCACATGAAAGTGGATAAGGTTTAATAGAGTGCGAAGGCGCCCTCTGTATTTATATTGTTGAATAAAATAGAAAATGGAAAAATTTAGAGAATTAGGTTTGAACGGGGATATCCTTCAGGGAATTGCAGATTTGGGCTTCGAGACGCCAACTCCTGTGCAAGAGAAGACGATCCCCGTGATTTTGGGCGAGACGAACGATTTGGTTGTCCTGGCCCAAACGGGAACGGGGAAGACGGCCGCTTTTGGACTGCCCCTGTTGCAAAAGATTGACACGGGGCAGACGACGACGCAAGTGTTGATCCTGAGTCCCACGCGGGAGTTGTGCGTGCAGATCGGGAACGATCTGAAGAATTACGCCAAGCACCGGCGAGATATCAACATCGCTTGTGTATACGGGGGTACCGATATCCGGAAACAGATACGGGAAGTGCAGCGCGGGGTACATATCATTGTCGCGACACCGGGACGGTTAGTCGACCTGTTGGATCGGGGGGTCGTGAATATCGGAACGATCTTTGCCGTGATATTGGACGAGGCGGACGAGATGTTAAACATGGGCTTCCAAGAGGAGTTGAACGCGATCCTCGAGACCACGCCGAAGGAGAAGAACACCTACCTTTTTTCCGCGACGATGCCGAAAGAGGTGGAGCGAATTGCCAGGCACTATTTGGTGAATCCCGTGGAGATTGCCGTTGGAAAGAAAAACCAGGGAGCCGACACGGTTTCACACCATTATTATATGGTGCGGGCCAAGGATTGTTACGAAACCCTGCGTCGGGTGATCGACTGTGCTCCGGACATGTACGCGATTATCTTTACTCGCACGAAGAACGACGCGAGCGACATCGCCAAACACCTGCAAAGGGATGGCATCGACTGCGATGCCTTGCACGGCGACCTAAGCCAGGCGCAACGGGATAACGTGATGGCCGCTTTCCGCTCCAAACGCCTGAAGGTGTTGGTGGCTACTGACGTGGCTGCCAGAGGATTGGACGTAGATTGCCTGACACACGTCATTAATTATAATCTCCCTGACGACGTGGAGAGCTATACACACCGTAGCGGGCGCACCGGTCGCGCGGGGAAAGAGGGGATCTCCATCGCGATCATCCACTCCCGGGAGAAGGGTAAGTTGCGCCGCATCGAGGGGATGTTGAAGAAGCAGTTTCTTTACAGGGAGGTGCCTGATGGTGATCAGATTTGCCGGGCACAGTTAGCTTTCTATGCCGACAAGATCCTGAATACCGAAATGCATGAAGAGTTGGAACGCTATGATCAGGGGGTTTTCGAGAAATTCGAGGCCCTGAGCAAGGAGGAGTTGATCCAGCATTTGGTCTCTTACGAGTTCGGCAAGCTCCTGAAAAAGTATAAAGATACCGAGGATCTAAACTTGTCGGAGGCCGAACGGGGCGAGCGAAAAGAGCGGGGACGGGATGGCGACCGCGAGCGGGGATACGACCGTGATCGTGATCGTGACCGTGACCGCGGGCGACGGGATGGCGGCGATCGACGGGGCCGGGGCGGTGACACGTTCTTTAGTGCTTTCTCGATGAACGTCGGCCGGAATGACGGGATGACTCCCCGTGATTTGATGGCTTTGATCAACCAGCACTCCCGTCACCGCGGCGTGGAGGTGGGAGGTATCCAGATATACGACTCGGACACCCGATTCGAGATAGACGAGAATAGCGCTCATGATTTCTTCGTGGACTTTAAACGGGTCTTCTTTAACGGCATACCGGTGACACTTGTTCCCGTGTCGGGCCGGGTCGAAGGCGGGAATCGGGATCGGGATCGTCGCGGGAGTCGCGGAGAACGCGCGTTTGCTTTTTCCGGAAAGGCCGGGTACGAGAGGGAGAGGGGACGCGAGCGGCGGGGACGGCGGGACGAGATCGCCGGAAAACGCCGCGGGAAACCGGGTAGTAATCCTAAGAAACCCAGGAATTTTAGTAGATTGTAGAGGAGAGTCGCGTGGCGATCCCTCCTTCTATTTGATATAAAATACTTAAATAGAGTGTTATGGAAATTCGTAGTGCAACATTCATGACGAGCAACACGGACGTGATGCAATGCCCGCCGCCGGATCGCCGCGAGTACGCTTTTATCGGGAGGTCGAACGTTGGGAAGTCGTCTTTGATCAACATGCTGACGAATAACAGCAAGTTGGCGAAGACCTCTTCCACTCCCGGTAAGACGCAGTTGATAAACCATTTTTTGATCAATAACGAGTGGTACTTGGTGGATCTGCCCGGCTACGGGTATGTCAACTCCTCCAAAACACTGCGGAATAAGTTCGGTAAGTTGATCAGTGACTATATCTTACGGAGAGAGAATATGGTGTGCTTGTTCGTGTTGGTGGACAGTCGTCACCCGCCGCGGAAGATCGACCTGGAGTTCATGGCCTGGTTGGGAGAGAACGGCATCCCGTTCGTGATCGTCTTCACGAAGGCCGATAAGTTGACGGCGCCCGCGTGCAGCACCTGTATCGCCGACTACGCGCGCGTGATGCTTGACCAGTGGGAGAGCATGCCGCGTACGTTCCTGACCTCGGCGGAGAGTCGCTTGGGACGAGAGGAGTTGCTGGCCTACTTGGACGAATTGAACCGAACTGTTGATGAATTTTGATAATTGAATATGGCAACACGTGAAATATACGATACGGTGAATGGCAAATTGCAAGCGACTCCTTTCGAGAAGTTGTTCCCTTCACTGGAGTTGGAAGAGACGCGGCAGGATTTGTGCCTGAAATGGTGGGGACGGTTGAAAGAGAAGCACGTGTTTTCGCTGATAGAGACCTGGGGCGAGGAGTTAAAGAAGGAAGAGGTGACTTTCGAGGAGTTTACCGCTTTATTGCCTTTGTACGTGCGTGTGCAAGAGTGGTTATTGGAAGATTCCGATTTCTTGGTGACTTACCCGCGCGAGAGCCAAGAGGAGATATACGCGGAGACGGAGCGGCGCTTGAAAGAGGCGTACGCGTGGCAAGAGGCGTTAGGACTTATTCAAGAGGAGAGAGAACTGGAGTATGTCCTGACGTTGCTGCGTAAACTCGATATTTCGGGATACTTGTACGACAAGGAGCGGCGCTTCCTCGTGCTGCTTGCCCTCCTGCGCTGGAGCCCGCGGCTGATCGCGATGCCGGTAAGGGAGTTTATCCGCATGTTACTCTTTTCAGAACAGGCGCTCCTTCCGCTATCCGTCGACGCGCTCTTGGAACACCGGCTTTCGCTCCTGGAAACAAAGAATTTTCCCTACATGCAGCGAACGGAGGAGAACATGGCCAAGATCGAGGAGGCGATGCGGTTAGTTGCATCTAAGTTATTGATTTCTAAAGATGCCCATTCGGACGTTTGTCTGCGGGCCTCTTTCTTTCGCTGGGTCTACATGCTTTCGGAATCGCACCCTGAGATTATCCGGGACAACGCGCTGAACACGCTTCTGTTCCGGAATGCCGGGGCAAAATTCACGTTGAGTGACTTGATTCACCTGGAACTCCCGGCGTTTGTCAATAAGGTACTTTCCTATACTTCCATCTCTTTTATCACCGATGCCAAAACGCGGGTATTTAAAGGGCGGGGCCAGTTGATGTTGAAAGAGGGATCGCTTTATCTGCTACCCGAGAATGCCTCGTTAGCGTTAAAGGAGAGTGAGGTACAAGGCGCGGTGGCCCTCCCGTTGAAACTGCTCTCTTCGAAAGATGATGATTTTTCGGCGAAGGCGAACGTGGAGGCCTTGGCGAGCGCGTGGGAGCGGGTCTTTCAGGAGTTCTCGCTCTTGCAAAAGAAGCGAGTGGTGACGAAAGAGCGGCCGCAAATGGGAGTGAAAGTGAAGATACAGGTCAAGAACTTGCATCCCACGAACCCCTTGTTGGCCTTTGTCCGTATTGTAGACGACCACTTTGAAGGAGAAGGGATACTGCATGTTCGCCAGATCACCCGTATCAAGTTGATCTCGCTGGAGCAGATCCTGAAACCGGGAGACAGGATGACGGCCACGGTGATAGAGTCTACCCCGGAAAAACTCTCCTTCTCGATTATAGATGAATTGGACGCGATCGTGGGCATGCGTCTCCACGCCGGCGAGCTAACGAATGCCCTGTTGCTTGCGCGCCGCGATAACTTGTTGACATGGCTCAGCGAAGATGGCTATTCGTTGTATACCTTCCCGAATCCCAATCAAGAGATAGAGGTGGGCGAGTGTCGTCTTCTTGAATTGGTCAACGTCAGTTCGAACGGTTATATTAAAGCGAGCGTGAGGGATCTATCTGACGCGTATATCGATGTGCACGAGTCTGTCGCGAACTTGCTCGATAACTACATTGATGAGGAGGAAGAGGAGTTTCGCGAACAACAGGAGGAGAAGGTCGACGCTTTTGTTGACCCCCCTTTTCTCCTTCCTCCGGCTTATGTGGCGGAGTTGATACACGTCTTGGGCCTATACGTCTCTCCCCGTCTCTCCCCGCGAAACTTAAACTTGCTGTACACGATCAAGTTAATGGCGTATATTGCCCAAGATCCCGTGGCGGAAGAGTTTTACGGGGGACAAATTGACTATATGCTGGCCATTAACGAGTTCGTGTCGGGGAACGAGGGAGGTAAGATGGCGTTCTTTTCAGACACGGCCTCGGTGGAGGCTTTCGTGGCGAAGTTCCCCGTGCTCGCGTCACGGATGGAGATACCTCGACTTTTGTTGGTGGGGGCTGACGACTCCTCTTGCGATCATCTCGCCGCGTTTTTCCGGTCGGCCGATCTCTTGGTGGCTCATCTCGCTAAACTCATTGTCTCTTATAACTTGTTGCGCCCCGTTGTGCCGCCGGTCGCGGCTCGTGTGCGCGATGAGATCCTGGCCTCGTTGGCCGAGTTACCCGATGCACCCAAAGAGGAAGAGGTGACCAGTGTCACCTTCGGGACGGAAAACCATAACCGGGAGTTCAAGACCTCCATCATCTTCCCGCCTGAATCTACCGGGGAGGCCGACATGGAGCGACAACTCGACGTGATCTTGCGCACGATCACCGGCTTCCTGAACGCGGACGGGGGAACACTGTACATCGGGGTGAACGATTTCGGGGTGCCCTCCGGCATACAGGCCGACCTCTCCTATTTACACGCGAACGAGGATAAATACCAGTTACTCCTTCGTCAGCGCATCGTGGAGTCCCTGGGAAAGGACGTGAATGGGTTGCTGGAGTTCCGCTTCGTGAACTATGGGAAGAGAACCGTGTGTGCCGTGGCTGTCCCTTCTTATCATCAGGCCGTCGCGTATAAATCCATCGTGTGGCAACGACAGGGGAACGCTACGCGGCCTATGCAGAAGGGGGATTTGAAGTTGTTGAAGATGCGTAAGAAAGAGGCGAAGATTTTATCGCGAGCGAGCGTGCCCTCCTTCCCGGGCGAGGAGGGTTACGAGGTGAAAACCCCGGTTCTCTCCTCCGCGTCGATTCCCGTCCCCTCCGCGCTCACCGAGGAGAAGCCCAAGATCGCTACCTCGTTGTTGCAAGGCAACACGAGAGAGGGCGCGGTTGCTTACTTCACGTTTTTGAAACAGGGACGCTACATGCTTTCCGGGGAGTTTTCCCGGCATGACGATAGCCTTCTTTCCATCGCCTTTCCCGAAGAGAAAGATAGCTATTTGTTGCAAGTATACGATACCGGGCATGCCAATCGCGTGGATGCCTTCTCCCTGCTTTCGAAGAGACGGGAGTTCGAGTACCAGAACGGGAATTTCGCGAACGCCAGCCTGATCTTCGCGGCTTTCGTGCAACCGGATGATTACCTCTTGTTCAAGATTCTTGCCAACAAGGACGAGTACATTAAACTTGTGCCCGTGCAACACATCAAGATCGGCACCGATTTAGCCTTGAAGGGAACGGCCTTGATAACGGCCAAGTTTGACAGGATCGTGCAGGTTGAAATATTGACGGCATCGCGGGCGGAGAAGTTAGCTTGCCGGGAGGAGGGCTCCCCGTTAGGGTGCTCCACCCGTTCGTTATCGGTGGTGAAAGACATGATCTACTTGGACGAGTTGTTCAGGTCGGTTAAAAAATAGTCGCGCGAGATGGAAGCCATCGGGTTATACCAGCTCAACTGCCTCGTCAAGCAAGCCTTGAAAAAGGAGTTGACGGGGAGCGTGTGGGTCGTCGCCGAGATTGCCGACATCAAGGAAAACCGTTCCGGCCACTGTTACCTCGAGTTGATTGAAAAACGAGAGGGGGACAACGCGCTGGTCGCCTCCGCGCGTGCCACGATATGGGCTTCCGTCTACCGCGTGCTGAAGCCTGCCTTCGAGGTCGCTACCGGACGGGCCTTGCAATGCGGGTTAAAAGTACTGCTGGCGATAGAGGTCTCCTTTCATGAAATCTATGGTTACTCGCTTAATGTTCGGGAGATAGATCCATCATTTACTGTTGGGGATCTTGAGCGAGCGCGGCGAGAAATCCTTGATAGGCTAACGCGAGAGGGGGTCATTGACATGAACCGTTCGCTGCCGTTTCCCCTTCTCCCGAAGACGATAGCGGTCATCTCGTCACCGACGGCCGCCGGGTACGAGGATTTCGCGGAGCAGTTGCGAACGAACACCCGCGGTTATGCTTTTCACGTTCGCCTGTTCCCGGCGATCATGCAGGGAGAGAAGAGCGCGGAGTCCGTGATCAAGGCCTTGGAGCGGGTCTACGATGCCGGCGAGATCTTCGATGCGGTGGTCATCATTCGGGGAGGAGGTTCACAAACCGATTTAAGTTGCTTTGACTCGTACGAGTTGGCGCTCAACGTCGCGGGCTTTCCTCTGCCCGTGATCACCGGGATCGGGCACGAGCGTGACGAGAGCCTCGTCGACAGGGTCGCTTACAAGCCCCTGAAAACCCCCACGGCGGCCGCGGCTTTCCTGGTAGAGGCTTTTGGCGAAGCCGACGACCTGCTGGAAGAGCGGCAAGCCCGTTTCATAGAGATGACGGGGTGCCTGTTGCAGCAAGCAAAGCAACGGCAGATGACGTACGCGACCGCTGTTAAGCAGTTGACGCGTTCCTCGTTAGAGCGTCGCGCGTCGCGCCTCTCGCTTCTCTCTCAGAAATTGGGTCGTAACTCGCAACTGCTCGTGCAACACCACGTGAATCTCTTCATGCGTCTCAACGACTTGTTGAAGGGACGTCTTGCCGCGCGTTTCGATCGCCACGCTACACGCTTGGAGGAGATCCGTCGAGAGACCCGCGGGCGGGTGGAACGGACGTTCTTCGATCGAAAACGCTTGTTGGAATTGGCCGAAACGAAAGCGATTTTTGCCGATCCGCGGCGTGTGTTGGCGTGTGGCTACTCCATCGCGCGCGTCAACGGGAAGGTGTTGCGTAGCGTGACATGCGTGAAGGGCGGGGAGATCGTGGAAATAGAACTACTTGACGGTCGCGTGGAAAGCGAAATCAAAAGGATAAAAAACAATTGACTTATTTAATTATTAAAGAGATGGATGCACTGACCTATAAAGAAGCCATGGAGGAGATCGAGCAGATTATCGGCAAGTTGGAAGAGAATAAATTGGATGTAGACGAGTTGAGCGAGAAGGTGAAACGTGTCGCGTGGCTGGTCTCTTTTTGTAAGGCTAAGCTCCATGATACGGAAGAAGAGGTTGAAAAGATCCTGCGTTCCATGGAAGAGTAGCATGGGCAAGCGGATCCTTTGCGCGTGGTGTATCACCTGTCTCCCCGTTTTGCTACTCGCGCAGCCTGCCAATGCATTGCATGACTTCCTGCGTTCTGCCGGCTTGGAACACGCTTCCATCGGCATCTCGGTCAAGCGGGTAAGCGACGGAGGGGTGGTCTGTGAGCACAACCCGCGCCTCTCTCTGCGACCGGCCTCGGTGCTGAAACTCCTCTCCACCTTCCTCGCGTTGGAAAAGAGGGGCGAACAATTTACCTATCGGACAACCCTCTCCTATGCCGGAACGATCCGCGATGGGACGCTACACGGCCGCCTCATCATCGCGGCCGGTGGCGACCCCGCGCTGGAATCGGCCTATTTCCCCGCCACCTCTTTTTTATCGAGTATAGTGGAAGCGGTGCGGCAAGCGGGGATCAAGCGCCTTGCGGCCCCCCCCGTGGTGGTGGAGCCGGGCGAAACGCCCCGCGTACCCGGTTCATGGCCCTGGGAAGATCTTTCAAACTACTACGGTGCTCTTTATCATTCATTTAATTATAGAGATAACACCTATGCGGTCACCTTGGCTGCCGGAAAGCCGGGGAGTTTGGCGACGATACTCTCCGTCGATCCGCCGGGCCTGGAACTGGCTCTTGATAACCGGGTGATCACCGATCCCGCGGGGAGAAACGATGTCTGGATCTACGGTGGCCCCTTCGCTTCCCGGCTGCTCGTGGCTGGCAACGTGACGGGCAATCCGCCTCGCTATCTCGTGAAAGGGGCCATGCATTTCCCCGCCTCGGCGTTCACGGGGGAGCTGGTCGAGCGGCTGAAGAGCGGGGGAATCAGGGTGGAACGCGATCCCTTACCGAGGGCAGATTCCCTGTTAGAGGGGGAGAGACACCTGCTCTTGACGGTGGAGTCCCCGTCGCTGGAAGAGATTGTTTATCAGACAAACAAGCGGAGTGTCAACCTCTTCGCGGAAGCGCTCGGCGCGCTGGTGGATCCCGTGGATTTCGAGAAGGCCGTAAAAGAGCGGCTGGGAAGTGCCGGGATAGACACCTCGGGCGTGATGATGGAGGATGCGTGTGGCCTCTCGCCGATGAACGCGGTGCCCGCTGCCTTCTTCACCGACTTCTTGTTGTGGGCTTTCCCGCGCTCCTCCCGTGCTTTTTGGGAATCGTTCCCGGAGGGAGCGTCAGACGCGTCGCTCGCCGTTTACGCCGCCCACCCGCTGTTGGGCCACGGCTTGCGCGCCAAGACCGGCTCCATGACGCGCGTGCGCGCGCTTTCCGGCTACCTGCTTTCGCCCCGCGACGGTTGGTTGGCTTTCACGCTCCTCGTCAACAACTATACCTGTTCTCCCCGTCAGTTGCAAGAGTTCACCCGCGACTTTCTTGCCGGGTTGCTTCGCTGAGACATGGCCCGCAAAATCACTCTACCCGCGAAAGCCCGTGTTACCCGTGTTTCAAGAGACAGGAATTAACTTCACCCCGTTCGGCCAGCGCCTTCTTGAAGGTGGCCTTCACGGAAACGCTATCCATCACGGCAGCCACGGCCACGCCGGAGAGTGCTTTTTGCTCGTCCAATTGCATCTGAGGGTGTGTCAAAAGTCGGTTTTCGGGAGTTACCTCTTATTCCAGAGGAATGAAACGCTCGGTAGAAACATCCCGTTTCCTTTTCCTTTGCATCCTGTTATGGATGCATCCCGCTGGGATGCAAAGGAAAAAAGAACGTTCTCGTTTTTCTACCGAGCGAAGCATCCCCAGCGGGATGCCCGGGCACAATCACTTTTGAGACAGCTCCAATTGCATCTGTCCCCGTTTTAACGGTACCATAGCTCAGTTGGTAGATTAAGTGGCTGGAAATCACTGTGTATCTGGTTCGATTCTTAGTGGAAAGAACCGCAAAACCATATAAGAGTCCTGAAAAAAACTGGAATTTGATTTTATTTCCAAAATGCACTATATTTGCGGCGTAATAGAAACAAAATAAAGTAATGACCTTTCTGGAATTTAAGAATCAGCTATTCGATCTGGCATGCTTCAATATCTATCAGGTATATGCATGGCAGCCGGATTTTGACCGCAATAACCTTACCCGCTGGGCTAAGAAGGGGTATCTTATCCGGCTACGGCAGGGATATTTCGCTTTTTCGGAATATAAGAGCAAGCCGGATTACTCCCTTTACTTTGCTAATCGGATTTATCGCCCGTCTTACATCAGCCTACATTCGGCATTGGCATTTTATGGGATGATACCGGAAGCAGTGGTGCAGATTACGAATGTTACATCGCTAAAGACGGCATCATTTACAAATGATTTTGGCGAATACGCCTATAAGAATGTCAAGGAAAACCTGATATTCGGGTATGAGTTAAAGCCAATGGCAGGCAACCGCACCATACAGTTTGCCACGCCTGAAAAGGCATTGCTTGATTTGCTGTATCTTTATCCGTTCTATGACAACGAACAGGAGTTGGAAGAATTGCGTTTGGATGAAGATTTCCTGCATGATGATTTGAACAAGGATTTACTGATGGATTACTGTATCAAATTTCAAAGTAAGGCGCTTGACCATCGGGTAAAACTGCTTTTAAAGACATACGATTTATGATACAGATTGAACAGATAAAGAACTATTTTCCAGTACAAATCCGTGGAAATTCAACTTTCGATAAGCACATACTGAAAGAGTATTTGCAGTTGATAATGCTGGATTATCTTTCTTCTACTCCCAGCATCCAAAAGATGGCTTTGATCGGTGGAACAAACCTACGATTGGTAAAAGGCATAGACCGGTTCTCCGAAGATTTGGATTTCGACTGCAAAGACCTGTCGAAAGACGAATTTATTGAAATGACAAACGGGGTAATCCGGTTTTTGAAACGTTCAGGATTGAGGGTAGAGACAAAGGACAAAGAAAACCCGAAACTAACAGCCTTCCGGCGCAATATCCATTTTCCGGAACTGTTATTTGATTTGGGATTGAGCGGATACAAGGAAGAACGTTTTTTGATAAAGGTCGAAAGCCAAGATCAAAAAATTGTTTATCAGCCGGTTATTGTAAATATCAAGGGTTGTGGATTCTTTTTCCCGTTTCCTGTTCCTTCCGATGGCGTATTGTGCAGCATGAAAATAGCCGCCATGTTAACCCGTGCGAAAGGACGTGATTTTTACGACGTGATGTTTTTACTGTCACAGGCAAAACCTGATTACGATTTCCTTTCAAAACGTTGTGGAGTACATAACTTGCAGGAGTTCAAACAAGCGACAGCCGAACTGTTGCAAACGGTCGATTTGAAGAAGAAGCAAAAGGATTTTGAGCACTTGCTTTTCAATAAGACCAATAGCGAGAAGATTTTGAGGTTCAGGGAATTTGTGGATTCACTAACAGAATAATATACAGGTTCAATATAGATGATAAACTAAAAGCAGGTATAAGCAACATAGTTGACGAGGCGGTATCGTCCCGGCTATCGAGCCAGCAAGCGACGTTAACGTTCAATCTTGACGATGGCAACGCGGAAGGAAAGTGAAAGCGAATGTTGAACGTGGACAAACTTCATCCCCCCGTCCAATTAAAAACCCGTTGATAGACAACGCGAAGCGTCGTGTCACGGTCGCCCCGGTCGCTACCGTCTCTGCGAAAGAGACCGCGCTTCTCGTGGGCGAATGTAAAGCGTCTCGTGCAAACGAGCAAACAATTTCGTCTTAACTTTCGTCGCGGGCACGCGACACGATGTTTTCCCTCGATGGGCCGGGATGCCCTACTCGTGTCATGGCGAGCGGATAGCGAGCCGCGGGGACGACACTTGGAGGCGCGCTCGTTTTCCCGTCTTTTGCCGCGCTAAAACTTCCATTTATGGTCATGATAAACAGCCGCGTGCACGATAAAAGAGGGGATAACGAAAAAAAATGACGGGTTTTGTATATCGCGTTATTATTTTTCCTACTTTTGTACCAGAAAATTGTGGCTCGATGATTCACGGGCCAGCGAACGGTAAAATTACAGTGAAATGAAAACAATAACAAGCATCACGCGTTATTTCCAGGTGTCACTTGGCGGTGCCTTGATCTGCGCCGCCACGCTGGCGGCGTGTACCAGGGCCACGGGCGACCTCCCGCCCGTCCCGCCGGGAGAGGGGCGGGAGGCCATCGTCCCCGTGGCCGGGCTAACGGGCGTGGCCCCCGGCTCGCGCGCCGACCTCTCTCCCGGGCCGGTGACGGGGGTGGCCTTCCCGGTTAACACGAGCAAGTTGTTCGCCGTGACGGCCTACGCGGGGCCTGCCGCCACGCCGCCGACGGGCGTTCCACAGTCCATCGCTTATTTCGATAACCAGGCGGTGGAGTCTGACGCGGATGGCAAGTTATCCTTTACCGCGCCCCAGTATTATCCACCCTCTTCGGACGTGAAGCTCTATTTCTACGCTTACAGCCCTGTGGCGGCGGGTACTCCCGGGTACGCGGCCGGTGACGGGTTGACCGCGGCACCGACGGTGACGTGGGTACTTGACGGGCAACAGGACATCATGTACGCCAGCGTCACGAGCGGCATCGGCAAGGAGGAGGGGACTCAAACTCACCCGGAATTCGCCTTCCGGCACCTGCTCGCGCGCGTGCAGTTCAAGTTCGTGCAGGCCACCGGTTTCGGCGGCGGCATAAACGTGACCGGTATTGTCATCAAGCAGCTTAACAAGAAGGCTTCCTTGAACCTGGTGACCGGCGCGTTGACCTGGACACACCAGGGGACACAAGACGGCGACGCGTTGAGCTTGACCGGTACTTTTCCCGTCAAGCCCGTGGCGGAAGCGGCAGTCATCGCGCCGTGCCTGATGGTGCCACCCGCCTTTTCGACGGGTAACAAGATAAAAATTAACATCGTGGCCGGCGGGATCGATTACGGCGACGTGTCGCTGGATCTTCCCGACGCGCTGAAGGATAGCGCGGGGGCTGGCAAGAATCTCGTGGTGACGCTGGAGTTCCAGGGCACGACGATCAAGCCAGCCGTCCAGGTCACCCCGTGGGTAGAGTATGGATACGCGCCCACCCATACCCTGAAATAGCGGCGGCGATACAAGCGATACATAAAAAAAGAAGATGCATGAATGAACTGTTTACAAGCAACAATCGACGGTGCGCGCTGCTGGCCTGCCTGTCGCTGCTGGCGTCGTGCGGCGAACCGCCGGCGGGAGGGCCGGGTGCCGGGATCGTGCCGCTGAAATTCTCCGTCGAGGTGGCGCCGGTTGCGCCCACCAAGGCCCCCCCCATCAGCGGCACGCTATTCCCTTCCGGGAGGTACGCGATCGGGATGTGGATCTGCGACCACGAGGCGAGCCCGTCGCTGTTCACCCCCGCGATGACGGGGTACGGGAACCTGGAGGCGAACGTGGACGTCACCGCCGACGGCTCGAACATGAGATACGACTGGACGTACAAGGTCGGCGGGGTCACTTCTTATAACACGCTTGGCGTGCGACGGGGTAACGGCGTGGACATCTACGCCTACCATCCTCACGTGCCGGGGGCCACGAGCCTGACGGAAATCCCTTTCGTGTCGGGCCAAACCGACTGGATGGTGGCGACTCCCGTGGCTAACGTCTCGCCGGCCATCGACCAGGCCGAGACCACCGTGAACCTGGCGTTCGAGCACCTGATGACCTGTATCCAGGTGAACATCACTGTCAAGTATACCACTGAGATCACATTAAGCAAGATGACCCTCCACGACACGGAAGAGGAACTATACCCGGGTGGAAAGATAAACGCCTGTACCGCTCCCGGGCCCGGTAGCCTGGTACTCGATCCAGCGACACGGACCGACAGGATCTCCATAGAGCCTGACGCGCCGTTGAATCACTACGTGGCGAGGTCTTTTTATATCATCATGCCCGGGGTGGCGTGGCCCGGGGGAGCGGAAGGTCGATTCGTCCTCTCTTTCGTCTACAACGGTACCGTGGACGGCGTGGAGTACTTCGTCCTCCCGAAGACGATCAGGAACATGGGGAACACGGCCGACGTGACGATCGACAAGTTCGAAACCGGTAAGAACTACATCTACAACTTGCTATTGGACAACCAGGTACATCTCGAGTCCATGGAGGTGAGCGACACGTGGCCGACGACAAGCACCGATATACCCTTATCATTATAAGCAACAGCACATGAAACAGGTGAACAGATCACGAATAACGCCCCCCTTGATGGCCGCCGCCCTGCTTTTTTCCTGCGCGGGCGAGGAGGGATCGCGGGAGGCCACGGAGTCTCCCCTTTTTTCCGTTGCCACCCGCGCCGGGGCGGGCACGACTTACCGCGTCTCGGCCTATTCCACGGCGGCAAACAGTGGCCACTACGGGTTAGTCAGGAGTGCCACCTATTATTTAAAGGCATCGGGTGACAAGTTATTGACACCTTGCACGCTGGATGATGACGGGAACTGGCAGGATGACACGCCGGCCGAGTCGGCGACCTTCAACGGTTATAGCGACTCGTATTACTTCACGTGCGTGTCGCCCGGCATAGCGCCCGTTGACGGCGGGTTCCCCTGTACGCCGGGCACGACGCCGTTCCCGGTTGCCACGCGGGGATCGACGCGGCTGGGCGGTTACGGGTCGCTCTCCCTGGGCGACCTGGTGGATTACCGCTCCCGGGTGGGGTTCAGGTTCTACAAGAAAAACGACGCGGCCGTGCAGCCGTTCACGGTCTCGGGCGTGCAACTGGTGGGTGCCGGTGGCCCCACCGACGAGGTCACGCTTTATCCGGCCACCCGGCAGGTCGTCGTGGATCCTGACGCCCCGCGGCCCGTGACGTTGACCGCCCCGGTGGGCGTCCCCCCCGTCGACGCGGACGGCAACCCCCTGTGCTATTTCACGGGAGCGGGAGACCTGCAGTACATCGCCTCGGCGATATACGCCGCTAAGGAGGCGGTGAGGGGTATACTCGGCAACACCCCGTCCGTGCACCTGAAGGAGTCCGGTTACCTGTACCTGGCCTGCACGCTCGTGCAGGGAGGTCGTAATATCGATATCCGCCTTCCCCTGACGACCACGCTGCCCGACCTGCGACCGTTGAGCACCTACTATTTTAACATCACCGTCAAGTCGAACTACATCACCGCCACGGTGAGCGTTATCAACGGTAGCACCAGTTCCGGGTGGTGCAATTATGGAGACGAAGATGACGGGAACGTGATCGACGGCTCGCCCGACGTCGACCTCGTCTCGATCGGCACGTGGAAGGTGGGCGATGATGGCCAATGGGAAGAAGTTGACGACCTCTCGCAAACCATACATTAACGAGATAAAAAGAGATGAAAATGCAAAAATACAAAAATACAAAAACATAAAAACAAGAACAACATGAACACATCACGAAATTACTTGCTCGCGCTGGCGACTTGCGCCGTCGCGTCGTGCGCGGAGGGCCCGGTGGGGTACCCGGACGCCGGCGGCGAGGGGCGCGAGGCCCTGGTCACGCTCTCGATCAACGCGGTGCTCGAGTCCCCCGGCACGACCGGCACGCGGGCCCTTCCCGATCCCAATCCCGTGAACGAAGGAACCGCTCCGGATTACAAGGTGACGGACTTCTGGGTGTTGCAATTCACGGGCACCACGGACGACGCGATCCTGGCGACCGCCCCCCGGTATTACAAGACGAGCGAGTTCGAGTCAAACGGCAGCGTGATCTCGGTGATCCTTCCCCCGGCCAGCAAGACCTACCGGTGCGTGCTGCTGGCCAACACCCATAACGCCGCGTTTGACGCCGGCGGGTTAAGGGACGTCGCTACCCTGGGGAACTTGAAGAACGTTTCCCTGCCCGTCCAGCAAGTGGAGGACATGTACAACAAGGGCAACGGCAACGACCTGTTGATGAACGGGTACATCGACATAAACAGCGGCACCACCACGTTGCCGTGTGACTTGTACCGTAACGTGGCCAGGTTCACGCTGAAGATCGTCAATTCTCCCGGTTCGGGCGTGTACATCAACTCGGTGCAGTTGTGCAACGTGCCCGACCGCCTTTCCTACGCCGACCAGTTGCTGACGACCGTTAGCCCCCGGGCGAATTTCATCGATTTGTCCCCCGTCGATGTGCTGTCCCCCGCCCTGGCCCCCGGTGACGCCAGCCAAACGCTGCACTATTACTTGCCCCGCAACTGCCAGGGTATCAATCCCGACGTGGAACAGCCACACCAGAAGAACCAGGGTGCCCCCGCTAACGCCACTTACGTCCAGGTCATAGGTCAACTCGCCGACGGCACGCCGTTGCGTTACCGCTTCTACTTGGGCGCGAACACGACCACCAATTTCAACATCGAGCCGAATTATTACTACTATCTCCCGGTGACCTTCGATGGCCCGGGAGGCAGCGGGGACTTCCGCGCGGAAAACCTGGGCCGGGTGAACCTGGCGGACGCGAACTCCTACATCATCAACCCGCTTCCCGCCGGGACTCCCCAGCCCACCTACGGCGTGCCCGTCGCCGAGCGCGTCAACAACTTCTGGAACACGACGATCGGGAGCGGGGTCAAGATAGCGACCGAGCCTACCGCTACCGAATGGGTGGCCGAGGTGATCTGGCAGGACGCGAACGAGCGCGTCATCAACTTCTGTACCTCCAACGGCGATGTCACGCCGGACAACACCTCTTTCGCGGGCACGGGAAGCGAGCGGTTCTACTTCAAGCCCGCCGGGCCAGGGGCCGCTGGTAACGTGTTGATCGGGGTCCGGAAATCGGATGAGACGACGTATCTCTGGAGCTGGCACCTGTGGATCACGGGTTACAACCCGGACGAGGCCCCCCTCTCGTGGCAGGCGGACAAGTTCGCGTATACCGTTCCCGGCGGGCAGGTGCATCACTATACCGGCGGGCCGTGGGCCACTACCGCTTACAACAATAAATTCATCATGGACCGTAACCTGGGTGCCGCCAGCGGTACTCGCGGGGACGGTATTCCGGCTACCCGCGGCCTATTCTACCAGTTCGGGCGCAAGGACCCGTTCCCCGCCACGAACAGCTCTTTTAGCGCCGTCACCCTGTACGATATCAACGGCGAGAACGGTAAAACCGGCAGCGTGGCCATCCCGATAACGGCACAGCAGTCATCGTTCGAGGGGGCGGTTAAAGATCCTGTCAGGTACTACGTTCCCGGTGTCGGCGACTGGCTCTTGACTAATCCCTACGACGGTGCGTTGTGGAATAACCCCGCGTGGAACCCGATCTCGTTGACCGGCAAGAGTTTTTTTGACCCGTGTCCCCCGGGATGGAAGTTGCCCGTGATCGGCACGTGGGAGGTGTTCGCCTTGAACAATGTCAATAACCCGGGGGCAGGCTACGGGAACAATAGCAATACCGCCGGCTGGGAGTTCTACATGGACAATATCCTGAAGAACGCGTGGACTTACTATCCGGCGGCGGGCTATCGCAACCCTGATGGTGTGGGTGCCATGAACAGCGAGCGGACCGGCGGTTACAGTTGGTCGTCCACGCCGTCCAGCAACAATGGTTGGTACTTGAACGCCTTCTTGTCCGACGTGTACTCGCAGCTTACCGCTGATCGCAGTTACGGCTTCCCCGTGCGCTGTGTCCAAGAATAAAAGGGAGTGAAGCGACAGTACCCATTGGTGGCAACCTCCAGCTTGCCCACCGGGGCTCTCTCGAAAGCCCTGTCCGAAAATCTTGAAAGGGTTTGATCTTCATAAGGGGGTATCAAAAGTCGGTTTTCGGAGGGGTACCTCGCGTCCCGTTCGGGATATCCGGGCGGTTCTCGTCATCGCGAACCCGAAGGGTGAAGCGATCCAGGGATTCACCGGTTCCTGGATTGCTTCCCGCCACGCGGATCGCGATGACGAACACCACCTTTTGAGACAGCCCCCCCGTCGTTTCCGGCAATAAACCTGTAGGGGCGAAAAATCTTTCGCCCCCCCGTTGTTCCCGAACAATCCATTCCATAAAGAGGGTGTGTCAAAAGTAAAATTAACTCTCTGAGAATTGAATATTTGAAATCACTTTCAGATACCGACCCGAAAAAAAATACTAAAAGAGGGTGTGTTCAGACTTTTGACACACCCTCCTACATCGTTCCCGGCAATACATCTCTTTCTTCTTACTTCAGTTGCATTTACTAATTTGTTTACAAGGCAACAAAAAAAGCACCCGTTCCTGGATGCTTTCGTGTACAATTTCGTGTACGGATTTTATACATTATTTGTAATCAATATTTATTGTAGTCCCGTGGGGACTCGAACCCCAATCAAAGGAACCGGAATCCTTCATTCTATCCATTGAACTACGGAACCATCATTTACGCTGGCAAAGGTAGTTATTTTTTTCAAACAACAACGCCGCGCGCGTGGATTCATCTCTTTTGAAATGTTTTTTTCCCGCCCCGCTGTTTTCGGTACTCCTGTATTATCTTTGTCTTCAAATGTATAAAAAATGGCGCGATGTTAATGCGAAAGTACGATACCGGAACGATCGAGGCCGGTTGTGACGAGGCGGGCCGGGGATGCCTTGCCGGTCCCCTCTTCGCCGCCGCGGTGATCCTCCCCGAGGAGTTCCCCGGTGAGGAGTTGAACGACTCCAAGCAACTCACCGCTCGAAAGCGGGACGAGTTGCGTCTCCTGATCGAGCGACAAGCCGTCGCCTGGGCCGTTGCCCGCGTCGAGAGCGAAGAGATCGACAGGGTGAACATTCTCAATGCCTCGATCCTCGCCATGCACAAGGCCGTGGCGATGCTGCCCGTGGCACCGGCTCTCCTGCTGGTCGACGGCAATCGCTTCACGCCCTACCCGGGGATCGAGCACCGGTGCATCGTCAAGGGCGATGGGTTGTATATGTCTATTGCCGCCGCCTCCATCCTCGCCAAGACGCACAGGGACGAGTGTATGGTGGCCCTGCACGAGCGGTTCCCGGTGTACGACTGGGCGCGTAACAAGGGGTATCCTACCCCCTTGCACCGGGAAAGGGTACGAGAGCACGGGGCCTCCCCCCTTCACCGCAAAAGTTTCCGCTTGTTCGATCCGCAACTGAAAATCTCCTTCCCCGGGGAGTAATCCGGCGATTTCTCTATCTTTGCACGGTAGAAGATCATTTTTCGAGTACTTAATCAAAACGAATCGACATGAAAAACGGTATGTTATTCATCGTGACTTGCGCGCTCGCGGGGGCATCGTGGGGTTGCAAGGCCCCCGTTGACTACACGGCTGCCTTGATGGCCAACGAGTGGCAATTGAAAGAGCTGGTGAACGACACGGACACGGTCGTGCTCCCGGCACGCGTGCCCACGCTCGTGTTCGCGGACTCCGGGCGCGTGTCCGGTTTCTCCGGCTGCAACCGTTTCACGGGCAAGTACACGGTAAAGGGGGAGACGATCACCTTCTCCCGCGTGGTTACCACCCACATGATGTGCGTGGAGAGCATGGCGTTTGAACAACTTTTCCAGCGACTCCTCCCGGGGCTGGCGCACGTCGCGGTGCGCGCCGGCGAGTTGACCCTCTCGGACGAGAAGGGGAAAGCGCGCCTGCTTTTTGTGCCCGCGCCCCCGCGCCGGTCGAGCCTTCCCGCCACGTGAGTAGCCCTCCTCCGCGGGAAAGAGAAAACCCTAACAAGGTCACGCTTGTTAGGGCTTCTCGTTCGTCCGGCGGGTATCTACCGCGAGAACAGTAGTTCGCGATACTTCGGCAACGGCCAGATTTCGTCGTCGACGAGCAACTCCAGCTTGTCGATGTGATACCGGATACTCTCTAAGTACGGGCGCACCTCCTTCGTGTACACTTCGGCGCGTTCCACCAGGTCGGCATACGCGTTGTTGGCCTGTTTCCGCGCTTCCGTCATCTCCGTCACCTTCGTTTGAATCTCCCGGATGTGATACGAGATCGTCTGGATCGTCGCGATCTGCACCTCCGCTACCGTCTCGTAGTCCTTCATCACCGCCTTTAGCCCGGCGACGTTCTCCAAGAGGCGATTCTGGTAAACGATGGCTGTCGGGATGATGTGGTTCAGCGCCAGGTCGCCCAGTACCCGCGATTCGATCTGGAGTTTCTTCAGGTAGATCTCGTTCTTGATCTCGAAGCGGGCGTGTAGCTCCCTCTCGCTCAGGACACCGTTCCCTACCAGCAGCTCTCGCGACTTCCCGGAGAGGTAGGCCCGTAGCGCCGGCACGCAGTTCGTCTCGCCGGACAACCCCCGGCTGGCCGCCTCCTCCTTCCACTCGCTCGAGTAGCCGTTCTTCTCGAAGCGGATCGGTTTCGACTCGATGATATACTTTCGCAGTACCTGGAAGATCGCCTCGTCTTTTTTCGTCCCCTTCTCGATCAGCGTGTCCGTTTCCTGCTTGAAGCGAATCAGTTGGTCGGCTACCGCCGTGTTCAGCACGATCATCGGGGCGCTGCAGTTGGCCGACGACCCGACGGCGCGAAACTCGAACCGGTTGCCGGTGAACGCGAACGGCGAGGTGCGGTTGCGATCCGTGTTATCCAGCATGATCTCCGGGATCTTGCCCACGTTTAACTTTAGCTCCGTCTTTTCGTCGGGGCTCATTTTCTTGTCGCTCACCTTTTTCTCCAGCTCGTCGAGCATTGCCGTGAGGTAGGCACCCAGGAACACGGACATGATCACGGGAGGCGCCTCGTCTCCCCCCAGCCGCGCCTCGTTCCCTTGCGAGACGATGCTGGCCTTGATCAGGTCCGAGTGCTCGTGTACCGCCTTGATCGTCGACACGAGGAAGACGAGAAACTGCATGTTCGACTTCGGGTTCTTGCCCGGCGACAGCAGGTTGACCCCCGTGTTCGTCATCATCGACCAGTTGTTGTGTTTCCCGGAGCCGTTCACCCCCTTGTACGGCTTCTCGTGGAGCAGCACCCGGAAGTTGTGGCGCCGGGCCACCTTCTTCATCGTCGACATCAGTAGCTGGTTGTGGTCCACGGCCAGGTTTACCTCCTCGAAGATCGGCGCGCACTCGAACTGGTTCGGGGCCACCTCGTTGTGCCGCGTCTTGATCGGGATGCCCAGCCGGTGGCTCTCGTGCTCCAGCTCCTCCATGAAGGCGTTCACCCGGGCGGGGATGGCACCGAAGTACTGGTCCTCCAGCTGTTGGTCCTTCGCCGACGAGTGCCCCATCAGCGTGCGACCGCACAACTTCAAGTCGGGACGGGCGTTATAGAGGGCCTCGTCGACGAGAAAATACTCCTGCTCCCAGCCGAGCGTGGCGATGACGCGCTTGACATCCTTGTCGAAGTACTGGCACACGTCCACCGCCGCCTTGTCCAGCACCGACAGCGCCTTCAGTAGCGGGGTCTTGTAGTCGAGCGCCTCGCCGGTGTAAGCCACGAAAACGGTGGGGATGCAGAGCGTCCGGTTGTTGATGAACGCCGGCGACCCCGGGTCCCACGCCGTGTAGCCGCGCGCCTCGAACGTGTTGCGGATGCCGCCGTTCGGGAAGCTGGACGCGTCCGGCTCTTGCTGCACGAGCAGTCGCCCGTCGAACGTCTCGATCACTCGCCCGTCCGGGAGCAGGTCTATGAACGCGTCGTGCTTCTCGGCCGTGGCACCGTTGAGCGGGTGAAACCAGTGGGTGTAGTGCGTCACGCCGCGTTCCATCGCCCACGCTTTCATGGCCGCCGCCACCTGGTTCGCGAGCGCCCGGTCGATGGCCGTTCCTTCCGCCAGCACGTTTTCCAGTCGCTTGAACGCCTCCGACGGGAGGTACTGCCGCATCTTCTCCATTGAGAAGACGGCGTCACCGAAAATGGCGGAACCGTGTGCCCGGTCGCCCCGCTCCGCCGGCTTTCTGCCGGACAGTTCCTTTAATGCTAAAAATCTAAATTTCGACATGATATTGGTTTTTTTTGAGTGATACCCTGAAAAAATCACGGCAAATGTACGGGAAATAATATGTAAAACAAATTTATACCCTATTTTTTATAGGGGGGTACAGATTCAAGTAGCAAATGCAACTTTTTTAAAAAATCTCTCTTGAAGGGAGGTTGTCACGGCGTGCTTAACACCTTTTCAATGGCATCGAGTTCTTCGGGATCGAAAGAGAGGTGCTCGAGCGCTTTCAGGTTATCGTCGAGCTGCGTCGTGGAGCTTGCCCCGATCAAGACGCTTGTCACGCGGGGGTCTTTTAACAACCAGGCGATGGCCATCCTCGCCAGGCTCTGCCCGCGGGCGGCGGCGAGCGCGTTCAAGCGGCGTGCTTTTTCTACCCGGTCGGGGGTCACCTGTTCCGGGCGCAAGAACCCGGCCGGCCGGGCGGCCCGTGAGTCTTCCGGGATGCCGTGCAGGTAGCGGTCGGTCAGCAGCCCCTGGGCCAGCGGGGAGAACGCGATCAACCCCACGCCCTCCTCCTCGAGCGCCGCCAGCAAGCCCCGTTCCGGCGCGCGTTCGAACATCGAGTAACGGGCCTGGTGGATCAAACAAGGCGTGCCCGCCTCCCGGAGCAAGGTGATGGCCCGTCGCGCCTCGTCCGGGCCGTAATTCGAGATACCCGCGTACAGCGCCTTCCCCTGTCGAACGATCTCCGCGAGCGCCCCGACGGTCTCTTCGAGCGGTGTCCCCGGGTCGGGCCGGTGCGAGTAAAAAATATCCACGTGCCCCGTGCCCATGCGTTTCAGGCTTTGGTCGATGCTTGCCATTAAATGCTTGCGGCTTCCCCCGTTCCCATAGGGGCCTGGCCACATGATATAACCCGCCTTGGTGGAGATGACCAGCTCGTCGCGGTATGCTTTTAGCCCGGCCCGGAGGACGCGCCCGAGGTTCTCCTCGGCCGCCCCGGGCGGGGGGCCGTAATTGTTGGCCAGGTCAAAGTGAGTGATGCCCCGGTCGAAAGCCCGGAAAAGCATCTTGCTACAAGGCTCGCGGCGACCCGCGTGCCCGAAGTTGTGCCATAAGCCGAGGGAGACGAGGGGCAAAAACAGGCCGCTCCTCCCGCAACGGCGGAAAGCGCTCCCCTCGTATCGTTGTTCTTGGGCTTTATACATGCTCGTCGGCGTTAACGTGTTTGCCTTTTGAACGACAGGGGTTTTGGGAATAGATGTACGTGTGGCGTGTCATGATGGTCGTTTAGGATGCAAATAAAGTGCATTTTTTTTAATTGAACGATCGGGAGCGGGTGTATTTTTCATGTTGTGAAAAATAGAGTGGTGGCGTGTAGGGCGTTCTGTCGCTCCCCCCGGCCGGCCGATGCGAGTTAAACTCCCTGGAGCGCGGGGTTCGAAATGATTTCATGACGCGTATAATCGGGAAAATTCACTACTTTTGTTCGAGAAAAACAGCATCATTATGGAGAAAAGATTGTCAGTAATCACGTTTGCCCTGCTCTTCGGGATGTCGGGGCAAGTAAGAGGACAGGACCGGGAGGTGTTGGTGAAGGTGGGGGATGGCGTGCCTGACTTCGAGGTGCAACTATTCGACGGCAAGAAGGTGGAGGCGAGAGAACTGCGCGGGAAAGTCGTCTTGATCAACTTCTGGGCAACGTGGAATCCCCCTTGTCTCGAGGAGTTTAAGCGGGTGCAGGAGGATATCATGAAGCGTTTCGAGGGGAAGGATTTTCGTTATTTGGCCATATCGCGCGAAGATTCCCGCGAACAAGTCGCGGCTTTCAGGGAGAAAACCGGTCACCTCTTCCCCATGGGGTTAGACCCCGGGCGGGAGATCTTCTCCAAGTTCGCCACTGCCACGATCCCCCGCGATTTCGTCATTGACAAGGAGGGGAAGATCGTCTACATGACCAGCGGTTACACGGAAAAAAAATTCACCGACATGGTCCGATACATCGAGACATTGCTCGAGTAGGAACGAGAAAAATCATCCTCGCGTGCGCCAGCCCAACGGGCGAGATCCCGTCAATTCGTCTTGTAGGGATAGGTGATCGTTGATAGTTCCTTGTTAGCCTCCACGATCTTGCCCTTGAGCGACTCCTTGAAACGAGTTACCTCTTCCTTGAGGGAGGGGTCGCCCACGGCAAGGATCTGCACGGCGAGGATGGCGGCGTTCATGGCCCCGTTGATGGCGGTAGCGGCCACGGGGATACCGGGGGGCATCTGCGCGATGGCCAGCAAGGCATCCATCCCGTCGAGGGAGGCGTTGATGGGGACACCGATCACGGGAAGGGGTGTCATGGCAGCGATGACACCGGGCAGGTGGGCGGCCATGCCCGCGCCGGCGATGATCACCTCGATCCCCCGTGCGCCCGCGTTCCGGGCGAATGCCTCCACCTCCGCCGGCGTGCGGTGGGCGGAAAGGGCGTGCATCTCGAAAGGCACCTTGAAATCGTTTAACACGTTGGCCGCTTTCTCCATGACGGGCAAGTCGGAGGTGCTGCCCATGATAATACTTACTTTTGGCTTCATGTTCTCGTGATTATTTAAATTCAAAATCGTATTTTCGCGCAAAGTTAACCAAAAATAGATCCCTTGAATGGACAAAACGGTCAAATTACACGATAAAACCTTTCGTCTCTGTATCGAAGCGGAGGAGATCGATCGTGCGGTGCGCCGCGTGGCACGGGAGATCAACCGGGAGATGGCGAACGAGCGCCCCTTGTTCCTCTCCGTGCTGAACGGCGCGTTTATGTTCACCTCCGACCTTCTCAAGGAGATCACCGTGGAAGGCACGACCGTCGCGTTCGTCCGGCTGGCCTCCTACGCGGGTCTCTCCCCCACGGGCGAGGTGAAGGAGTTGCTGGGACTGACCGAGGGGATTGCCGGGCGTAGCGTGGTGATCGTGGAGGACATCGTGGATACCGGTAGCTCGCTTGCCTATTTGTTGAAGGTGCTGGAAGGGCACAGGCCGCGGCGGGTTAAGATCGCCGCGTTGTTCTACAAGCCGGCCGCGTTGACCCGGGATATCACTGTCGACTACGCGGGGATCGCCCTGGAAAATGACTTTGTCGTGGGAAGGGGCCTGGATTATGATGGGCTGGGGCGTAACCTCCCGGATTTATACACCTTGGTATCATGACTAATTTCGTGGACTACGTGAAAATATTTTGTCGCGGGGGTGCCGGGGGGGCCGGCTCGATGCATCTTCACCGCGACAAATTTACCGCCAAGGGAGGCCCCGACGGGGGCGATGGCGGGCGCGGGGGGCATGTCCTGGTGCGAGGGAATCGCAACTACTGGACGTTGATTCACTTGAAATACAAGCGGCACGTCTTTGCCGCCGACGGGGGGGCAGGTAGCGGCGGGCGCAGCACGGGGGCTGACGGGGAGGATGTCATCGTCGACGTGCCGTTGGGAACGATGGCGCGGGACGCGGATACCGGCGAGGTCATTTGCGAGATCATCACTGACGGGCAGCAGGAGTTGCTCGTGCCCGGGGGACGCGGTGGCCTCGGGAATTGGCACTTCCGGTCGGCTACCAACCAAACTCCCCGTTACGCCCAGCCCGGCGAGCCGCGCGAGGAGCGCACGGTGATCCTCGAGCTAAAAACGCTGGCGGATGTAGGGCTGGTGGGATTCCCCAACGCCGGGAAATCGACCCTGCTCTCCGTTGTCTCCGCGGCGAAACCGGAGATCGCCGACTATCCTTTCACCACGCTCGTGCCGAACCTGGGGATCGTGCAGTATCGCGACGGGCGCTCGTTCGTGATGGCCGATATACCGGGGATTATCGAGGGGGCCCACCTTGGCAAGGGGCTGGGAATCCGTTTCCTGCGCCATATCGAGCGCAATCCCGTCTTGCTCTTTCTCGTTCCCGTCGATAGCCCGGATATCCACGCGGAGTATAGGATACTGCTCGACGAGTTGCGGCAATACAACCCGGAACTCTTGGATAAAAAACGCGTCCTCGCCATCAGTAAATCGGATCGTGCCGACAAGGAGTTGATGAGCGAGATGGAAGCTGATCTGCCGGATATCCCATACGTGTTTATATCCTCTCTTACCGGGTCGGGGATCATGGAACTAAAGGATACTCTCTGGCGTGTGCTCGACGAAAAACAGGAGGATCTCCCTTGACGGGACATGAAAAATTACCTATCTTCGTCGGGCTTGAAATGCGATAGGTATTAAAAACGAAACGTATGAATGTAAAATGTATTTTTGATACGAGGCTACTGTTTATCATTGTCGCGACGGCTTTGGCACTTCCCTCGAGTGCCCAGCGGGTCCGGTTTAAACCCGTCACGATGAAAGAGATGACGATGGAGCGATGTGATTTCTGCCCGGATGCCAAGGCCGTTGTCTTGGATCGCCGCGGCGAGATCACCTTTACCTATTACCCCTCGGCCGGTCTCATGTATCATTTCGCCGAGGGTGTCCGCGTCAAGATCCTCGACGCCTCTGCCGCCGGCAGGGCCAACGTCAAGATCCGCTACTACTCCCCGTCCGCCTCCACGATCGAGAATAACGAGCGCGTCATGGAACTCAAGGGCGTTACCTACAACCTCGAGAACGGGAAGATCGTCACTACCCGCCTCGAACGTGCCGACATCTACCGTACTCGCCTCAACGCCTACACGGAGGAGGTGAGTTTTGCCCTGCCCGCCGTGAAAGCGGGATCGGTCATCGAGTACTCCTACACGCGGGAGTCCAATTATATCAGCAGCCTTCCCGACTGGTTTTTCCAGGAGGATATCCCGACGCTCTCCAACGAACTCTTGTATATTCTCCCCGAGTATTTCAATTTCCAGGCCCGCATGATGGGTGAAATTCAACCTCTCAAACGCGAAGAGAAGCGCGTTACTACCCAGTTAAATGATGTCACGCACCCGGGCCTTTCCGTCTGGATGCGGGTGCAGGAGGTGCCGCCCGTGGAGGAAGAGCCTTACGTGAGCAACCCGTGCGATTTGCCTTTCCGCGTGGAGTTCCAATTAGTGAGCGTTGATATCCCGGGGATTCCCGTCATGCACTTTGCCGGCAGCTATCGGCAATTTAACAAGCAACTCGTGGAGGATAGTTACTTCTGGCGTCCTGCCACGCGTGGCAGTTTTCCCGTCGAGTTAAAAGAGCAGGTGGCGGGAATGGGCGTTGAGGCGAAGATCGCGTTTCTCACCCGGTGGCTGCAGGAGCGGGTGACCTGGGACGAGAAATCCGGGATCACCGCCTCGCGCGGTGCCCGCGAGATCCTTCGGGACGGGCACGGCAGTGTGGCGGAGATCAACTTGGCGCTCAACTCGCTGTTTCGTCAGCACGGGCTGGAGGCCTATCCCGTGGTGTTGAGCACCCGCGGTCATGGCGTGATCCACCCCATCTATCCGAATTTCGACGATTTTAATTATGTGATCTCTGCCGTGAAGACGGGTGAAAACGCGTTCTTTCTCTGCGACGCCACGTCGCATACCCCTCCCGGCCTGTTGCCGCCGCATTGCCTGAACGGGCCGGCTTGGCTGGTAAGTGAAGGGGGAGGGCGTTTTATCTCGCTGGAGACGACGGGAGGGCTTAAGCAGTACGTCTCTTCCACCGTCCGTTTCGAGAACGGGAAGCGGGTGGTGAATGTGGAGGTTGTTGAACAAGAGTACGCTGCCTTGGAGACTCGCGGTCGCGTCGCCCGCCTCGGTAAAGAGGGTTTCGTGGAACACTTGAAAGAGCGCTACGCGGGGTGGACACTTTCCAACTTCGAGTTCGAGCGGACCCCGGAGGGCTTGCGCTATTTGTTCACGTTGGAACAAGAGGCGGGCGCTGGCGAGTTACTCTACGTCACTCCCTTCCCGGTCTTGCCCGGGGATGCGCCATTCAAGCGGGACACGCGCTCGGCGCTGGTGGATTTTCCCTACGGCACGATGATGAGTCACACGACAACGATCCGCGTCCCGGAGGGTTACGAGGTGGAGATACCGGAGTTTTCCGAGTTCAAGTTCCCGAAGCGGGGAGCCGCTTGCTCCTTCGTCGGGTACATGAGTGTCGAGGGGTACGTCTTGACGCTACAGGTGATGATCAGGCAACTGCGTTATACTCCAGACGAGTATCCAGCGTTGAAAGCGTTTTTCGACGGGCTATCCGAGTTCTCCCGCATGGTGGTGGTTTTGAAAAAACGATAGGAGATGAGGCGGGCGATACTCATCGGGATCTTGTTAACGGGTTTGCTGTCGACGGCAACGGGGAAGAGCTCCATCACGGACGCCCGCGTGTTGCGTGACGACACGCGTTTCACGATCCTGGGGCCCGGCGAATCCCGTGTAGAGAGGAGTTACAAGGTGCTCGTCCTGACCGCCCGGGGAGGGGAGTACGCGAACGTGATGCTCTTCTACGATAAGTTCCGGAAGATCGCCTCCCTGAAAGCCACGGTGACCGATCTCGGCGGGAAAGTGATCAAGCGTTACGGCACGGGCGATGGCCGCGATTATCGCTACGGGGGCGAGGAGCTGGCCACCGACATGCGGGTGAAACGGTGGAAGATGGGGCCGGATCGCTATCCTTATATCATCGAGGTCGCGTACCGGGAAGAGTACAAGGGGTCGCTTTTCTACCCGCGCTGGGATCCCGTGCCGGGCGAGCGACAAGCCATGGAGAGTGCCACCCTCACGGTCTGTGATCCGTTGAATCTCGGCGTTCGCTACAAGGGGCTTAACGTCGCGGATCCTGTCAAAGCACCCGAGGGGAGGGGCTGGCGTTACACGTGGAGCGTGCGCGGCATCCCACCCCGTATCGCCGGCCCGTTCGATGCTCCATGGGCCTCGCTGCCCGTTGTGTACCTTGCCCCCGTCGGCTTCGAGATGGAGGGGTTGAAGGGAAACATGGAGACGTGGGAGGCGTTCGGGCAGTGGATCGATCGCCTGATGCAAGGGCGCGACGAATTGCCCCCGGAGGGTATTGCCCGGGCACGACAACTGTGCGAGGGGATCGCGTCGCCGCGGGAGAAAGCGCGGGCGATCTATCGCCACGTGCAGCAGACAACGCGCTACGTGAGTGTCCAGTTGGGCATCGGTGGTTGGCAACCATTTCCCGCGCGGTTCGTCGACCAGAAGCGTTATGGCGACTGCAAGGCTCTCTCGTGTTATACCCGCGCGCTCTTGCAGGCCGTGGGGATCCCCTCGTATTACACGCTGATTCGGGCGGGGCGAGAGGCCGAGCCACTGTTGACGGATTTCCCCTCCGCGCATTTTAACCACGTGATCGTGACGGTGCCGCTGGAGGGCGACACGTTGTGGCTGGAGTGCACGTCGCGGGTGGCCCCCTTGGGTTTCAGGGGGAGCTTTATTTCGGGACGTCACGCCCTGATGATCACGCCGGAGGGAGGACGCCTGACGCGCGTGCGCGACTACACGGGGGAGGAGAACGTCACCGTCACCCGCGTTTCACTGGATATAGTGCCTGGTGGAGATGTTCGCTTGGGCCTCGACCGCGAGTTGGCAGGGGTGGAGTTGGAAGAGGGGCATTTCCTCGCGATGTTGGAGAGAAGTGAAACGGAGCGGCGTTCGTGGGTGATGGATGCGGCGCATTACGGGAACCTCGAGTTGCAGTCGTTTCGGTTCAAGCCGTTGGAAGGGGACGAGTGTCCCCGTTCCGGTTACGAGGTGGAGGGGCTACTGAAGGGCTTTTGCCCGACGAACGGCGACCGTCTCTTTCTTACGCCCTTTGTCTTCACGACGCTCCGCGATGTTCGTTTTGCCGAGTCAGATGATCATGTGCCCGTCGAGATCCGCTACCCGTGCACGCGGATAGACACGATCGCGGTGCGCTTGCCGGAGAATAGCGTGATGGAGTCGATGCCGGGGGCTGTTGCCCTGAAAATGGCACCAGGGGAGTACTCTATACACTGTTACCGTCAGGGAGACGTTTGCTACTTTGTCCGACGTTTCACGCTGCATGCGGGGAGGTATCCCGCGGGATATGGCGACCTCAAGAGCTTCTTCCGGCAGGTGCAGTTACACGACCTGTCGCGGGTGGTGATTCATCGTAAAAAAGATCATAATGGCTGAAAAACAGCGTGTCATGGCGATGTTTAATCGCATCGCGAAGCGGTATGATTTGCTGAATCACGTGTTGTCGTTCGGGATCGACCGCCGGTGGCGGGCGAAGGCAACGCGAGAGGTGGGTGAACAGGCGGCGCGGGTGCTGGACGTGGCTTGTGGGACGGGGGATTTCTCGCTGGCGTTGCTGCGACGCGGCGCGCGGGAGGTGGTCGGCATGGATATTTCGGAGAACATGTTGGAGGTGGCACGGGTGAAGGCTCGCAAACGAGGAGTGCCGGAAGAACGGGTCACCTTCTTGGCGGGGGATGCCGAGGCGACCGGTCTCCCCGGGGCGAGTTTCGATGCGGTGACAGTCGCCTTCGGGGTGCGTAACTTTGAACGCTTGGAGCGGAGTGTACGCGAGTTCTACCGGGTGCTTCGTCCCGGCGGTCGTCTGGTGATCCTCGAGTTTGCCGTCCCCCGGCGTTTCCCGGTGCGGGGGGTATATCGTTTTTATTTTACCCGCGTGCTCCCTTTCGTTGGCGGGTTGATTTCCGGGGATCGAGCGGCATATAGCTATCTTCCCGCTTCTGTCTATGCTTTTCCGAGCGGCGAGCGTTTTCTGGCTATCTTGCGTGCCGGCGGTTTTGTCTCACCCGTGGCCCGTTCCCTCACGTTCGGCATCGTCGTGCTGTATAGTGCCCGGAAGCCGGCCCGCGAGGAGGGAGCATCTGACTGATGCCCCGGTTGCGCTCTCCGTACCTCTTGGGCGAGGGTTATTCTTGTCGAGATCGGGCCTGTTGATACTCCGCCCAGAGCGTGTCGATATCTTGATCCTTGCCCAGCACGTGCTTGATGGCACCGTCGAACGACCAGGGGATCACTTCCAGCGTGCTGCGATTGAAGGCACGAAGAAAATCGGGTTTTTTGGTTTTGGCTATCCAGCCGAGAAAAAAGCCGGTGGTGCGGTAACCGTCCATGTAGCTGCCCCCGTCGGGGCAATCCTTTTCGGTAAAGCAGCCGTTGACGTAGCGAACGGCATCTGCCATGCCCTCGATGAAAGCCCAGAAGACCTTGTTGGTACCGTAGCTACCGATGCCTTGCGGTTCGAGCTGAAAGGCGTGCGTGAGTTCGTGATACAGGACGCCGCGTGTCTCGTGCTCGAGTTTAGCGGTATCCGATTCGCCGAAAGAGCGTTCTACCCACCGCGTGCTGTATTCGATGCGGACGCGTGGCGGGCGGCCGCTCTTGGCGGAGATGCCGTCGTACTCTTTGAGAACGTAGGTGATCTTCCTGATGTCAGGGAGGCTGTCGTCGGGGGAGTAGTAGAGGGTTTCAAGCACCTCGCGGGCGCACCGCGTGATGTAGTCGACCGGCTCGGGGATGATGGCCGAGTAGATCCGTGCACCTCGCGTGTCGGGGGAGGCGTTGATAAATTCGATCTCCCCGACGGGGTAATTTTTCCAGGCGGGAGAGGCGGACGATTGTCCCCGCGTCTCGTGAATAACGCAAACAAGCGCGAGGAGCGTAAGCGGGAGTTGGATAGCGTGTTTCATCAAATCACGTTTTTCAGGTGAATAATCTGTATAAAAACGGGGGAAAGTACCTCTTTCTACTCATTCTTGCGATAGAATTAACAATCTTTATGACATACTCCCTTGTTGGGGCGGTTACGCCTTTTGGTAAATAGTACACGTCGCGGTCTTGTATTTAATAAGGAAACGCTTACTTTCGCGAGAGTAACCAATAATAAATAACCGTGAGCAGGATAACGAAATTTACGAAGATGCATGGCGCGGGAAACGATTACGTGTACGTGGATTGTTTCGAGGAGCGCTTGGAGAACCCGGAGGAGTTTGCCGTTCTCGTGAGCGATCGCCACAAGGGGATCGGGGCGGACGGGCTGGTGTTGATCATGCCCTCTCGCGTGGGCGATTTCCGGATGCGGATGTTTAACTTGGACGGCTCGGAGGCCCAGATGTGTGGTAACGCCACGCGGTGTGTCGGGAAGTACGTCTACGACGCGGGATACACGCGGAAGACGACTCTCTCGCTGGAGACAAAGGCCGGCGTGAAGAAGTTGCGCCTTTTCCCCGTGGACGGGAAAGTGCAACGGGTGCGGGTGGACATGGGCGAACCGGTGTTGAAGGCGCTGGACGTGCCCGTGACTTCGGACGCGGAGCAGGTGATCGGGCAGGTGGTGGATTTCAAGCCGGAGACGTTTGCCCTGACTTGCGTCTCGATGGGAAACCCGCACGCGGTGATCTTCACGAGCGGGATCGACGGGATGGAGATCGCCGGCATAGGTCGCAAGATCGAGCATCACGAGATGTTTCCCGAACGGGTGAACGTGGAGTTCGCGGAGGTGCTCTCCCCCGTGCGCGTGAAAATGCGAGTCTGGGAACGGGGCAGCGGCGAGACACAGGCCTGTGGCACGGGTGCCTGCGCGACGCTGGTGGCCGGCGTGTTGAACGAAATCCTGGCCCGCTCGGCCACGGTATCGCTGCTTGGCGGAGAACTGGAGGTGGAGTGGAATGAAAGTGACAATCATGTATACATGACCGGTGATGCCGTCACGGTCTTTAAAGGCGAGATCGAATGGTAAAGGTAAATGAATATTACACGAGGATCGGGAATAATTACCTCTTCTCCGAGGTCGCCCGTCGCGTGAGGGAGTACAAGGCTGCCCACCCGGGAGAGCGAGTGATCAGCCTTGGTATCGGGGATGTTACGCGGGAGATCGCGCCGGTGGTGATTGAAGCCATCCAGGCGGCCACGCGGGAGATGGCCTCTCCCGACACGATGCGCGGGTATCCCCCGGAGGCGGGATACGATTTCCTGGTCGAGGCGATATTGGAACACGATTTCCTCGCGCGTGGCGTGCGCCTCTCCGCTGACGAGGTGTTCGTTAGCGACGGGGCGAAGAGCGATACCGGTAACATCGGCGACATCCTGGGCGAGGATAACCGGGTGGCTATCACCGACCCGGCTTACCCGGTGTACGTGGACACGAACGTGATGGCGGGCCGGCGGGTGGAGTTGCTCCCCTGTCTGCCCGGGGATGGCTTTTTCCCTCCCTTCCCTGCGCGGCCGGCGGACGTGATCTATCTCTGCTATCCCAATAACCCGACCGGCACGACGCTCACGCGGGAGCAGTTGAAGACCTGGGTGGATTATGCCATAGAACACCGCTCGTTGATTCTCTTCGACGCTGCCTACGAGGCTTTTATCTCGGAGCCGGACGTGCCTCACAGCATTTACGAGGTGGAGGGTGCCCGACAGGTGGCCATCGAGTTCCGCAGTTTCTCGAAGACGGCGGGCTTCACGGGATTGCGTTGTGCCTATACGATTGTTCCGAAGGAGTTGATGGCCACCACGTCAACGGGCGAGACCCTCTCGCTGAACGCCCTGTGGCGTCGCCACCAGGCCACGAAGTTCAACGGGACGGCTTATATCATCCAACGCGGCGCCGCGGCCATCTACACGCTGGAGGGACAGCGGCAGATCCGCGCCGTGATCGACTACTACATGCAGAACGCCCGGATCATCAAGCAGGGCTTAGAGCGCTTGGGCTTGACCGTCTACGGGGGGATAAACGCTCCTTATCTCTGGGTCAAAACGCCGGGAGATCTTACCTCGTGGGAGTTCTTCGACCGCCTGTTGACCGAGGCGCGAGTGGTCGGCACACCCGGCTCCGGTTTTGGAAAGGCCGGCGAGGGTTTCTTCCGCTTTACGGCCTTCGGAAAACGGGAGGAGACGCTGGAGGCGATCGAGCGCGTCAAGGATCTATTTTAGTCGAACGGGCGGGAAGATAAATAATTATGTTCCCGCTCTGTATAATTATGGTGCGCCTTCCGGGAGAGGAATCCCCCGGGAAGCGGTATCTTCGCGTGAAAAAAACGTATGTCACAGATGATAGAGGTTAACGTCCATTCCGAGATCGGGAAGTTGAATGGCGTGCTCCTGCACACGCCGGGAGAAGAGGTGGAGAACATGACACCCGAGACGGCCCCGCGGGCCCTTTACAGCGATATACTGAATCTCGCCATCGCCAGGGAAGAGCACAAGCAGCTCGCCGACGTGCTGGGAAAGGTAACGCGTGTCTATCAAGTGAAGGAGTTGCTGGCCGACCTGCTGAAGGAGGAGACCGTTAAACGGGAAGTGCTGGATAGGATCGAGAAGATAGAGCCTTTTATCGCCGAGGAGGGGCCCAAGGGGTCGCTCAAGGAGTGGCTGATGAACGAATCCGCGGCGAACCTTGCCCGTTTGTTGATCGAGGGGGTGGAGATGAAACGCGACACGCTGACCAAGTTCTTGAACAAGGACTGGTACGATCTGCGACCGCTGCACAACTGTTTCTTCACGCGGGATGCCGCCATGAGCCTGTACAACGAGGTACTGATAGGGAAGATGGCTAACGCCGTGCGCGATCGCGAGGCGGTGATCATGCAATCGATTTTTGACTTTACTCCCGGCTTGCGGGCCAAAACGCTCCTCTTGCCGACGGGCGATCCCGCCCGTGTTCCTACCATCGAGGGGGGTGACCTGCTCGTGGCCAGGGAGGATATCCTGCTCATCGGCACGGGAACGCGCACGAACGCGCGGGCCATCGACCTGTTGATGTACGAATTTATCCGGAGAAAAGAGGATAAGGTGCAACATATCATTGTCCAAGAGTTGCCCCATGCCCCGGAGTCGTTCATTCATCTTGACATGGTCTTCACCTTTCTCGACCGGGACAAGTGCATGGTCTACGAGCCGCTGGTGTTGAACCCCGGTCCCTACCAGACGGTGCACGTCAAGATCCATAACGGACGACTCCTCGGTATCCGCCGGGAGAAGAGCATTATCCACGCGTTGCGGAAATTAGGCATGGATCTCGAGCCGGTCTTTTGCGGGGGCGATGACGAATGGAACCAGGAGCGGGAACAGTGGCACAGCGGCGCGAATTTCTTCTGCGTGGCACCGGGCAAGGTGATCGGTTACGCCCGCAACAACTATACGGTGGAGGCGCTCGCCCGTGCCGGTTTCGAGATCATCCGCGCCCGCGATGTCATCCGCGACAAGGTAGATCTTGCCCACCACGAGAGGTACATGATTACCATCGAGGGATCCGAGTTGCCCCGCGGCGGCGGCGGGGCCCGTTGTATGACCATGCCCATTCACCGCGATCCGGTGGAGTGGTGATGGCGGGGATGTCTATCCACGAGTGGGATCTCGAACGGTGGCAAAAACCGGGATGTGTTAGTTCTATCTAACAAATTTATTATTTCTATCTAACAAATTTGTTTTGTGTATAGAACAAATTCGTTACCTTAGCGGCAAAATTCTTGCAACATGAATTTATATCAAAGGACGTATGCGCAGGAACTCGCGAAAAGAATGAGCGAGCCGCGAATGTTTATGCAGGTTGTTTACGGGCCGCGCCAGGTAGGCAAGACAACGCTTGTTCGGCAAATGCAGAAACATCTTTCATTCGAGAGTTCGTTTTTACTTGCCGACAACGTTCCAGCCGTCGATACCGGTTGGATCAAGCGTGTTTGGGACGAGGCAAGATTGAAATTGGCAAGATCACCGGGGAGTGAGTTTTTGCTTATTATCGACGAGATACAGAAGATAGAAAACTGGAGCGAAGCCGTTAAAAAAGAGTGGGATACGGATACAATTGAAGGGCGTGATCTTAAGGTAATTTTACTTGGTAGTTCACGTTTGCTCTTGCAACAGGGGCTGACCGAATCGCTTGCCGGGCGTTTTGAAGCGACCTATATTCCCCACTGGTCGTACACGGAAATGCGCGATGCTTTCGGATACTCGCTCGAGCAATATGTATGGCATGGTGCATACCCCGGTGCCGTTCCATTAATAAAAAACCGGGAACGGTGGACGGATTATATCCGTGACTCGCTGGTGGAAACCAGCATTTCGCGTGACATCATCATGCTTACAAAAATAGATAAGCCGGCTTTGTTACGCAGGTTATTTGAAATAGGTTGTGTATATTCCGCTAAACTTGTTTCTTTGACAAAAGTTCAAGGGAATTTGCAGGAACGGGGAAATATAACAACGTTGGCAAACTACCTGCAACTGCTTGATGGGGCCGGATTGCTCGCGGGCCTTGAAAAATATTCGGGCAACGCAATCCGGAAACGTTCTTCCGTGCCGAAATTCCAGGTGTATAATAACGCGCTATTGAACCAGGTGTTGAACTTGACTCTACAACAGGCAAAAGCCGACCACGAATTGTGGGGACAAATCATGGAGTCGGCCGTTGGGGCTCATTTGTTAAATCATTCCATAACAGAAAAATACTGCTTATATTATTGGAACGAGAAGAATCATGAAGTTGATTTCGTGCTGGAAAAAGAGAACGTCGTGATCGGTTTGGAAGTGAAATCGGGTAAGGAGAGCACCAGCCTCGGGCTGTCTGTTTTCTGTAAGCAGTTTAATCCCGAACACGTTTTCACGATTGGCACCGACGGTATCTCGTTCGAGGAGTTTTTTACAATGAATCCTCGATGTTTTTTTGAAATATAACAATGCGATGGATGAGGTGCTTTAAAAGATGATTCGATTATTTTAAACGGCATCGAGAAGCCGGGATGCATGTGGTAGCGTCATTAGCACCGGTATGAGCCACGCTTCCGAGGGCGTGACCCGTATTTACTTGGCGATGCTTGAAAACTCGGTGATAGATAACGCAAACCGTTGCATCATGGTTGTCCTGGAACGATCCCGTCTCTGCGAGAGAGACCGCACGTTCCGATCGCGAATGTAATGCATCTCGCGCAAGTGACCAAACGATCTTGCCTTAAAATTCGTCTTTGGCCAGCGATACAACGTTTTTCCTCGATAGGCCGGGATGCCCTACTCGTTTCATGGAGAGCGGATAGCGGGCTGCGGTGACCCGTGATGCCTGCCCGGCAAGTGGCCCGACTTCCCTCCCGGCGATCAGCCTGGAACACCTCGCTCGTCCGCGCGCCAACTTGCCTGAAACGTGGTTTCCCGGCGGGGGAGTCGCATGAAATGTTATAAAAGTTATAACATCCTCCCTCTCTCTTCGCCTTCTCGTCGCTCACGGCGAGCGCCTTGCACTTCCCGGGCGGTCTCTCTCGCAGAGACGGGCCTGTTCCGGGGTTTCCGGTGCCTTGTTCCTGGGTCAGGAACTTGCCCGTCTGCCGGGTGCTCCCGGCGTGTTGAAACCTTTCTTGACCCGCGTCGTGGTGTTTTCGCTCGTCGCGGGGGAGTGTTTGGAATGTCCGGGACGTAATCATGAAAACTGAACTATCAATCGCGTCGTGGTACGCGCTCAAGGTTTTTTACAACAGGGTGTTCGAGATCGAGGATTTCCTTCGCTCGGG
>JAISNC010000042.1 GCA_031276355.1 Odoribacteraceae bacterium
CAGCGCCGAGCGTGCCGCTGGTGTTACCAATACCCGCGGGCTGTACTACCAGTTCGGGCGCAAGGACCCGTTCCCCGCCGCGAGCGTGGGGTTGTATAATGTCTCCGGGACGGCGGTCAGCGCTTTTACCGCTACCCCCGGCGATTGTATCGTGCGGGTAGAGGGCAAGACGGAGATCAAGACGGCGGTACAGTATCCTTTCAACTTCTACTATCCCGGGAGTACCGGAGACTGGGTTTCAAATAACCCGTACTATAATAACTCGTGGAATAACCCGGCATGGCATACCTCGTCGACCGGCAAGAGCCTTTTCGACCCGTGTCCCCCGGGATGGAAGTTGCCCGTGAACGGCACGTGGAACACGTTCGCCCTTCCTGGTACGAATACGCCCAACGCCGCTAACTATCCAGGTGACTACAAGAGCGGGAACGATCAAGCCGGCTGGGAGCTCTACATGTCCGGTTCCAGCGGCGAAACAGTTTACTATCCGGCGGCGGGCTGTCGCATCTACACCACGGGCACCATGAACGGCGAGTGGATCAGCGGTTACTACTGGTCGTCCACGCCGCACACCACGATCGTCGGTGTGAACTGTAGCTTCAGCTCGTCCTACATGTATCCGCAGAATACCTCTTATCGCAGTCAGTCCTTCTCCGTGCGCTGTATCCAAGAATAAAGGGAGCGAAGCGACCGCGTCCGTCTCCCGCACTCCCCGTCATCGCGATCCGCGTAGCGGGAAGTAATCCAGAAGTACCTCGTGTGGACTGGATTGCTTCACCCTCCGGTTTTGCGATGACGCCCCCCGGGTTCGCGATAACGTTCAGGCGCAGGGCTGTCTCAAAGAATCGTGTCCTTGCATCCCATCACTTTACGGATGCATCCCGATGAAATGCCGGGAAAGAGAGATTTTTTAGAAAGGTTGCATTTGGTACTTGAATTTGCCCTGCCGATGATTTTTGCCGTTTTTTTTATATTTTCAAATAGTTGTTGTACATTTGGGATTCATTTTATCACTATGAGCAGAGAGCCATGTAAAAGCAACACCCACTCATGTCAAACCATGATACTCAAGGATACAGAGGTCACGGGCGAGTTGTTAATGATCAGTGGCGACTTGCTCTTGATGGGAAAGGTCAGTGGGAATATTCAATGTTCGGGACGCGTGGTGATAAACGAGGAGGCGTCGGTGTCGGGAAATATCTTGTGTGATATCCTGGATGTGAGCGGCACGGTGGCGGGGAAGGTGAAAACAACCTTGCTGACATTGCGGGAGCAGGGCACGATACGGGGAGAGGTCGAGACTACCCGACTCAGGATTTGCGGGGAGAATATCGGAATCTCCACGTTACGGTTAGTGCATAATTGAATTTTAATTTAAAATACTACACCTATGGGAAAAGAGGTACAGCAGGTCGCGTTGAACTTACTGAGCGAAGGAACGCAAATCGTGGGAGATATCTTCGCGACAAATGACATCCGGGTGGATGGAACGATCAAGGGAAATATCAAGACTTCCGGCCGCGTGGTGATCGGGCCGACGGCGAAGGTCGAGGGGAACGTCGAATCGCCGGGCGTGGACGTGATTGGCTTGATGCAAGGGAACATTGTCTCGTCGGGATTAGTCGCGTTGCGGGAAAAGTCCATGTTCTTAGGAAATATCACGACTCTCCAGATCGCCATCGATGCCGGTGCCGTATTTAACGGGGAGTGTCGGATCGTGCAAGAGAACACCAAAGCAAAAAACAATTCGTAAGTGAGACTTTTATCGTGGATTCTGGCGGGCATCATCTTGGGAGGCTGTGGAGAGCAAGATAATGGCGTGGAGCGAGGGGTCTCAAAAGAGTTGGCGCGCGAACGCAAGGCGACTGTCGGTGGCGTGAGTTACGAACTCTACTTCTCGATTCCCGAGAAGAGGGAGGAGGCGGTCATGGCTGAGTCGGTGATTACGTTCGAATATACCGGTTCATCTCCACTCGTGATCGATTTCAAAGCGACAAAAGAGCAGATACTCGCTCTCACCTCCGAGGGAAGGCGCGTACCCTACGCGTTCAAGAACGAGCACCTCGTCATCCACCCCAAGCACTTAAAGGAGGGGAGAAACGTGTTGCATATAAAGTTTATCGCGGGTGAAAGCGCGTTGAACCGCCGCGAGGAGTACCTCTACACGCTGTTGGTGCCGGATCGATGCCGCTCCTTGATGCCCTGTTTCGATCAACCGGATATCAAAGGGCGTTTCCGGCTCATGCTGAAGGTGCCCCCCACGTGGAAAGCGGTGGCTAACGGGGAGATGATACGGGAGGAGATCTTCCACGACTACACGCTCTACGAGTTCGAGGAGACAAAGCCGTTAAGTACCTATCTCTTTGCCTTTACCGCGGGAGAGTTCAACCGAACCTATCAGTACATCGGGGGCCGATGGATCGGCATATACTACCGAGACCTCGACTCGGCCACCGTGAACGCCAGCATCCCGGCTATCGCGAATGAGGTGCGTTACGCCCTGTTTTGGATGAAGCGTTACACGGGCATCACGTATCCATTCCAGACATATAACGTGGTGGCGATACCCGATTTCCAATTCGGGGGGATGGAACACCCGGGGGCGACTTACTTCAAGGCTTCCACGATCTTCCTACCTCCCGATGCCGGTGAGGTGGCGCGGATGAAGAGAAGCGAGGTGATCGCTCACGAAACCGCCCACATGTGGTTCGGGGACTTCGTGACGATGAAGTGGTTCGACGATGTCTGGCTAAAAGAGGTCTTCGCCGGATTCATGGCCGACAAGATCATGACGGACCTGTATCCCCACGCGGACCACCAGATGAACTTTTTCATGAATCACCACGAACCGGCCCTCCGCACGGATCGCACGCGCGGCACCCACCCCATCGTCCGCCCGCTGGCTAACCTGAAAGATGCCGGGATGCTCTACGGGGATATTATCTATCATAAAGCCCCTATCGTCATGCGCATGTTGGAGCAGGAGATATCCCCTTACGAGTTGCAACGGGGCTTGTGCCACTATTTAAGGCGCTGGAACTACTCGAATGCCGACTGGAACGATTTGATCCAGCTGTTACAAAGCACCTCCGGCAGGGATTTGCAAGCGTGGAACGCCGTGTGGGTGATGGAGAAGGGGGCTCCTGTCGTTGAATTTCTCGACGAGGGGATTGTCATGCGAGACGAATGGGGCAAGGGACGCGTGTGGCCACAACATATCATCGCGATGCGGCGGGGATTGCCCAACTTCCTGTCGATCGACCTGGTCGACACGCTGACCCCTTACCGCGACCCGGAGATTGTCCTACCCAATTGCAGCGCGACGGGGTACGGGTGTTTTTTACCCAATGAAGGCGAGATCCGTTTCTTGAACGACAACCTGAGTCGCCTGCAACGCCCCCTGCACCGCGGGGTGGCTTGGCAGGGGCTGTACGAGGGGGTCTTGTACAACAAGTTGAAGGGCGAGTCGTTTATCCGCCTCTGCATGAAGCATCTCGCTCTCGAAAACAACAATTTCGCGATCCAACAAGCCCTCTCTTTCATGATCACGGTGCACAACACCTACATCGACGAAGGTGCCAGGCAGTTGCTCCGCGACGAGCTGGATCGATTCTTCATGACGATGCTGTTCAAAAACCGGAAAGACATTTATAAAAAGCCCTTCTTCCGCGCGTTGCTGGCGATCTACTCCTCGCGGGACGTGGGGAACTATTTCTTGAAGGTACTGCGCGGGCAATACCGCCGGGAAGACCTGGTGTTGCAAGACGAGGATCGTATGACGGTGGCCTATCATCTCGTGCTGCGCGATTCCGGGCTTTACGACCAGATGAAACATTACATTACCCGGACGATCCAGAACAAGGATCTGTTGGATCGCTTTCGCTACGTTTACCCTGCCGTCTCGGGAGATAAACAGGTAAGAGACAGCGTATTTAATGCCCTAATGCTGGCCGAGAACCGGGCAAACGAAGTGTGGGCGACCGACGCGTTGCGCTGGTTAAATCACCCCCGCCGCAAGGCGGAGGCAGAAGAGTATATCCCGAAACTCTTGGCAAAACTGCAAGAGATACAAGAGACGGGAGATATCTTCTTCCCCGTGAACTGGTTAGAAGCAGGACTTTCCGGACACACGAGTAAATACGCCTACACGGTCACGCGGCATTTCCTCGACAAAAATCCCAACTACCCGGAAAACCTCCGGCTCAAGATCTTGGCGGCAACCGATCACCTGCGCCGCCTGCACGAATAGCCTCCGCGGGGAGGTTACCGCGTCATTCGTGCCTGTACGGCCTCTTTTTTGAACGCGTTGGCAAAAGCGCGAGGCGAGGTGGTCACGGGCTCGACCATGAACTCCGTGATATTAAACGATTTATAGAGTTTGCCGTAGAGAGAGGGATCGCGTTGCGGCAAGATAAAAGGCTTCGTACAGCGCCCCTCCCCGTCGAAATGCGTGATATAAGGGCGCGTATAGGAGCCGTCATCCCGCCGAGAGCTAAAGATGATCCACCTCCCGTTGGACGACCAACTGTGATAACTCTCCACGTGCGAGCTGTTCGCGTTTTCCAGTGGTCGGCACTCTCCACTCTGCAGGTCAACGATGTAGAGATCACTCTCGGGATGCCAGATGTGAAACGTGCCGAACTCCCCCAGCGTGAAAAGCAAGTAGCGACCGTCGGGAGAGATACGCGGTAACGTGGCGCTCTTGCCGAGGCGCACGGCATCGAAAACCACCTCCATATCGCCGAATTGCCGAGAGATGGGATCAAAGGTACGGCGCACGATATTGTAGCGGATCTCCTTGTAGTGGACAATAACGTCCCGCGAACGATTGGCGAAGGTCGGGGTGTAGGGGGCCGAAGCGTAATAGAGCGTATTCCCGTCGGGACTCCATGCGGGGAAGGTCTCCAACTCGCAACTGTCGTGCGCGATATACGCGACCGTATTGCGATCGACATCGTAGAGAATCAAGTCCGACAACAGATCCTGAACCTCCACCTTCCGCGGATCGCGCGAGTGAAACACCTGTCCCGTCTGGTTCACCGAGTAGGCGATCAGGTTCTCGTAAGGGTGCCAGGCGGGGTAAACTCCCCCCGACACGAGATCGCCCGCCTTCAACTCCACCTTTATCGGGCGTCCCTCCTTGACGATGATCGTGCCCCCGCGGTCGCCTCTCCCGTGAAACTGCATGTGGGCGGTGCGGTAATTTTGAAAAGAGTGGCAGTTGATGCAGAGACGCTGGTCACTTTGCGGGTAGATCCGGTTATTAAAGATATCCCGCTCCTCGAAAGAGGTCAGGTTGCGCTGCCGGATAGAGAGGTCCCAGTAGTAGGTGTAACCAGGCTCGATCAAGCGATAGGCTATGTACTCGTCGATGGGATCGGGCGATACCCGGTTCCTCGTGCGGGGTAACTTAAGCCATTCGCCAGCCCTTTTCAAGTAGATATCCAGCAGGATGGCTTCCCCCTTATTGGCCAGCAGTAACGCGCGCCACGCTTTCAACGGGAAATGGATCTCTTTTCCCCGGACGATAAGGCTCCCGGAGCGCGTGCCCCGGGCAACCGTAACATACTCCTCCGCGTCGAGAAGAATGGTAAAGTGGAGAGGGGCTATATTGTACGGGATCGTGATCCCCGTGTAGTCGGGCGAGATCGCCACGGGGAGCGTCACCTCTTTCGCGTGTCGGGGAATTTCCACCGAGCAAGCGTGTGTCATACACGCGAGCACCAAGAGTAAGTACAAACGAGTCGTCATCATTCACCAGTTTAATTTGTTTTCAACTCCTTCATCGCGAAATAATAATACCAGTAAGTGTCGCCGAATGAATCTTTCAACGCGGCGAGCAACCTCTCCTCCGGGGAGTTCCTGTATACCTCCAGCGTATGCAGGAAGCGGGTAAACCGTTCGGGCGTGATCGTATCCAGCCCGTGTAACGCCGAAAGATCCCGTTGCTCCCGGTGGGCGAACAAGAGCGCCGCCTCTTGGACGTGGCGAGGCACCTTCCACCCATGCTCCTTGTAAAGCGGGAAAAGTCCCCAGAAACGATCCTTGACCTTTAACGTCAACACCGCGCTCATGGAGAGTTCCAACGTCTCGAACGTAACGGGAGGCGTGTTCTTGTAATACTCCAACAGGTAAGGCTCCAGCAGGGCCGTGTTTTCCCCCAGGAGATTTTGATAAGCGAGCAGGGCATTTAAAGCGCGAAACTCCGGCTCCTCGTTCATCAACGCCGGTTGGGCGATGTAGCGCCGGTACTTTCGAGCCGTCTCGGCATAAAAGGGCGTTCGTTCCAAGGTGTTCACGTACTTCTGCGCCAGGGGAAACTCCCCGTTCAAAAGCGCTACCTTGATCATATAACGCAGGGCATCGACCGTCATCCCGTGCTGCACGAGATGTTCCATTGCCCAGCGGTACGCGTGATTCAAGCGCCCGTGATGAAAAAGCAGATCCCGGCCGGCAATATACACCAGGGGAGGATATTTCGGCATGGCTACGCTCTCGGTAGGGAAGGTGAACATCTCCTCGCCCAACCGGTTTTGCTTCAACAACGCCACGTTCCGGTAGAGGATAATCGTCCGGTCGGGCATCTCCACGGCCCGTGCTACCTCCAGCACCTGCTCCCAACGGTCGTGAGCGACAGCCCGCTGGATAGACATGAGCGATTGAAAGCGCGGATCCCTGTTAGAGAGGAGAAACGTGATCGCGAGCAACGCCAGCAGGCCCACGAACTGCTCCATTCCCCACGGCGGGGCAAGCCCGCTCCTCCCGCGGCGGAAACCGCTCCAGGCAGCCAATCCGGCGAGCACGGCGAGCGCTCCCGGCACCACGAACCCGGTCACTCGCCCGCTCCCGTAATCGGCGGGCGAAAGCAACCCGGCAGTGAATATGTTATACGTGCTAAGCCCCGCGTACACCCCGTGAAAGTAGAGCAACGGGCAGGTAATGATCCACGCCGCCACTCCCGCGAGCAGGCCCAGCGCGTACACCCACCCGTGTCCCCCGCGACACGCCTCCTCTGTGCCGATCAGCAAGGCGGCGAACAAAGCATAGCACCCTACCAACGGGTACCCCACGGCTATCGTCAATAGGGCGTAGAGCCACTTCACCCACCCGCCCCGCGCGCGGCGTGATCCCGCCACCAAGAGCAGCGTGGCCAGTACACCCAGCGAAGCGGTAAATAGAAAATTCTCCTCGTGGGGGACAAAGATCACGTGATCCAGCCGCGTTACCGACAGCAGTAATAACAGCGACGGCAGGTACGAGAGGAAACGCACCCTCGCCGGAAGACGAAAGAGCGTCCCCACCAGCCACCGGATCCATACCAATAGCCCGGCAAACACCGCGCCCCCCAGTAGCGGGTAATAATAGAATCGCGTCAGGAAAGCTCCCGCGTAACGGATCAATCCCCCCGGTGATGCTATCCCGTTTCGGAAGGACAACGCATCGTCGGGCAGCAAAGGCGACAACTCTTGCAACCGGAAAAAGAGATCCCGTCGGTATCCCCCCGCGTATACAACAACCGACACTAAAAACAGCAGGGATCCCAACGTATCCCAAGCGACTGGTACTCTCTTTTGTTTCACTTCCATCGTGTTCATCCCATTTTGTTCAGGTCATCGGCAAATATAGGTAAAAATCCTGGATCTCGTGCCTGGAATGTAAATATCCGCCGGAAAGAGGGCGGCACTCCCTCACCGGACGGTGATGTGAAAACAGACCTGCTTGTATTCGTAGCGCACGTAACAACGCCGGCGGCGGCGCAAATCCTGCAACACTTCCGCCAGCACGCTCTTTAACTTATCGACGGAGGCCCTCTCCCTGCCGAGCGGCTTGTAACGGGCGTGCGCGATGTCAAACGTGGTAGCGAACAGGTGAGCGGAGTTGGCACTGGCATTCCCGTTCTTCCCGCGTAGCTTTTTCACGTCCGCCCGGGTGCGCAACAGGCTGGTGACAATCAAGGCATGGGAGGGGAGGTGTTTCGCCTCCAACGAATCTTGAAAATTTTCGGCAATCTCCTCCAGCAACTCGTGCGCCTCGGAGACCAAATAAGGGATCGAATGGGTAAGCTTATCTACCTGGTAACGACGCCCGGAGGCGACCTCCTTCAACGGGCGGCTGGCGCGCTTGACCTCCTCGATGGAGGCGATGGGGTGAATCCCGTATTGCTTGGCCGCGGCGAGGTGTTTGTCGTTTAAGTCGTTAAAGGTGGACGAGTAGTTTTTGAAATAAACAAACGTTCCCGGCTTTGACGGTTCCTTGCACCCGCCGCCCAGCGCCAGCAAGAAAAAAAGCCTCCATACCCATTTTCTCATACTGTTATCGCGCGTTCTCCTCCTGGATGTTCACGGCATCACGCCTGTTTTTTAGCGCCAGCACGGCCAACTCGTACGAAAAAAGGCCGAAGCCGGCGATCACGCCGCGGCACGCGGCCGTCAAGCAGGAGAGATGGCGGAACGGCTCCCGCTTGGCCGTGTTGGAGATATGCACCTCCACCACCGGCGCGGTCACGGCGGCAATCGCGTCCGCCAAGGCCACGGAGGTGTGCGTGTACCCTCCCGCGTTGAGCACGATCCCGTCATACGAGAAACCGGCCTCGTGGATCTTGTCGATCAACACCCCCTCGTGGTTGGAGTGGTAGTAGTCCAGCGACACCTCCGGGTGTCGCTGGCGTAGCCCCTCCAAGAACACTTCAAAGGGGGTATCCCCGTAGACCGCTCTCTCCCGGATACCCAAGAGATTTAAGTTCGGCCCGTTCAGGATCAGTATCTTCATTTGTTTCTCGTCCTTCATGATTCAGCGCGGTCTTTTTGATTTTGCCATGACAAATCTACATGATTTTTTTTATTTGCCACGCAGATACGTGAAAAAAACACGCCTCTCGCTATCAGATACGGCACCCGGTAAAAGCATCAGCCCTGCCCGTCCCTTGCATCCCGTGCAGGCTGCATTTCACCGGGATGCAAGGAAAAGAGCGAGTTGCGTTGTTCTACCGAACGAGGTTGCCCGAACGGGCTGTGGAAACGGGTTTCGTCATCGCGCATGGCCGTCATTGCGATCCGCCCAGCAGGAAGCACTCCAGAACACGGTAAATCCCTGGATTGCTTCGAGCTATGTTACCAATGACGATCATTCGGGACGTTTGAGACAGCCCCGAAACGACCCTTTGAAATGCCCCAACCGGGGCAAAAATAAATTGAGAAAAACTGTAAGTTCAATTAGTAAATGCAACTGAAGTAAGAGGGCGTGTCAAAACGGTACATTCTCTTTTCATATTGTTGCGTTAGCATCCATCTATAGGCCATTTACTAATTGAACTCACGAACTTTGTGCCTAATAAAGAGGATGTGACAATTTTGACACACCCACTTCGTTCCCTTTTATTCTTGGATACAGCGCACGGGGAAGCCGCTACCGCGATTAGCGGGATTCCACGGGTTCACGAAGGTCGCGCCGAAGCTCAAGTAATGACCGCCCGTGCTGCTGTTCGGCGTGGACGACCAGTAGTAACCGTCGACCCGCTCGTAGTACATGGCACCCGTGGAGAAGGGGCGATAGCCCGCTGCCGGATAGAAGACCGTTTCGCCGCTGGAACCGGACAGGTAAAACTCCCAGCCGGCTTGATCCGTCCCTCCCGCGTAGCCTGAGTGCACGTTAGTAAGGGCGAACGTGCCCCACGTGCCGTTCACGGGCAACCGCCATCCCGGGGGACAGGGGTCGAAAAGACTCTTGGTCGTCGAGGTCTGCCATGTCGGGTTATTCCACGAGTTGTCGGAATACGGGTTACCCGAGACCCAGTCGTCGCTCCCGGGGCAGTAGAAGTTACAAGGATGCTGTACCGCCGTCTTGAGTGCCGTCGCACCCTGTACCCGCGCGATACAATCGGTACCATTAGGAGCGTAGTCATTTCGAGAAAGAATAGCACCTTGAACATCATACAACGAGACGCCCGCGGCGGGGAACGGGTCCTTGCGCCCGAACTGGTAGTACAGGCCGCGGGTCTTGGCAAGACCATCGGCGCGCGTGGCGCTGGCGGCACCGAAGTTACGGTCCATGATGAATTTACCGGTGTACGCGGCAGTGGCCCACGTCCCGCCGGAGTAACGATGCACGGCCCCGCCGGTGACGGGGTACGAGTAAACGTCCTCCTGCCAGAAAAGCGGCGCGTTGTCCGGGTTGTAATTCGTGAGCCACAGGTGCCAGCTCCAGAGGTATTCGGTGGTACCCTTTTTCTTGATCCCGATCAACACGTTCCCCGCCGCGTTTTGATCCTTGGGACTAAAGTAAAAATTATTTTCTCCCGTGCCCGCGTATTTACCCGCGGCGATGACCGTGCCGCTGGACTCGCAGAAATTGATCAGGCCCTCGCCCGCCTTATCCTGCCAGATCACCTCGGCCTCCCACTCGGTAGTCGGGGTAATCGCGGTGGACCCCGTCCCGTCCACGGATTTCCAGAAGGTGTTGACACGGAAAACGGGCACGCCGTAGGTGGCCTGGACGTTTCCGGTGAGCGGGCTGATGATGTAGGAGTTCGACTCGGCCAGCTGCACCTGGCCCAGGTTCTCCACGCGACTATCCTGTTCGGCTCCCGCGGTATGAAAGATGATAGGGAGCGTGTAGTGAAAATTCGGCACGATGTTGAAATCGTTCGTCATGTTCGCGCCCGGGTAGAAGCGATAGCGCAACGGCTTGCCACCG
>JAISNC010000080.1 GCA_031276355.1 Odoribacteraceae bacterium
TGTTGATCGGGGTCAGAAAAGAGGACGCCACCGACTATCTCTGGAGCTGGCACGTGTGGCTCACGGGCTACAACCCGGACGACGCGCCGCCTGCCTGGCAGGAGGACGGCTACTCGTACGGCGTGCCCGGCGGGCACGTGCATCGTTACTCCGGCGAGACGTGGGCCATCAATTACACCGACAAGGTCATCATGGACCGTAACCTGGGCGCCGCCAGTGCCCTCCGCGAGGATGGTGTTATCAAGACCCGTGGCCTGTACTACCAGTTCGGGCGCAAGGAGCCGTTCCCCGCCACGAGCGTGAAGTTGTATAATGTCTCCGGGGCGACGGTGACCACTTTTACCGCTAGCACTAATGATTGTATCGTGAGGATTCCTGGGAGGGCGACAATCAAGACGGCGGTACAGTATCCTTACAACTTCTACTATCAATCGACTGGCGGCGACTGGGTGCAAAGCAACCCGTATCTCAGTTCCTCGTGGAATAACCCGATATGGCACTCCTCGCCGACCGGCAAGAGCTTTTTCGACCCCTGTCCCCCGGGATGGCGATTGCCCGTGGACGGCGTGTGGAACGCGTTCGGCCTTCCCGGTATGGTGCCCAACGCCGCTAACTATCCAAGTGACTACAAGAGCGGTCAAAATCACGCCGGTTGGGAGTTTTACATCTCCGGTTCCAGCGGCGAAACGACCTTCTATCCGGCGGCGGGCATGCGCCATAGCGTTACGGGCACTATGATAAACGACCTGACCATCGGTTACTTATGGACGGCTACATCGTCCAACGGCATCAATAGTCGTGCTCTGAACTTCAACGAGAGCTCTACCACGCAGCCCAACTTCGAACGCAGTCGCGGTTACCCCGTGCGCTGTATCCAAGAATAGAAGGGAGCGTGGCTCCCGCGCTCCCCGGGGCGGCCATTGGCCATCACCGCGTCGCTTCGGGCGTTGCGATAGCCCGACGCCGGGATAAGGAGTAACCGCTTGCTACACGCGACGGAGGATCCGGGCGAAATCCCGCCACAAAATAAATTTTATTACCGGCAACAACGCGGGCCGAGGGGCTACCTCCTCGACCCGCGCTCGTTTTTACGCTGCCGGTGGGTTACTGCATTTACACGGCACGCTCCCCGGAAGCCACGGTTTCCGAAAACTCCGGCCATAGTCTGCTTGAAAGAACGAATCTTACTCATACGGCGTGTATACGTAGTCGTGTGTAAACATGTTGTGTCATACGCCTTTTACCTAACAGCGGGCCGCGTGAGTGAACAATTTGGGATAATTCGAAAAAAAAAATCCCTTGTAGATAGGAGATTTGAATCAAAATTGCGTCACTCTATTAAAATAGTATCATGTCAATGGAAGAGAACACATACGAGTCGTTAGCGTCTTACTTCAACGATCGTGCTACATGCCCGGACGGATGTTTTAGCCCGGCAACGATGGACGAAGATATTCCAAAATTGCTTTTTTTATGGGACGAGTGTCATCCCGCGGCCACCGGGGTGAGCGGCGTGTTGTTCAAGACCAGGCAAAAGATCAAAGAAGACAAGACTCGGCATGTTCCCCACCGGAAAACGGTTAGAGTTGCATGGGCGGGAGGCGCGGCCGCCTCTTTCATACTCGCGGCAACCCTTTCATTCCTTTTTCTCCCTCAAAGCGAAAAAAACGACACGCTGAAAATGGAACAATACATGCAGGCAAACGCTCCCGGGGAGGAGGTGGAAGAGGTGACACTGGTCGTTTCGGCTCAGAAGAAGATACAAATAGCCAACCACTCCAAAATAACCTACTCGGCCACGGGGGAAGTGCAGGTCAACTCCCAGAAACTGAGGGAAACAAAGAGTGAACCGACAACGGCAACCGTTGAGGAAGAGTATAACCAAGTGATCGTGCCCAAGGGCAAGCGTTCCATGGTCGTGCTTGCCGACAGCAGCAAGATCTGGATCAATTCCGGCAGCACGGTGGTCTATCCGCGTTCTTTCGGAAAGAGGAGAAACATCTTCGTGGACGGCGAGGTATACCTGCAAGTCACTCCCGACGCAACGAAGCCTTTTATTGTAAGCACCTCTACCTTTGAGGTGCAAGTAGTGGGCACGTCGTTCAACGTGGCCGCATACAAAGGGCGTCCGGAAGCATCTGTCGTCCTGGAAGAGGGCGCGGTGGACGTGAAGGATCACCTGAACCGACATGTAACGATGCAACCGAACGAACGAGTGAAGATGAACGAGGCGGGCATCTCGAAAATAGAGACGGTGAATGTAAGCGATTACGTCGCGTGGGTGAATGGCGTGTGGATATTGAACGGCAAACCGTTGAAAGAGGTGCTCTCGCATCTGGCTGAATATTACGGTCAACCTATTGATTGCGACCCCTCCATCGAAGATGAACCCGTTTATGGCAAATTATTCCTGAACGACGACCTGGACAAGGTGTTGAAATCCATCCGGCAAGCGCTGTCCGCGACGTCGCACGACGAGGAAAAAAGAGTATTTACACATCCAAGTGATATAGGATAAACAAAAAGCTAACCTTTAAAAACAAAGAGATGAGAAGAGAGAAAAAGTAGCAAAACGTTAAAGGAAAAGTCGGACAATACTGAGCATACTGTCCGACCGAAAGTGATTTCCGTCAAAACCCAAGTGTTAACAACAAAAATCAGTACGAAAGTATGAAAAAGAAAATGACTTCACGACAGAAAAGGGGATATTTTATATCTCTTTATCTATTAATCAGTAGTTTTTTATTAATGGAACCCGTTCAGGCCACGAGCACGTGCGGGGTGAATGAAGAACAGGCCGTGCAGACGGTGAAAGAGGTGTTCAATTACATTGAACGGAACAGCCATCTTGTCATCATGTATTCAAAAAACCTCTTGTCCGAACTGGAGAAGAAGATTTTCATCCGTTTGGATGGGAAAAACGCGGAAGAGATCTTGAAAGAGCTTTCCACGATGGCCGGGCTTGAGTACAAGATCAACGATCGGCAGGTAATCGTGGCCAAAAAACGCGTGGAACAGCCACAGGATGAACGGATAAAGGCGACCGGGCAAGTGATCGACGAGAACGGGGAATCCATCCCCGGTGCCACGGTCACGGTGAAAGGGCAGCCCGGGAAGGGTACGTTGACCGATATAAACGGGAACTTCACGTTGGAGGTTCCCAAGAACGCGGTCATCGTGGTATCGTTTACCGGCTACACCCGCGTGGAGGTGCCTGTCACGAACGCCAACAAACTGCTGATCCGGCTCGCGGTCGAGGTGAAAGCGTTGGAAGAGGTGGTGGTGGTAGGCTTCGGCAAGCAGAAGAAAGCGAGTGTCGTGGGCGCCATACAGTCCATCCGGCCAAGCGAGTTGCAGATGTCGTCCAGCACGTTGAGTTCGGCCTTCGCGGGCAAACTCGCGGGAGTGGTTTCCGTGCAGCGTTCGGGCGAGCCGGGGGCTGACGGTGCCGACTTCTGGATCCGCGGTATCTCCACTTTCGGCGGTGGTTCCACGCCCTTGATCTTCATCGACGGGGTCGAGGTAAGCACGGGCGACCTGAACGCGTTACCTCCCGAGGTCATCGAGAACTTCTCGATCCTGAAAGACGCCGCGGCCACGGCGCTGTACGGTTCGAGAGGCGCGAGTGGCGTCATGCTGGTGACCACGCGCCAGGGCAAGGCCTCCGAGCGGGCCAAGGTCAATGTCCGCGTTGAAGGGCAGATGACCCAACCCACGCAAGTGATCGACCTCGCGGACGGCGTGACCTACATGCGGCTGTTCAACGAGGCTATCCTGACGCGTTCTCCCAACACGCCGCTTGCCAACCTGCCTTTCAGCCAGAGCAAGATAGAGCACACCGCGGCGGGCGGTGACCCGCTGATCTACCCGAACGTGGATTGGCAGAAGATGCTCTTCAAAGAGGCCTCGTACAACCAGACGGTCAACTTGAACGTGACGGGTGGCGGATCGAAGGTGACCTACTTCCTCAACGCCACGTTCAACAACGACAACGGCATGTTGCGTAGCGACCCGCAAAACAAGTTCGACAACAACATCCGCCAGCAGCGCTACTCCATCCAGGGGAACATCGTCGCGGATATCACCTCGACGACCAAAGTAGCCGTGCGTCTCAACACGCAAGTCTTGAATTACGGCGGTTCGCGCATCTCGTCAGCCACTCTTTACAGCGAGTTGTTCAACTCCCCGGGCGTGCTCTTCCCCGCCTATTTCCCCGACATGGATGGCGACCGCATCCGCTTCGGCAACAAGTACGGGGGGCCGCACCCGCAGGACGGCAACACGCCCCTCTACCACAACCCCTACGCGGAGATGGTCGGCGGGTACAGCGAACGCAATGAAAACACGAACATCGCCTCGTTCGATGTTGTCCAGAACCTGGCCGCCGTCACGCCCGGGCTGTCCGTCAAAGGTTTGATCTCGTTCAAGAACTGGACGCGCACCTCCATCACCCGCTATTTCCAGCCGACATACTACCAAGTAGACCCCGACAAACTGGCGGCTGACCCGGATATGACCTACTCGCCTGAGATCCTTTCGAAGAATCTGAACCCGGGACGAAATGCGTTGTACACCGACCCGACTTCGACGGGCGACAGGTTGATGAACCTGCAATTCAGCGCGGACTACGCCCGCACGTTCGACGAGCACGACGTGAGCGCCCTGCTGGTCTACCTGCAACGGGATTACCACAACAACGCTCCCGGCGACTTCCGCGACGCGTTGCCCACGCGCTACCAAGGACTTTCGGGCCGCGTGACATACGGCTACGACGGGCGCTACTTGGCCGAGATCAACGTGGGTTACACCGGTTCCGAGAACTTCGAATCGGGCAACCGTTACGGTATCTTCCCCGCGGTGGCCTTGGGTTACAATATTTCCCGCGAGACATTCTGGGAGCCGCTCCAGGAGATCGTTTCCAACCTGAAGTTGCGCGGCTCTTACGGTATTGTCGGTAACTCGGTGATCGGTGGTTCGCGATTCCCCTACCTGACGGAAGTCAATCTCACGGGCCGCAGCTTCCAATTCGGTCCTGTTGATGCCCGCGTGTCGAAGTCCGGAGCCAGTATCACGAAGTTCGGTGCTGCCGGCGCCCACTGGGAGAAAGGCAAGAAACTGAACATCGGTATCGACCTGGAGCTTTTCAACTCCCTCTCGATCACGGCCGACATCTACAGGGAAAACCGCGACGGCATCTTCATGCAATACCGCACCATCCCCACCGAGTCGGGTATCGTCGGTAACATCCCGTACGCGAACATCGGGAAAGTGAGAAACGAGGGTTTCGATATTGCTCTTGATTACAACAAGGCGTTCCTGAACAACGAGTTGATCGTTAGCTTGCGGGGCAGCTTCACGTACGCCAAGAACACGCTGGTCGACCGCGACGAACCGCCTTACGACGAGTACAACAAGCACCAGTCGGAACTGAACAAGCCCCTGAACTGTTCCAAGGGCTACGTGGCCGACGGCCTCTACGCCGAGGCCGATTTCGACAGGGACGCTTACGGCAACTACACGTTGAAGGCAAGCCTCCCGGCCAGCGACTTCAACGTCCTGCCGGGCGACATCAAGTACCGCGACCTAAACGGGGATAACCACCTGGACGGCAACGACCGCACCTTGATCGGCAACCCCACCGTCCCGCAGATCGTCTACGGTATCGGCGCGTCGGCTTCCTACAAGGGCTTCGACGCCTCGCTCTTCTTCCAGGGCGTGGCGAACACCAGTTTGATGATGAATGACCTGCACCCGTTCGGTGCCCAGTACACGCAATTGTACAAGTTTATCGCGGACGATTTCTGGTCCGAGGGCAACCCGAATCCCGACGCGGCTTACCCGCGCTTGGTGTCCGGCGTGGCGGATCACAACAACTTCCAGAACTCCACCTACTGGTTGCGCGACGCCTCGTTCCTGCGTCTCAAGAGCGCGGAAGTGGGCTACACCTACCAGTTCGCCCGCGTCTACATGGAGGGGAGAAATCTTCTCACGTTTAGTAAATTCAAAAACTGGGACCCTGAAATAGGGGGCGGGCGCGGGCTTTCCTATCCCCCGCTTCGCACGGTTGCAGTCGGTCTTCAACTCACGTTTTAACCTTATAATAACGAGAATATGAAAATACAAAAGATACTGTCAGGTCTGTGTATCGGCCTGTTATTGACAGCGTGCGATTTTCTGGACATCGTGCCTGATGACACGCCGGCCTTGTCGGACGCGTTCAAGAACGAGAACACGGCAGAAGGGTTCTTGCATACTTGCTACTCTTTCCAGTACGACTATTTTGACTTCCGCGGCACGCCGGGGTTGGCCACCTCCAACGAGTTAGTGTGTGCCTACCACTGGACGTCAGAGTGGTTTGGCTGCGTGGAATTTAACTCGGGTGTGTATAGCTCCAGCAACCCCTTGATGAATCCCTGGGGCGGCTTCACCTATTACAACTACACGTCGCCGAGCCTCTACCAGGGCATTCGCCAGTGCTATATCTTCCTGAATCATATAGACGAGGCGAAGCCGTCCGCCGTGGACGCGACCACCTACGAAACATTGAAACAACAGTGGATCGGCGAGGCCAAGTTCCTGATCGCCTACTACCACCAGTTGTTGCTGCAATGCTACGGGCCGATTGTCTTCATCGAGAACGAGACCGAGGGGAAATACCCGCGCTTGTCGTTGGACGAGAGCGTCAACAAGATCGTCGCCACGTACAACGAAGCGATCGCCCTGTTGCCCGCGACCCGCACCCAGAAGTCCGAGTACGGCCGCGCCTCCAAGACGATTGCCATGGCGTTAAAAGCGAAGCTGTTGTTGTACGCGGCCAGTCCACTCTTCAACGGTAACACGGATTACGCGTTGCTCCAGGACAAGGAGGGCAACCATTTGATCAGCCAGACGCCCGACAAGAGCAAGTGGGAACGCGCCATGCTGGCGGCCGACTCCGCGATTGTCTTTGCCCGCAACCAGGGCTTCGACCTCTACACCTTCGACAAACCCGACCCGTTCGGCGAGGACCCGGCCGTGAAACACTACACGGAAGATTTCCGCCAGGCCTACCTGAACTGCCGCATGGTGCTCGTGGACGACTGGAACAAGGAGATCATCTGGGCCAGCACGCGTAGCGAGGGGAGCGGGAACAGCCCCCAACGTCATGGCGTGATCAAGGGCATCGACACCCGGCCCCTCAACGGTGACCCCGTCGGTGGCCTGGGAGCGTCGCTCACGGCGGCCAAGATCTTCCACACGAAAAACGGCCTGCCACCCGAGGAAGACCCGAACCTGGGTTACACGTGGGACGCGACGGGACGAATGACCGTCCCGAGCGGTGCCGAGACCTGCAACCTGCACCTGAACCGCGAGGCGCGCTTCTACGCCGCGATCGGTTTCGACCGGGGCCCCTACGAGTTTAACCAGGACTCCACCTACCAACTGAAGATGAAAGCCGGGGAGAAGAACGGCATGGTGGCCAAAGGAACCGACCATCTTTATAGTGCCTACGCCGTGAAGAAAATCATTGATCCCGATGGCATGGCCAGGGGGTCGCAATGGTCATACCAGCAGTACTGCTACCCGCTGATTCGCCTGGCCGACCTCTACCTGCAATACGCCGAGGCGTGTGCCGAGTTTACCGGATCGCTCGACGCGAAAGCGCAAGAGTACCTGGGCAAAGTACGCGCGCGGGCCGGGCTAACCATGAATTATTTCACGGGGAAGAGCGGGGACGCGCTCGTGCAAGCCGTGCGGCGCGAGCGGATGATCGAGCTGGCCTTCGAGTCGCAGTGGTACTTCGACCTGCGCCGTTGGAAAATGGCCGAGGAGTGGTTCGCTAACGACAAGAACGGCATGTGGGGATTAAACGACGAGGGCACCACCAACGCCACCTTCTACCAGGAGACCCAGTTACCGGTCCAGCCGTTTGTCTTCACGAAGAAAAACTACCTGCTTCCCATTCACGTGACCTATGTAAACGCGAACGAAAACCTGGTGCAAAACACCGGCTATTAAACCCTTAATCGGTAATGACATGAAAAAGATAAAACACTTGATACCTGTCGCCCTCCTCGGGATGGCCAGCGCCCTGCTCGCGGCCTGCGGCGACGACAACAGCAAGAGCACGGGCATCCCGGTAACGGAAATCAGCGTGGCGGAAGCGACAGCGACCGGCAGCGGGGTGATGGAGGTGACCGTGAAAGAACGCGAGACGTTGCGCCTGACGACCACCGTCCTGCCCCTCGATGCGACTTACAGGAGGGTACTGTTCGAGAGCAGCAACCCGGAGATATTTACCGTGACCCAGACCGGGCTCATCTCGGCCCTGCACATGGGCACCGCCACGCTACGCGTCTTCGCGGCCGACGGCGGCGGCGCCGCCACGGAGTACTCCGTCTATATCGACTACCGGGCCGGCATCTTGAACGTGAAAACGCCCGGTTCGCTCGCCCAACTCCTGGCCACGGCCAGCGCGAGTGACATCGCGGAACTGAAACTGGCGGGAACGTTCAACGACGCGGATCTGCAGACCCTCGCCGCCAAGGTGAAAGAAGGCGTTGTCGGCACCATCGACATGTCCCTGGCCAGCGTACCGAACAACACCCTGACCGGGGTATTCGAGGACGCCGTGAGCCTGACCTCCGTCATTGTCCCGAACACGCTCGTCACCATTGGCGATGACTGTTTCAAGAACTCCCCCGTGGCGAGCGTCACGTTGCCTGCCACGCTCACCACGATCGGCGCGGGCGCTTTCAGTGACTGCGCGGCCTTGACGAGCATCACGCTGGCGGCGGCCACCCCGCCGACCGTGGCCGCGGACGCCTTTGAAGGCATCACCATGGCGGAGATTGAACTGACCGTCCCCAGCGATGCAACCAACGCGTATCGCGAGGCCGACATCTGGAAGAAAATGACCGTCAACGGCCTCTCGCCCGCGGCGACCACGTACGAGATCCCCCCCGCCACCGGCACGGAGCAGTGGGTCACCGTTACCCTCGAGTCGCCCCTCTCGACCTCCGAGCCGTGGGAAATCAAGGCCGTGAGCACGCAGCTGACCGATGACCCGGCAAAGTTAAACTTCGGGGATTCCGGCTGGGGCGTTCACCTGTTGCGGCTGAACTACACGGGCACGATCACCGGCAGCAGAAACGGTAACGGTGAACCCACCGAGTTTTATCTCGGCGGCGTATCCCAGGGAGGCACGAAGATCGGCGCCATCGGTCGCGGCAACTGGAACTCCACCACCCACACGCTGACCCCGTCGGCGATCACGTTGAACAAACCCGTGACCATCGTGTTGACATGCGATGGCGAGGGAATGGTCGCGTGCACCATCCAGAATGAAAACATCAACGGCGGGGAACCCCTTCCCTTCGGGGAACTCGTCGGGATGGAAACCATCACGGCCATCCGGGCGGCTCACGCGGCTGTAACGTACATCACCGTCACGATGAAATAATCGCCAGGACGCGTGGCAACACGTTGCCTCCCGAAAGGGGCGGGGGATAACACTTCCGCCCCTTTCTTATCCCTTTCATCTCGATTATCCATTATCACAAAAACAATTCCAATGAAAAACAGGTTATTTTTATCTACCGTCGTCGCCCTCTGCGCCGCCTGCTCGGATGGAGAGTTACCCGACGTCACCCCCAACCTCCCCCCGCGGCCGGGCACCTTCAACCCCATCACGATCTTCACCGACCGCTCCTGTACCGCCTTGCGCGACGAGGTGACGAAAGAACTCATCGAGTCCACCTGCGACGACAAGATCTACCGCTCCATCGCCCTGCAACTGCTCGACGGCACCTATCCCGCCGAGTTTCGCATCATGGACATCGAGCCACTGCCCGACCCCTCGCTCGACGCTGCTCGCAACAAAACCGCCAAGTACGGCATCATGGACAACCCTACCGGCATCTCCCTGTCGTCGGGCGACACGCTACGCGTCTTCGTGAGCGGGCTACCCGCTGCCGGGGCAGCCACCCTCAAGATACAGTCGATGAGCACCGAAAACCTGCGCGGTTATGACCAAGGTCCCGCCGCCTTCTCCCTCGCCAACGGTGAAAACATCATCCTGGCCGGAGCCTTGAGCAACGGCAAGGGACTCGCCTACATCCGCTACTACTACACGGACGAGGGTAACAAGCCCACCAACATGAAAGTCAACATCCACGGGGGCGAGGTCAACGGTTACTTCGATCTCCGCAAGCATACCGCCGCCGACTGGCAACGCCTGATCTCCGCCGCCGTCAATCCCTACTTCGACATCGTCGGGAAATACGCCGCCTCCACCGCCCCCACCGCCTGGTACCGGAAAAACACCGGCAACCGCGGCAAGGATCTCGTCGACGCTTTTGACGCGATCGTCTACCTCGAGTGGAAATTCATGGGACTACTCGATCTCCCCCACGGCTTTGGCGGCCACCACCGCACGCGCGCCTATTTCCACCAGGAGGTCATGGGCCCGGGCGTCGGCGCCTACGCGACGGACTACCGCACGGCCTACCCCGGCGAGTACCTTACCAAACCGGACGTTATCGTCGGCGGCGAGATCTGGGTCTTCGGCCACGAGCACGGCCACGTCAACCAGACCCGTCCCGGCTTCCGGTGGGCCGGCATGGTCGAGGTCACCAACAACCTCGAAGCGATGTACCTGCGCACGCACGTCCATGAGTTGGTGCCCACCTCCACGAACACCCCTATCAACACCAACCTCCAGACCGTCCCCGATGGCGGCTACGTCAACACCTACGAGCGCGCCTTCAACTGGTTCTTCGGCCACGGGCGTCCCCTCGCCACCCCCACGCCCCATAACCGCAACGACAACAACGCTCACCTCTTCCACCAGCTCGTCCCCTTCTGGCAACTCTACCTCTACCTCGACAACATCCTCGGCAAGAAGGGCACCCACGGGGCCGCCTTCTACGAGGACATCTACGAGCACTACCGCAAGAACGACCCCACCGTTAGCAGCCGGGCCGATGGCCAACACCAGCTCTACTTCGTGGAACTCGTCTGCAAAACGGCCCGCCTTGATCTTACCGACTTCTTCCGCAAAACCGGTTTCCTTCAACCCTACTCGACGGGCAACTTTCTCGTCAGTCAGGCCATGATCGACGCCACTATCAACGCGATCAAAACTTACCCCGCCCCCACGCAAGCCATGGAATACATCACGGATGCCAATGCCACCATCTTCAAGAACAAACTCCCGTTGCAAACCGGTAACGGCGCGGAGGTCAACGCCGCCGGTCGCTTCATCTCCCCGCCTGACGGCTGGACGAACGCCGTTGCCTTCGAGGTACGCGAGGGCAACGAGGAGGGCGATATCAAGTGCGTCTTCACCACCGATAACGGCATCACCGCCCAGACGTTCAACGGCAACGGCTTCACGTTCGATATCGCCGCCCACCGCTTCTTCGCCGTTGGCCACGATGGAACGCGCATAGAAGTGCCCGTCACGCTGGCCGGAACGACGCCTACCCCACCCACGTTCACCATCGGCACGGGACAGCGCGTCTACTACCTTGTTCCCGCCTTGGGTACCACCGACAACTGGACGCTTGAACTAACCTCTACCTGGAGCGCCGAGAACCACATTGGCACGTGGGGTTCCCCCCTGCTCGCCTCCGACGAAGACCCGGGGAAGGACGGCAATGATCAACGATTCCAGTACTGGTGGAACGCCCCCGGCAACAAGGCGGGCGTCATCTCGTTTAAAAACAACACCGCGTCGTTCCCGCGCCCCGCCGCTCTGCCCGTGACGTTCGCCTTCACGCTCGAGTGCGAGGGCGATGGGGATATCTACATCACCCTCAAGGTGAACGGCGAGACGGTCGATTCCCGTCGCCGCATCAGTGGTATGACGGCCTTGTCTCACGTCAGCAAGAACACGAACTACCCGACGCAGGGCACCTTGACCCGCCGGTAATTTGACCGCTCTTCCGCACGTGGCTGGCTCTCCTGCCGCGCACAAGATACTCATCGCGTATGCTTGTTCCGGCAGGGGGCCAAGCCCCCGGTTACAGTTGCCGAAGGAGTTCCCGGACGAGGGCGATCACGCGGGGGCGCACGCAGTGCCCGACTTCCTGTACCTCCTCGTGGCTGGTCGCGACGGTGGAGAGGCTGTTCGTGATCACGGAGAGGCCGAAGCACTCCATGCCCGCGTGCCGGGCCACGATGACTTCCGGCACGGTGGACATGCCCACGGCATCGCCACCGGTGGCGCGTATCCAACGGTATTCGGCGGGGGTTTCAAAGGAGGGGCCTTGTAACCCAACGTATACCCCGCGGTGCAAGGGGAGATCCAGCCGCTTGCCCGCTTCCATGGCCAACGCGATGAGGCGCGGGGAGTAGGCCCCGGTCATGGCCGGGAAGCGGGCACCAAGTGACTCGTAGTTCTTCCCGCGCAACGGGTGTTCGGGGAAGAGGTTGATATGGTCTTCAATGATCATCAGGTCGCCGGTACGGAAAAGCGGGTTGACACCCCCGGCAGCGTTAGAGAGGAGGAGCGTTTTCACCCCGAGTTCCCGCATGACGCGCACGGGGAAGGTAATCTCTTGCATGGAGTGGCCCTCGTAGAAGTGAAAGCGACCCTGCATGGCGATGATGTTTTTCCCGTCGAGTTCACCAACGATCCAGCGCCCGGCGTGGCCTGGGACGGTGGACGTGGGGAAGTGCGGGATGGCCGTGTAGGGAGTGGCGTGGCGCACGACGAGGTCGCGGGCGAGGTCGCCGAGGCCGGTGCCGAGGATAATGGCGATGGCGGGCTCTTGCCCGTCGAGGAGGGGCGCGAGGAAGCGATTAGCCTCTTTTATTTTGTCGAGCATGTTCAGTGATGGTTTGAATGAATACATCCGCGGGGGTGATAAAGCGGGGTTCGATCGGGATATAGAAGATCTTCCCCGCGATTTCCGGCGGGAGAGAGAGCGAAGAGAGCCGGGTAGCGTCTTTCTCGGTAGTGAAGATATAAGCGCAGTTCGATGGTATCTCCCTGTATTTCTTGATGATTTGGCGTATATCTTTCCCGGAAAAGGCGTGATGATCGGCGAATGGCAGCGGGATGACGCGTCCGGCGAGCGTCTCCACGTGTCGTTGGTAGGGTGCCGGTTGCGCGATGCCCGTCAGGCAGAGAATCGGGGTGTCGGGCGAGAGGTGGCAGGGGCTTGTGCCGTCGAGCGGGGTAATGGAGCCGTAACTCATGGTGGTGAAGAGGACGCGTTGCCTTGCTCCCGGGGCCAAGCGACGGGTGATGGTCGCTTGTTCCGCGGGGGAGATCCCGGGCGGGCATTTGGTGACGATGATGAAATCGGCCCGCCGGAGGGCGCTTGCCGGTTCTCGCAGGCGACCGCGCGGGAGGAGGTGATCGGTGTAGACGGGGCGCCGGTAATCCATGAGGACGATAGTGATGTCGGGCTTCACGTGGCGGTGCTGGAACCCGTCGTCCATGATGATGATCTCGGGGCGAGGGGAGAGAGCAAGGAGGTGCTCGATGCCGCGTACGCGGTGGCCGTCCACGGCTACCGTGATGCCGGGGAATTTGTTCTTGATTTGAGCGGGTTCGTCGCCGACACGGGCGGGGTCATCGTGTTTTTCGACGAGGAGAAAGCCGCGGGTCTTGCGCTTGTACCCGCGACTGAGGCAGGCGACCCGGTACTCCTTGCCGAGCGTGGCGACGAGTGCCTCGACGTGGGGGGTTTTGCCGGTTCCCCCCACGGTGATGTTGCCCACGCAGATGACGGGAACGTCAAAGCGGCGCGACGGGAGAATGTTCCAGTCGAACAGGCGGTTTCTCACGGCAATGCCCGCCCCGTAAAGGGCGGCGGGAAGGCCGAGCGCTCCCGCCGCCATCTCTTGCACGTTCATCGAGGGTCAGAGTGAAAACTCGACGGGGAGCCGCGCGAGGATGCCGCGCGTGGTCAACAGGCGTTTTTGTTGCTCGTAGAGCGGGTACAACTCACCCAATTCGGCCTTCACGACGCGTTGTTTCACGGCCGCGGGGAACTCCTCGAGAAGTATTTGCCAGAAGTTCACGGCCGCGGGTAACTCTTGGAGCTGGTACGTGGTTAACCCGGCCTTTTCCGCGGCCAACGCGATGGCTTGTTCCAGCCCGCCCAGCATGTCGACTAAGCCGATGCGCAGGGCATCCTCGCCCGTCCAGACGCGGCCTTGCCCGATCTCGTTGACCGCCTCCGGGGTCATGCCGCGGCCTTGGCTCACGCGGTCGAGGAAGGTGGTGTAGGTGTTATTGACGTACATTTGCAACACCTGTCGTTCGTAAGGGGTAAGCCCGCGGGAGGCAAGCGGGAGGGGCAGCGGATAGCTGCCGCCGAAATCGCCGTGCCGGTGGGTCGTCACCACCTCGGGATGGATGCCGATGGTCTCCCGGATCAGCTTCTCTCCCGAGAAGAAGATGCCGAAGACACCGATGGATCCGGTGATGGTGGTAGGATCGGCGATGATGGTGTCGGCCGCGCAGGCGATATAGTATCCCCCGGAGGCGGCGACGTTGCCCATGGAGGCGATCACGGGCTTGACGCGCGCGGCGAGTTCTACCTCTCGCCAGATGATGTCGGAGGTAGAGGCGCTGCCTCCCGGCGAGTTAACGCGGAGGACGATGGCTTTGACGGTGGTATCCCGGCGAGCCTCCCGGATGGTGAGGGCCAGTTCCGGGCCGATGGAGAAGGTGGCTTGCTTCATGCCGATCTCGCCCAAGGCGTAGATGACGGCGATCTTGTGATTTTTGACATTTTTGTCCGGCCAGGTCACCTGGCTATAATCCGCGATCGAGACGAGGTTCAACTCCTCCTCCTCTTCCACGTTACATGCCGTTTTTAATTTTTGCACCATCTGGTCTTCCCAGATCGCCGCGTCAAAAAGTCCCTCTTTCACGAACTCTTCCGGCGAGTAGAAGCGAAATTCGTCGGTCAACCGGTTGACGCGTTCGGCGGGGATTTTCCTGCCGTCGGCGATCCCCTTGACGATGTTTGCCCAGCGGGAGTTGAGGTAGACGGAGAGTTGCTCGCGGTTGGCCTCGCTCATCTTGTTGTCAAGAAAAGGCTCGACGGCCGACTTGAACTTCCCGACGCGCACGACCTCCGGGCTGACGCCGAACTTTTGCAACATATCCTTGTAATAGGCGACGGTGGCGCTTAGCCCGGTGAGGAGAAGCGAGGCGTTCGGGTTGATAAAGAGACTGTCGGCGGTAGTAGCGAGGTAGTAACTCGTTTGCGAGTAGCCGAGGTTGGAGTAGCTGTAGATAAACTTCCCGCTCTTTTTAAATTCAAGGAGGGCCGCCCGTACCTCTTCGACGGTCGACAGCCCCCCGTCGATATCCTGGAGATTCAGGTAGATACCCGAGATCCTGTCATCGGAGGCTGCCGCGTTGATCTTTTTCAATAGGGTGTTCAATCCCAGCGTGGAGTGGTGCGAGAAAGAGAACGGGTCGAAGGTCTCGAGCGGGTTCCCGGATTCCCGGTCGGTGATGGTTTCATCGAACGATAGCTCGAGGATGGAGTTGCTTTTGATCGCGACGCTCGCTTTCTGGAATGACATCGAGCCAATGCCGGCGATGATGGCAAAGAAGAGGATAAAGAAAAAAAGATTGACCAGGATCACGCCGGTGATGGTGGCCAAGAGATAGGTGAAAAATTTTTTCATGATAATAAATTAAAAGTTGAACAAAGGTGATGATTTTCTACTGTTTACACGTGTTATCCTCTTCGGATCTCGGCACCGATGGCGTTGAGTTTTTGCTCGATCTGCTCGTATCCGCGGTCGATCTGGTCGACATTCTCGATGACGCTGGTGCCTTGTGCCGAGAGGGCGGCAATGAGGAGCGCGATGCCGGCCCGGATATCCGGGGAGGTCATCTTCGTGGCGCGGAGTCGCGAGTCATGATTTTGCCCGATCACGGTGGCGCGGTGGGGATCGCACAAGATGATCTTCGCGCCCATGTCGATGAGCTTATCGACAAAAAAGAGGCGGCTCTCGAACATCTTCTGGTGAATGAGCACGCTCCCCTTGGCTTGCGTGGCCACGACTAAGAAGATGCTCAGCAGGTCGGGCGTCAACCCGGGCCAGGGGGCATCGGCGATGGAGAGGATCGAACCGTCTATGAACTCTTCGATCGCGTAATGTGCCTGGGGCGGGATATAGAGGTCATCGTTCCGCTCGTCGACACGGATCCCCAGCCGCCGGAAGGCATTGGGGATAAGGCCGAGGTGGGGAATACCGGCCTCCTTGATGGTGATCTCGGAGTGGGTGATGGCGGCCAACCCGATATAGCTGCCTACCTCTATCATGTCGGGCAGGCAGCGGTGCGTGCACCCGTGCAACGACGTGACACCCTCGATCGTGAGGAGGTTCGAGGCGATGCCCGATATCTTTGCCCCCATGCTATTGAGCATCTTGCATAGCTGCTGCACGTAGGGTTCGCACGCCGCGTTGTAGATCGTCGTGACTCCTTCCGCCAGCACGGCCGCCATGATGATGTTCGCCGTGCCTGTCACGGAGGCCTCGTCCAGCAGCATGTAGGCGCCTTTCAATTGCCGCGCGAAGACCTTGAACCATCCCCGTTCGGCGTCGTATTCAACGGTAGCCCCCAGCTTCTCGAATCCCAGGAAATGAGTATCCAAACGCCGCCGGCCGATCTTGTCACCACCGGGTTTAGGGCTGATCCCGTAACCGTGCAGGGCCAGCAGGGGACCCAGGATCATGATCGACCCCCTCAACGCGGCGGCTTTTCGGTAGAAATCGCCCGTGGCCAAGTAATCGATATTCACGCGAGCGGCTTGAAAGCGGTATTTTCCTCTCTCCACGTGTTCGACTTCCACTCCCAGCCCTTGCAACAGTTCGATTAATTTGATCACGTCCACTATCTCCGGGACGTTCTCGATAGTCACTTGCTCCCGCGTCAGCAGGCAGGCACAAATCACCTGTAACGCTTCATTTTTTGCTCCTTGCGGGGTCAATTCACCGTTCAGTTGTTTCCCCCCGACAACCTCAAATTTGCTCATCCGTGTTGATTTAAGAACAAGGTAAAGCTACTACAAATAACTTTCCCCGCCAAACGCGGGTCTATATTTTTCCATCGGGAGTCGCATCCCGAACGGAACGCGAGGTACCCCCGAAACCGGGCTTTTGAGACGCTCTTATCCGGTGGCCCGGATAGTTCTCCCGAGGCGGGAGATTATGAACGCGAAAATGATTAACTTTATCGCCTCGAACCAAAACACGCGTCACCATGAAAAAATTAGTAGTCTTATCGGGAGCGGGCATGAGTGCCGAGAGCGGCATCCGGACGTTCCGGGACAGCGACGGGCTGTGGGAGGAGTATCGCGTTGAAGACGTGTGCACCCCGGAAGCCTGGCAACGCGACCCGGAAACGGTCAACCGGTTTTACAACGAGCGACGGAAACAGCTCGCCACGGCACGACCGAACGCCGGGCACGTCGGGATCGCCCGGCTGGAGCGCTATTTCGACGTCCACGTCATTACCCAGAACGTGGATAACCTCCACGAACGGGCCGGGAGCACGAACGTGTTACACCTGCACGGCGAACTGACCAAGGTAAGGAGCGAGAGGAACCCGGGCCTAATTTACGAGTTAGAGGGGTGGGAACTCCCGCCGGGTGCCACGGCCGAGGACGGTGCCCGGCTACGCCCGCACATCGTGTGGTTCGGCGAGGCGGTACCGCTGATCGAGAACGCCGCCCGGATCATCTCCACGGCCGACATCGTGGTCGTCATCGGCACGTCGCTCTCGGTCTACCCCGCCGCCGGGTTGATTCACCACGCTCCCGACCGCGCCCGCCTTTTCTTGATAGACCCCAAGATCCCGGCGAGTATCCGCCACGCCCCCCGCGTCGAGTTCATCGAAAAGGGCGCGTCCGAGGGGGTGGCCCTCCTCACCCGCGCGTTAGTGCCGCACGACGCGTGACCGGGAGGGGAAGGCACGCGCGCGCCTGGCGGTGTATAGCTTGCAAATCTCCTATTATACCCGTACATTTGTTGACGTTTTAAAAGATAAGTAGATGTTCATAATTAGTTTGTATAAAATATTTAGAGTATCTTTCGGCACCATTATAATAGATGCGATAATCAATGGGAAAGATAAAGAAATTAGCATTAACGGATGCCCAGCG
>JAISNC010000096.1 GCA_031276355.1 Odoribacteraceae bacterium
CCTTAAAAAACGGGCTTCGGCGCTAATCGCGTTTTTCTGGCTTTCCGTCAACACGCCGTTGCTCGCCAGGCCGCGTAACAGGGAGTTGGCGCGGGATATCGCTTGCCAGTCTCTCGTCCACTTGTATTCGGCCCACCAGCTGGTGGAAGTTTGTGTCCCCTTGGCAAACTCGGCTGAAAATTCCCAGGTGTTGGGATTAAAGGAGTTGTCGCTCATGTTCTCGTACGTGTAAGGGGTGATGTAGCTTGGACTTTCGTCGTACAGGCAGTAGTAGATCCCGGCCAACAGGCTGCGCGCCTGCTCGAGGTCTTTTAAAAAAGTGTCGGGGGAGGCCTTGTCGACGGGAACGGTATCTAAGTAGCCGGAACAGGCGCCCGACAAGAACAAGAGGAGTATCCCCGAATAGAGTATCTTCTTTTTCATAACGTTAAAATCTGAGGTGAATGCCAGCGGTAAATGTTTTGACTAACGGGTAGGCGTAGATGTTGGTAGCCTCGACACCGGCTCTCTCGGGATCGAAGCCCTTGTAGCGTGTCAGGGTAAGGATATTCTGCCCGCTGATGAACAACCGGGCGCTCGTGAGTTTGAGTTTCATCAGCAACTCGGCAGGAAGGGTGTAGCCCAGTTCCGCGTTTTTCAGGCGAAGGTACGATAGATCCTCCACGTAATATTCCGACTTGATCAGGGAGCGTTGGCTGTCGTTATACATGCGTTGATAGGTGTTGTTCGGTCGTTCGGGAGTCCAGCGATCTACCATCCACCCGGCACTGTTGTAGCCGTTAAAGAAGGGCGAGACCAATTCGCCCGTGCTCCATCCCTCGCCACCGATGATTCCCTGGAAGAACACCGTGAGATCAAACCCCTTGTAGGTCGTGTTCCCCGTGAACGAGAAGAGAAAATCGGGAGAGGGGTCGCCCAAGGCCACGCGGTCGTTGTCCATGTCGATGATGCCGTCCCCGTTTTGATCCTTGAAACGGATATCCCCGGGCGTGGCGATCAGTCCCGAGTAGGAGTTGACGGGATTCCCGTGACGGTCGAACGTGACCAGGTGCTTGTGAATTTCGTCATCACTCTGGTAGATACCCTCTACCTGGTAGCCGTAGAGCGTGTTGATGGCCTTCCCCTCTTCCAGTAATATACCCCGCGTGTTATCCAGCATGGGACTCATCCCGTGCAACCCCACGATCTTGTTTTTGTTGAAAGAGAACGCGAGGTTCCCGTTGATCCCCCACCCGGCAAGGAATTTCTTGTCGTACGAGAGGGAGAATTCATAGCCGATGTTGCGCATTTTTCCCGCGTTGCGCCACGGGTCCTCCGTGAAGCCGAACGTGCTGGAGACCGGGAGCCGCATGAGGATGTTGTCCGTCTCTTTGATATAAAAATCTCCGGCGAAAGAGAACGAGCGGAAGATGGTAAAGTCCAGCCCGAAATTCTTTTGCGTGGTAGTTTCCCATGTCAAGCTCTTGTTAGCGATGTAGGAGACGGCCGAACCCGTGACACTCTCGCTATTCCAGACGTAGTTCACGCTGCCCACCGAAAGGATATCCGTGCCGGCGTAGGCACTCCATATCTTTTCGTTTCCAAGTCGTCCCCACGAGGCCCGCGCTTTCAACTCGTCTACCCAGGGGAAAAGGGATTTCAAGAAAGGCTCTTCCGATATTCGCCACCCGGCCGAGAAGGAGGGAAATAGTCCCCATTTACCCCCTTCCGCAAATTTTGAAGACCCGTCGTAACGGATGTTCGCTTCAAACAAGTACTTGCTGTCGAAGTCATAGTTGAATCTACCGAACAACGAGAGGGAGGTTACTTCCGATTCCCAGCTTGCATTTTTCTGGGTGGCGGGATCTCCCACTTCCAACGAGGGCAGGTCGGCGGTCAGCCGCCGGCGTTCGGTTTGATAATATTTCGAGTCCCACGCCCCTTGTTGTACGCCGGCCAATAGCTTGAAATGATGGTCGTCCTTCCAGTCAACCCAGCCGGATAGCGTCGCGTAACTCGACAGATTCCCGTGCGTGTACGTGCTCTCTCTTATCTGGGATTCGACGGCGTTGTTCCTGCCGATACTCTGCTCCCCGTTCAGCCCGGTCTCTATGGTATAGAGGAAGACGTTCGGCGCGTACGTTTGATTTAACTCCAGCGTGCGGTCATAATTGATGGCCCCTTCCACTTTCAGGTACGGCAAGAGTTGCGCCTGGATATTCATGTTCCCGTTAAAATTCTTGATATCTTTCTTTTGCCTTCCTCCTGCTTCTAAGGCGGCATCGTCGTAAAACCAGCTTGTCCACCCGTATCCCTCCATCTTGGCATTGACCGTGGGGCCCATCTGGACAATCCGTGATAACGTGGCTCCCGTGCCGTTGACACGATCGATTTGCGTGGCCACGTGGCCGGCGATGTTAGTGGTGATTTTTAACTTGTTGTGCGAGGTGGTCATGGTCGTTGTCGCCCTGAAATTGTACTTGGAATACTCCGTTCCCGTCAATATCCCATCTTGATCCAAGAAGCCCAGCGAGAGCGCGTGTGTCCAGCGTTCGTCCCCTCCATTCAGGGTCACGTGGTGGTTGTGCTGTAACGCCGGCTTGAAGTAGAAGTCGGCCCAATTGCGGTCGGGGTACAGCACGGGATTTTCGTGTTGCCTGAAATGTTCCATCCACTCTTCGCTAAACATGGGGAGTTTCCCGGAATTTACCAACGCCTCGTTGTTCAATTCCAGGTAGTCCACGGAACCCAATAGGGACGGGTAACGGGTCACCTCCTGCACGGCTATGTAGCCGTTGTACTCGATGTTTAATTTCCCGCTTTTCCCCTTTCGGGTCGTGATAAGAATGACCCCGTTAGCCGCTTTGTTCCCGTAGATCGCGGCCGATGCGGCATCCTTGAGCACGGTCATGGATTCAATATCTTTCGCGTCCACTTTGTCGAACGAGGATTCAAAACCGTCGATGATAACCAGCGGGGAGGAGTCATTCAGGGTACCTATGCCGCGGATCGTGATCGTCCCGCCGTCCGCCCCCGGTTGTCCCGAATTTTGAGTTACCTGTACCCCGGTGACTTTTCCCTGGAGCGCCAACGAGACATCGGTGATCGGGCGATTTTTAAGATCCTCTATCGAGACCGCGGTCACGGCCCCGGTGAGTTTCTTCTTGTTCGCGGAAGCATAGCCCACCACCACCACGTTCTCCAGTTCCGTCACATCCTCCTGCAGGATGATCGTCAAAGGTCGTGTTGAAGGCACCACCTTCAGGTGCTGCTTCAAGTAGCCGATACACGAGATTTCAAGTGTCTCTCCCGCGATCGCCTGGATAGCAAACTTACCCTCTTTATCCGTCGTCGTTCCAACCGGTCGCCCTTGCACCTTGATGGCCGCTCCGATCACGGGATCCTGTTGGGCGTTTATCACCCTGCCCTGGATAAAAATGGTGTTACCTGTTTGGGCCTGTACGGCGGGCATGAAAAGCATCCCGAATACTCCAGCCCAGATACGTAAATGGAAGCGTTTGTAGATCTTCATCTGTTCATTGTTTTTGAATTTAGTTAATAACGTGATCGTCTCATTTCATTCGGCAAATCTCAATCCTGCTATCTTGTTCCAGGCACCGCGCGTGAAATCAGGAATCTCTACCGGGGCACCGTTGTTTTCTACCGATCGTTCCGTTAACTCCACCAAGCACGACCATTCAGCCGCGTCGTAAACGTCTTGATCCAGCGGTAATCCTTGCCTCAAGCAATATACTAAACGATAATCCATGATGTAATCCATCCCTCCGTGGGCGATCTCTCCCAGGCTGCTTGCCCGTTCCCCGGCCTCTTTGTAGAAACGATGCTCGTGCACGGTTAGCATGGAATCCACTTGGGAACGGGAAAGTGCCTCGTGGGCGGTAGGATCGAGAGCGATCGTCGGCGTGGGCCACTTCTGGACAAACCCTTTCGTGCCGCTTATTAAATGGATACGATTATAAGGACGAGGGGAGGTGATATCGTGTTGAATCAGGATCGTTTTACCCTTTTCCGTTCGAATGATCGTCGTGTTCATGTCTCCCAAACGATACGGTTGCTTGGCTTGTGGCGACTCTTTCCCGAAACTCCTCTCCGCGTAGGCGGTGATGCCGAACTGGTCGGACGATAAGGATACCAGGTGGTTCATCTTGTCCCCCCGGTGGATATTTAACGCTTGACAAACGGGGCCCAGGCCATGCGAAGGGTACGGGTTACCGGTGTGCTCTATATTATACCTCATGCGCCAATGATCCCGGTAGGCGGGAAGAGGGGAGCGAGACCCCGTTTTCTCCTCTTTCAGGATCTCCGCGGCTACCCGGGGAAGATGTTGATTGGAGTTCATCGAGCGTAAATCATGGATGTATGCGCCCTCCGCGTGCACGATCTCGCCCAGCACTCCTTGTTGTATCATGTTCAGCGCGGCCAGCTCGAATCTGTCGTAACAGCAATTTTCCAGCATCATGCAATGCCGACGATACTTCTCGGCGGTATTCACTAACGCCCAACACTCCTCTAAGGTGGTCGCCGCGGGAACCTCTATCGCGACATGCTTGCCGTGTTCCATGGCATACACGGCGATCGGCGCGTGCGAGAGCCAATCCGTGCAGATGTATATCAAGTCGATGTCCTCCCTTTGACACAGTGTTTGCCACCCGTCATCCCCCGTGTACGCCGTCGCTTCAGGGTAGCCGTGTTGAGCGAGTCGCTCTCGCGTTTCGTCTAAATTCGATGGCTTTAAATCACATAAGGCCTTGATCTCCGCCCCTTCTATGGAGATAAAGCGACTGACGGCATTTTTCCCTCTCGCGCCCAAGCCGATAAAACCGACACGGACTACCGGTATGGGGGCGCATCTCAATTCCAACACGTCCGTTTGCCCGGGAGGACGTTCGGGTACAGGCGTTGGAAGGATCGAGCCGGCATCCCTCCTCGCGGGAGACAAGCATCCGGCAAGCGTCGTGATGATGATAAATGAAAGGATCGTTTTCATGGTATTTCAAGATTTAAGGCAAATGTATCTACATGAAAACAGAGCGATTATATATATATGTAAAAAAACGGTGTAGAACAAATATTTCATCCGTTGATGATGCAAGATTGAACAAATAGGCATGTATCGTGATGAAATTTATATGTAAACAAGTTACATTACGTTGGATACAAATTCTATCTTTACGTCAAAAATAAAGGGCATGAAGCGGTATCTTATAATCTCCTTTCTGTTACTCTTCCCGTGGAGCATCGCCGGGGGGATGGTGGATGGCATGATAAAAAATTACATACACTTGAGCAAGAGTGATGGACTGGCGGGGAATAATATCTCGGCGATATGTGACGATATATACGGGCGACTCTGGATTGGCTCCACCAGGGGATTAAACATATACGATAGTAAGCACGTGCGAACGGTAGAACGATACCCGGGGCATATCTTCTCGTTATTTGACACGGGGGAGGAGATGCTTATCGGTACTGCCGATTGCCTGGAGGCCTACCGCTACGATTCGGGTATTTTCACGCGCGTGCAACTCGACGGGAGCGATATTCAATACGCCGCGTCGCTCCTCCAGTACAAGGAGAGGATCATCATCGCGGCCGGAGAAAATTTATACCAGTACAAGCGGGGTTCCATCGAGAGGTTAGCGGCGAATATCCCGTATAGTTACTTGTGCGTGGATAAATTCGGGATATTGTGGGGATTGAATCATGACACGGTTTATCGAATTGACGACCAATTTCATGTCGTTAAAGAGTATACACTCGAGAGCGACGACTCCTCCCCGTTAAAAGGGATATGTATCTTCCCCGATTCCAAAGGGTGTGTCTGGATCGGGACCGTGAAGGACGGGCTATACCGCTATAACCGCGCGTTGGATTATTTTCACAAGGACACCCTCGCGTCAAGGTTTAACGCGGGCGAGATCGAGAATATCACCCATATAAACGAGGATGCTTATGATCGCTTGTGGATAGGGCACCAGAATAAACTCTCCGTGTACGATTACAATAATAACTATTTCAAGAGTTACATGTTTGAAAACAACTATAATGTGCTCCTGAACACGACCATCACGAGGATCTACCGGACCAAAAGCCAGGAGATGGTGTTGGGGACCTTCGTCTCGGGATTTTTCTACATAAAAGAGTTGAATTCCAGCATGCAATTCTACAACCTCGCGGGCGACCCGATGGAGACGGGCGAGGTGACCGTGAACGGTATTATAAAGGATCGACAGGGAAATATCCTCTCCGGGACCAACCGCATGGGCATTTGCGTGTTCGACAAGAGCGGCAAGTTAATAAAACAGATCGACCGGCACCGGGCGGGCTTGAGTAACGATATCGTGGCCATCGAGTTTGACGAGGAGGGAAACTTGTGGGCCGGGGCGATGTTTTTCGGCTTGTATAAAATCACGCGTGACGTGCCGGTCGCGCACTACATGAGCCAGGTGAACGACACGACGACCCTGTCGGGAAACTCGATTTTCGCGTTACACTCGATCAACCGGGATAGCCTGATGGTCGCTTCCAACAAAGGCATCGATATCTATTGTCATCGCACGAGATCGTTCTCGAACGTGCTGTATTGCGGGAATCAGGACTTCGCGTTTTGTGATATCTTGTCGTTCAAGGAGAAGATCTACGTGATTAACTTCAACTCGATCTACTGCTTTGATCGTGTAACTAAAAAAACGGAGGAGTTCAGTTTTACCCGCTACAAGGAGATCTACATTCAATGCGGTTTCATCACGGAAGAGGGAAAATTGTTATTAGGAACGAGCAAGGGCGGGCTATTCCTGTTCGAGCGTGGCGAGTTGATCCCCTACATCACCGACACCGCGCTCAATGGCAACATTGCCGGTATACAGGGAGATCGAGAGGGGAATATCTGGTTAGCGGGCGGGAATAACCTTTTTTGCATCACCCCGTTGAAAACGGTCAAGAAGTTCAATCTCGCGTGGGGGTTAGGCAAGAATGAATTTAATAGCCGTTCCAGCTACACCGATAGCACGGGAGCCATCTATTTTGGTACCTCGGAAGGGATCTGCCGTTTCGATCCGGCGCGGACAAATCACCGGGAGGAGAAAAAGCCGTTCCTGTTTATTTCGGGCCTCAAGTTATTCAATGAACCGGTGGCGATCGATGAATCCTCTATCTTGAAACGGCATATCAATCACACCGACAAGTTGATACTAAATCACGAACAGAACTTTATATCGTTCGAGATAACCTGTATAGATTATACCACGGATCGCGATCCCCCGTACAAGTGCCTTTATCAACTCGCGAACTTTAGCGAGCACTGGTACGAGGTGAACCCTGTTTCAAACGAGATATCGTTCACGGGCCTTCCCACCGGCAACTATACCTTGCACGTGCGTATCGAGACGGTCGACAAGAACCTCCTGGCATCGAAAACCATCGAGATAGAGGTGAAACCGCCGCTCTTCCTGTCGCCCTACATGATCGGGCTTTACCTGGTCGGGCTGGGCGCGATCGCGTGGTTTATCCGGGTGATTGTCCGGAAGCAAATGATGCATAAGCGGTTGATGCATCAAGCGAAGGTCGAGCAAGCCGAGATTTCCCGGATGAACGCCTTGAAACTGGATTTCTTCACGTATATCTCGCACGAGTTCAAGACCCCCCTGGCGATTATTTCCACGTTGCAAGAAGAGATTTTACCCGGTAACGAGCCGGACAGTGACAGCGATATCTTCAAGCGGAGCGTCAAGCGCCTCGAGTTCTTGATCAATCAACTGATGAATTTCAGGAACATCGAGTCGCAACACGCCCCGGTCGAGATAAAAAAGTATGACATCATCCTGTTTCTCCACGGGATTTACGAGGCGTTTACCCCCTTGTATAAACGCAAGCGAATCACGCATCAATTCGTGACCCGGGTGGATACGCTCCCGATCCTGTTTGACGCGGATAAAATAGAGATGCTGGTGGGCAATCTTTTAAGTAACACGTTCAAGCACACGGGCGAGGGAGGGGAGTGTTACATGAAACTCTACACGAAAGACCGGCTCTTCGTGATCGATATCTTTAACAGCGGTACCTGTTTGACCGACGAGCAGAAAGTCGCCATTTTCCAGCCGTATAACCGCACCGACACCTCCTCCCACGGTGGCATAGGACTGGCGATCGTGAACAGTATAGCCAAGCTCCTGGATATTCACTTGTCCGTCGTCGCTATTGAAAACAGCGGGAATGTTTTCCGGGTCGAGATGCCGATCATACAGGACGAGGAGTTGCAGGTAAGCCGGCCCAAGAGCCGCGCGAATATCGTCGACCAGATCATCGATAACACGATTTATATCGAGGAACAGGGGAGCGCGCGGGATGAACAGGAGGTGAAGAACTTTTTCCACGTTTTGCTGGTTGAACACGACGCGGATACAAAGAAGTTGTTGCGGAAAAAGTTACGGGAGTTTTTTCACGTCCTGATCGCCTCGAACGGGAACGAGGCACTGTTGCTCATGAAATCCCAGAACGTGGATATCGTGATCAGTGATATCCATATCCCCGGGATGGATGGTTTCGAGCTATGCCGCGTGATCAAGGAAAACGGCAAGACCAGGCATATCCCCATTATCCTCGTCACCCCCGATCTCTCGGCGGAAAACAAGATAAAAGGATTTCGCCACGGGGCGGATGCCCTTTTACAGAAGCCGATCAACATGCAAGAGCTGCTGCTGAGGCTAAACAATATATTGAAAAACAGGAATGTCCTTCGCACGTATTACGCCAACTTCAACCCGCTGGATACCGGTGAGCGAGAGGTGAATAATGCCGACGAGATATTCATCCGGGAGTTAGTAGAGTATGTTCATCACCATCTCGGTGACAGCAATTTATCTGTCAACCAGCTATCCAAACATACCAATGTCAGTCGCACCCAGCTTTACCTCAATATCAAGCGTCTCACGAATCAAACGCCCTCCTCTTTTATCTTAAATATCAAGATGGCGCAGGCGAAGAAGCTGCTGGCGACGACCGGGATGACCTCTTCCGAGATATCCTATAAACTGGGGTATTGCAATCCCAACCACTTCAGCAGGCAGTTCAAGGGGTTCTATCACGTGTCCCCCGGCGAATTTCGTAAACAGAATAGTGGTACATACTCTTGAATCCACCCGGTGGGGGGTGTATCAAAAGTCGGTTTTCGCCATTGGTATCCGCGTGGCGGGAAGCAATCCAGAAACCCGTAAACCCCCGGGTTGCTTCACCCTCCGGGTTCGCGATGACGAAAACCGCCCGAACATCTCGGCCGGGATGCGCGAGCGGGGATTTTTTTCTCTTTTACCCGGGATTCCTCGCTCGGAGCGCGGTCGTCCGCGCTTTTACTGACAGCGTCCGCGCTTTTACTGACAGCGTCCGCGCTTTTACTGACAACGGCCGCGCTTTTACTGACAGCGTCCGCGCTTTTACTGACAACGTCCGCGCTTTTACTGACAACGTCCGCGCTCCGAGCGCGGCCGTCCGCGCTTTTAGCGACAAAATGGCAGTCCGGGTCGAGGGCGGGGACGCGGGCGCGGGAAAAAAGGCAGAGGATCGTGCCGGTAGGGGGAAAAACAGGGTGCCCGCGTCTACTCCCGCGGGCGCGATCCCTTTCGAGAGCCCCTACCGGCTCGTTGTC
>JAISNC010000101.1 GCA_031276355.1 Odoribacteraceae bacterium
GGCTGTACCGGTGTCGTACAGCAGGCTGTACCGGTGTCGTACAGCAGGCTGTACCGGTGTCGTACAGCAGGCTGTACGGGTATCGTACAGCAGGCTGTACCGGTGTCGTACAGCAGGCTGTACCGGTGTCGTACAGCAGGCTGTACCGGTGCCATGTATGGGCGGGCCAGCGTCACAACTTCACCCTCACTTGTAGCGCGAGGTCGAACAGCTTGTTGTCATCGACCCGCGTGAGGGAGGAACCGATAGAGGAGCGACCGGGATAGTAGATCACGCCCCCCTTCAAGTAAAGGGTGATGGAGCGGGCCGGTTTCCAGTTCAAGTTAACGTAAGAGCGGCATCCCCGGTAGTAATAGGAGGGGAACGAGTAGCCGTGGAGGACGTTGTGCTCGTAGACGTAGATACGCGCGTTGTACGAGTCGATGTCGAAATAAGCCAGGCGGACCTGGGCCTTCAGCCCGGGTTTCTCGAGGGTCAGGATGAAGTCCTGGCAGAGAAGGATCCCGGATTCCCGGAGATTCCCCTTGAGGTAGCGAAGGTAATCGAGGCGGGAGCGCAGCTCGAGGAGAGGGGTAAACGCCCGGCACGCGTACTGGAGGCGATACTCCTGGCGGGTCCGCGGGATCGTCCGCGGCACGTCGTTCACGCGCGCGTCCTCCGGCTTGACCTCGTGTTTGAAACGGGCGACCCACTCGCCCCTCGGGCGCTGGTAGATCGCCTCGCCCAGCACCTCGCGCCCGTGCCCCGGTGCCGTGGCCCGGTAACGGGGCGAGAAGTAGCGAAACCAGTCGTGGTACGCGTTCACTTTCAGGTTCCGGGCGGGGGTGGCCTCGATGCCGACGTACACTCCCTCCTCGTTGGACGTGTTGGAGTATTCGCCGAACCCGCCGCTGTAGTACGCCGCGTACTTTTTATCGTAGCGCCGGTAGATGACGGCGACGGCGAGGGGAGCGAAGCCGCTGTAACGTATCCCGTTGATGGTGGCGAGCGAGCGATTATCGCTGACGGCCGTCTCCCCGAAAAGGTAGAAGCCGGAGATCCCGTGCTTGTAGTCGATGCCGGCGAGGGTGCGGTGAACCCCAGTGTCGTTATATCGCTGGTACGCGTGCTCTCCGGCGCGCAAGCGCGGGGAGAAGTTGTAGTGGAGCACGTGGGAACCCACCCGGAAGAGGGAGTGATTGTAGCTGACCGATAGCCCGGTGGCCAACTCTTCGAGCGTGTGCTTGAGGCGCGTCTCGGGGAGGTTGCGGTGGTAGCCATCTTGTTCTATCGTGGCGCTCTCCACCTCTTCCGGCTCGAGGCTGTCGCGCTGGGCGAGGCGGGCATCCATCCTTTTGGTCGAGAGGAAAAGGGTCGTTTTCATCTCCCGGAGCGGCCGCAAGGCGATCGCGATCCCCCGCGAGAAGTTGTTCTCGTCGGTAGAGGTGTAGGGGACGGCTCCCCGTGCCGCTCTCTCGTTGCCGAGGGTGGCCGAGGATTTCCCCGTCGTGAAGCCGTTCCACGCCACTAATCCTTGCCCGAACTGCAACGCGTAGTCGCCGACGATCACCCGCTCCACGAGCCGGGGGGTGGCCAGGGTCACGTGGAAGGAGAGGAAGTCGAATCCCGTCTTCTGGCGACGCGAGAAATAGCCCTCGCCCGCGTCGTTCTCGAGGGTGATCCCGGCCTGTAACGCGTGGCCGGCGTTGACCTTGTACTTGACGAGCGTTCCCCACGCTGGCCCCTGGAAGCGGTTCTCCAGGTGCTTTTGATAGTCGCTCTCCTTCAGGAAGGCTTCCCGGGCATACCGCTCGTAACCCGCCTGCTTCGGGCGGCTCGCGCGGGCGCGGACGAATAACTCGTGGGCGATGCGCGCGCGCGACAGGGACACCTTCCCGGGCGGCGAGGGCGTTTTTATCTCGATGAACGGCAGGATATTCTCCAGGTCGCGCCGGCTGATGCCGGCCACCAGCAATAGCTCGTTCGCGTGTCGAAATCCCCCGGCGCGCTCCCGGAACCTCAATATGTTATCGATCTGGCTGTCCGACAAGAACACCAGTTGCTTCAAGTCGTCGAAAGAGGCCTGGTTGAGCGGCAGCGGGCGGGCGGCCAGGTGGAGCAACGTGCTCACGATCGCCTCGTGATGCTCTCGCGCGGAAGTTATCTCGTTCTCTTCCAGCAGCCGCTCGATATCCGGGAGCTCCTGGGCCGTCAGCCACTTCCCGGGGAGCAACACGAGCGCGATGAGCCATGAAAACCTTGCCATGATGTTGACTTTAAAGGGGGCGGCGCGCTAAAAGATGTCGAATCCCAGTTCCAGCTTCGCCACCTCGCTCATCCTCCCCGGTTCCCACGGCGGGTCGAAAACCAGGTTCACGGTGGCCTTCTCGAGGGCCTCCACGCGTAACACGGCGTCGTGCACCTCCTGCACGATCTCGTCGGCGATCGGGCACCCGGGAGCCGTTAACGTCATCGTGATGATCACCTCTCCCGCGCGGGGGAACTCGATCGCGTAGATCAGCCCTAACTCCCATATATTCACCGGCACTTCCGGGTCGTAGACGGTCATGAGTTGCTCGATGACCAGGTCTTCCAAGAGATTCTTTCCCATGGCTTCTAATTTTTCTCGTGAAAAGCGAGCGCGTAATACTTTATCTGCTTGACCATGGACAACAGGCCGTTGGAGCGCGTCGGGGCAAGGTGTTGCGTCAAGCCGATCGCGTCGATGAACTCCAGGCCGGCATCGAGGATCTCCCGCGGCGGCTGCCCCGAGAAGACGCGCACCAGCAACGCCGCGATCCCCTTGGGGATGATCGCGTCGCTGTCGGCCTGGAAGTAGAGCCGGCCTTCCCGCGACTCGGCATGTAACCACACCCGCGACTGGCACCCCTTGATCAGGTTCTCGTCGTTCTTGTATCGCTCGTCCATCGGGCCTATCGCCGTGCCGATCTCGATCAGGTAGGCGTACTTGTCCATCCAGTCGTCGTGGACGGCGAACTCGTCAATGATCTCGTTCTCTTGTTCTTTTATCGTTTTCATGGTCGCTACATTCTGGCGCGAATATATGGATTTTAGCCATATCCTTTTCGCTCGTGCGACGAAAATGTTCCGGCGCGATCCCGGCGGGTTATCCGCTCGAGCCGACGGGGGCAAAACGATACCTTCTCTTTTCATATCGTTGCGTTAGCATCCTTATAGGCAATCTACGAATTGAACTTACGCACTTTGTGCATAAAGAGGGGATGTGACAATTTTGACACACCCCTCTCCGCTCCCTTTTATTCTTGGATACAGCGCGCGGGGTAGCCGCAACTGCGACCAGCGTAACTCTGCGGGGTCATGCTGGATGCGCCGAAGGACAAGTAACGACCGTTCGTGCCGTTGTACGGCGTGGACGACCAGCAGTAACCGGCGGACAGATTGGAGCTCATGGTGCCCGTGATAGTGCGATAGCCCGTTGCCGGATAGAAGGCCGTTGCGCCGCTGGAACCGGAGAGGTAGAGCTCCCAGCCGGCTTGATCGTACCCGGCCCTGTAGTCGTTGGCAGGAGCCCCCGGATTGACAGCCTTATTGTTAGCGGCGTTGGGCACGTTACCAGCAAGGGCAAACGTGTTCCACGTGCCGTCCACGGGCAATCGCCATCCCGGGGGACAGGGGTCGAAAAGACTCTTGGTCACCGAGGAGTGCCACGTCGAGTTATTCCACAAGCGGGTGTTGTACGGGTTGTTTTGCAACCAGTCGCCGTTACCGGGAACGTAGAGGTTGTAAGGATACTGTACCGCCGTCTTGATTAGCGTCCTCCCAGAAATCTTCACGATACAATCATTAGTGCTAGCGGTAAAAGCGGTTACCGCCGTCCCGGAGACATTATACAACGTCACGCCCGCGGCGGGGAACGGGTCCTTGCGCCCGAACTGGTAGTACAGGCCGCGGGTGCTGTCAATACCCTGTTCGCGGTTGGCGCTGGCGGCACCCAGGTTACGGTCCATGATGAATTTATCGGCGTAATTGGCGCTCCACGTCGTGCCCGTCCCGTTGGCGTAGCGGTGCACGGCCCCGCCGGGAACGCCGCACGAGTAAACGTCCTCCTGCCAGGTAGGCGGCGCGGCGTCCGGGTCGTAGCTCGTGAGCCACACGTGCCAGCTCCAGAGGTATTCGGTGGCCCCTTTTTTCTTGATGCCGATCAACACGTTTCCCCGGGCCTGTCGATTATTGGGCCGAAAGTAAAAATAAGACACTCCCCCCGTGCCCTCGTATTTACCCGTGGTTATGACCGTGCCGTCGGCCTGGCAAAATTCGATCAGGCCCACGTTCGCTTTATCCTGCCAGATCACCTCGG
>JAISNC010000008.1 GCA_031276355.1 Odoribacteraceae bacterium
CGTTCTCGACGAGCGCCATCGACGGGGTGATCCAGAAGTTCGGGAAAAAGGCGATCGCGACCCGGGAGGAGTTCGAGCAATTCGAGCAGGCCCTGAAAGAGAACAAGATCGATATCGATGACGCGCTGCAAAAGTCACCGCACAAGGACGATATCGTTCAGGGCGGGGCAAGTACGATCGCCAAGGAGGCAGACTTGCGGGATGCTACTTATGAGTTGCAGAGAGATGTCATCAAGAAGTCCAAGGACGAAATAGCGAGTAATAAGGACAGTAACATTAAAGGCGCATTTGCCGAGATCTGCAACGATGTCTTCCTGACAGAAAAAGGATTTAAAGCCTTACATAAGCGTTTAACAAGTGTGGAGGAGAACTGGGGCTCTAAAGGCATTGATGCCATATTCAAAAAAGACGAGATCTATTATATCGTGGAAGTGAAGTATCACGGGACGGCAAGGCTAAGTACTTTGTCCAATGGTATAAAACAAATGAGCGACGATTGGATACTGGGAGATAATAGGGTGCTCAAGGCCGTTGGGGGAAAAACGGCACTTGCGGATGAGATAAAGAATAGTAATTACACGAGGCTTTTGGCCGAGACGGACTCCAACGGCACGGTCACGTACCAGATACTGGACAAGGATGCAAAAGTAATAGGCCCGTTCATTCCTTAAAACATTTATATCATGAGAGACAAGCTAAGAACTATTGATTATTTTGAAAGAAGAATGATCGCTATAAAAGAAGGTATCGATCTGAAATATCGCCGGATCGAAACGGGAGAAACGCCTGTCGATAAAGTAAATCGATCGAAGCGATCTATCGTCTGGGATTACATCTCGATCATTGGTTGTAAATACTCCATGGGATCAAGCCCGGTCGAGTTCACTCGAGATGTAATAAACGCGATAAACACGACCGATGAAAGCTGGGACGGGTTCTGGAAATTGAACGATACGAAAGGGAATGAATTGAATCAATACACGCTTTCGGCTTACGATCAAATGCTCTGGATGCTCTCGCTGGGGTATTTGTTGGATATCCCGAACGAATATTTTCAGAAACTGGCGGGAGTGATTGATAGAGACCAAGTCAAGGATTTTCTATTCGAGTTTATCATCCGGGCAAAACTGGAAAAGAGGCAGTCGATCACGGAAGAGAGCTATCAAAAGTTTTTCTACATCCCGGATACTTTCAAGACCTTGCGCCAGGCCATTACCGAGACGAACAAGGAGACGGCGGCGGCGCTGGTGAAGCGATTCGTGACAAGAGAGTGGTATATTAAACATAGAAGCACGGGCTGGTATAACAACCATAGGTGCCCGTTTGATTTATATCATGGTTACTGGTGCTTCGAATCGGCGGCGGTGGTCAAGATCATGGGGCTGGATGACGGTAGCTTCAAGGAGCACAAGTATTACCCGAAAGACCTGGTAAATATTGAATAGCCCCGGTGCCGCCGGCACCATGAACGCGCGCGATTGGAAACGGCCATAAACAACCTGACATGAAAGTTCACGAGAAGAACTATAACACTAAAAATAACCACCATGAAAGAGAAGAAACCATGAAACCGGGAGATGGAGGTAGAGGAGGTTCTACTGAAACAAGGAGCGGAAACCGGCCAAGTTAAAAACCACGGATTAGCCCGGAACACGGCAGGAGAGGGCAGCCGCGTCTTCATCGTCATATTTTTTCGTATTGGCAACACCCGGACAGCCCAGGGTAGGAGAAAGCGGGCGCGTCACTACTGAAATAACCGTTTTCACTTGCATTTATCCCCGAAATCACGTTTATTTGTACCGCAATAATTAACAGAAAAAAAGAAGCAATATGAAATTAAACTACACGATACGTCATGCCTCCCACCCGGAGGACGTGAAACAGTATGACACGCGCCGCTTGCGGGAGCAGTTCCTGATCGAGCGGGTGATGGCCGACGACGAGATAAACTTGATCTACTCCATGTACGACCGGTTGATCGTCGGGGGGGCTGTCCCGGTGAACGAGTCGTTAGAACTCCCGTCGATCCCGCCGTTGCGGTCGCCCTTCTTCTTAAGCCGACGCGAACTGGGTATCATTAACGTCGGGGGCGACGGGATCGTCCAGGTAGATGGACACTCCCACACGTTGCATTACAAGGAGGCGTTATATATCGGGCGCGGCGACCGCGCGGTACGTTTCTCCAGCGTGGATCCGAAAAAACCGGCACGCTTCTACTTTAACTCTGCCCCGGCCCACCAGGCCTTCCCGGACAAGAAAGTGACGCGTACCGACGCGGTAGTCGTGGAGATGGGTACCCTCGAGGAGAGTAACCACCGGGTTATCAACCGGCTGATCGTGACACAGGTACTTCCGACCTGCCAGTTGCAAATGGGCATGACGGAACTGAAACCGGGGAGCGTCTGGAACACGATGCCCCCGCACACCCACGAGCGCCGGATGGAAGCATATTTTTATTTTGAGGTGCCCGAGCATCAGGCGGTATGTCACTTCATGGGAGATCCAAAGGAGACGCGACACATCTGGATGAAGGGCGAACAGGCGGTGATCTCACCCGCGTGGTCCATCCACGCGGCCTGTGCCACGTCCAATTACACCTTTATCTGGGGAATGGCTGGAGAAAACCAGGATTACGGGGACATGGATGCCGTTGCCCAACAGGATTTACGGTAATGAGCATGGATAATAACCTTAAAAAACGGATGACATGAATAGAATAACACGTTACTGGGTGGCGGCGCTGCTGCTATTAGCGATGGGCTGCGCAAGGCAAGAGGCAGTGATCGTGACGGTGAAGAATAACACGGAACTCGCGCGAGAGAACGAAACGATAGAGATCCCGTGGGAAGAGGTGACGGCACTATACGCCGGTTGGGAAGCCTCGGGAGTCGTCGTGACGGACTCCAGCGGGGTGGAACTCCCATCTCAAGTGATCTATCGAAACGAGATACCGCGCGCTATCATCTTCCTTGCTGCAACGTCACCGGGCAAAAGCACCACCTACCTGCTCCTGAAAAAGAACCCGGCAGCGTACTCGCCAAGCGTGTTCGGGCGACTCGTCCCGGAGCGATACGATGACCTCGCGTGGGAAAACACCTTGATTGCCTACCGCGTATACGGGCCGGCATTAGAGGCCACCGGGGAGATCAGTAACGGGATTGACGCGTGGGTAAAATCAACGCCGCGATTAGTGATAGACAAATGGTACGCGACGGGAGATTATCACCGGGATCACGGCGAAGGGCTGGATTGTTATAAGGTGGGACGAACGCTGGGCGCAGGGGCGATGGCCCCGCTCGTAGACAGCGCTTTCGTGTTGGGAAACAACTTCGTGAAACACACGATCTTGGATCAGGGGCCGCTTCGTTTCTCTTTCGAGTTGACCTACGCGCCCTATGCCGTGAGGGAGGTCACCGTGATCGAAAAGCGGGTGATCACGCTGGATGCCGGCACGCGCTTTAACCGGATCGAAGCGTACTACGAGAACGCGCCGGAGATGGAGGTGGCCGCCGGCATCGTGTTGCGAGAGGGCGAGGGGATGATCTGGGCCGATGCACTCAACGGGGTAATCGCCTACCGGGAACCACAGAATCATGACAACAACGAGGATAACGGGCACACCGCCGTCGCCGTGATCTTTCCACAAGGAATGAAAGAGACGAGGCAGATCGACGGCCACCTGGCAGGGATCGCCGATTACACGCCGGGCAAGCCGTTCGTCTACCACGCCGGGGCAGGTTGGAGCAAGGGAGGATTCGCGACCTCAGAGGCTTGGCACCAACACGTCACGGAGGAGTTAACCAAAATCAAATACCCGTTGGAGGTAACCATCAAAAAGAGATAAAATGAAACACCGAGTAGTAACATTCGGGGAGATCATGCTGCGCCTGGCGACTCCCGGTTATTTACGATTCAGCCAAGCCAAAGAGTTTTCAGCCACGTTCGGCGGAGGCGAGGCCAACGTTGCCGTCTCGCTGGCCAACTACGGCATCCCGGTAGACTTCGTCACCCGGCTGCCCGAGAACGACATCGCCCGGGCCTGCGTTATGGAGTTAAAGAGATACGGTGTCGGCACCTCCCATATCCTGCATGGGGGCGAGCGCCTGGGTATCTACTTCTTAGAGACGGGGGCCGTTACGCGCGCCAGCAAGGTGGTGTATGACCGGGCACACTCCTCCATTGCCGAGATCCGGCCCGGCATGGTGGATTGGCAAAAAATCTTCGAAGGAGCCACCTGGTTCCACTGGACGGGCATCACCCCGGCGCTTTCCCGTAGCGCCGCAGACACCTGCTTAGAAGCCATCCGGGCAGCCCGCGCGCTGGGCCTGACCGTCTCCTGTGACCTGAACTACCGGAAAAACCTCTGGCGATACGGCCAGAAGGCCTCCGAGATCATGCCGACGCTTGTAGAGGGTTGCGACGTGATCTTGGGCAACGAGGAGGATGCCGAGATGGTCTTCGGTATCAAACCGGAAGGATTCGACGTGACCACCACCGGCGGGAAGATGCCGACAAGCGCCTTCGAACCGGTGTGTCGGCGGCTGCTGGAGCGCTTCCCAACGGCAAAAAAGATCATCATCACGCTACGCGGCTCCGTGAACGCCAACCACAACACGTGGGGAGGCCTTCTCCACGACGGGAAACAACTGCACGAGTCCACCCGTTACGACATCACCCACATCGTTGACCGCGTCGGTGGCGGCGACTCGTTCATGGGTGGGCTGATTTATGGGCTGTTGACCTACACGGACGACGATCTCCGGGCGCTAAACTTCGCCGTCGCCGCCTCGTGCCTGAAACACACGATCCACGGGGACTTTAACCTGGTGACGGTGGAAGAGGTCGAGAAGTTAATGAAAGGAGATGCATCGGGACGGGTGTCACGTTAAATCCGGGACGATGATCGGAAAAAAACAGATGTTCCTCCTGCTTTTCCTGGCAGGCACGACAGTCGCAAGAGTAGACGGGCGATCCGTCCAACCGTTCAATGACGGGTGGCAATTCAAACAGGGACCTTTTGCCGCGAACGAGGTAAAAGCCCCCGCTTTCATGGAAACCGGCTGGGACGCGGTGACCCTCCCGCACACGTGGAACGCGCGCGACATGCAAGTGCAGCATAACGCCTATTATGCCGGTGAATCGTACTACAAGAAACGGTTTCATGCAGATGAATCCTGGCAAGGGAAAGCCCTCTTCCTCCGCTTCGAGGGAGTGGGTCAGGTCGCCGACCTGTACGTGAATGGCGAGTTCGCCGGCAACCACAAGGGAGGTTACTCGGCCTTTGCCTTTGACCTGTCGGCGTTACTAAAATACGGCCAGGAGAACGAGTTACTCCTACGCGTGAACAACGCGGCCCGCCCGGACGTTATACCGGTAAATCACAACCTCTTCGGAGTCTACGGGGGCATTTACCGTCCCGTGCAACTCATCGTGACCGAAGCGATACACGTCGACGTGACGGATCACGCCTCGCCGGGCATCTACATCACCCAGCAAAACGTCTCCGAGAAACAGGCGGATATCGCCGTGAAAGTCAAGATAGTAAACGAGAGCACGACGCAACACCTCCTCACGCTGGAAACCCTCATCGTTGACGCGCGCGGGAAACAGGTCGCTCGTCGGGCCGAGCCTCTCGTCCTCTCCCCGGACGGCACGCAAGCCCACGTGCAACACCTCCGGCTACGCCGTCCCCGCTTGTGGCACGGTCGCCTTGACCCCTATCTCTACAAGGTAATCGTACGCGTGAAGACAGGCGACGAGATCCGCGATGAGGTCGTGCAACCACTGGGCGTCCGTCATTACGAAATCCGGGCAGGCGAAGGATTTTTCCTGAACGGGAAGCGCTATCCGATGTACGGGGTCACGCGCCACCAGGACTGGTGGGAACTCGGTAGCGCCCTGCACGAAGCCCAGCACGACGTTGACCTGAACATGATCATGGAGATCGGGGCCACCACCGTCCGCCTCGCTCACTACCAGCAATCGGACTATTTCTACTCTCGTTGCGACACCCTCGGCCTGATCGTCTGGGCAGAGATCCCATTCGTGAACCGCGTGACGGGCGAGGAACGCGAGAACGCCAAGGAGCAACTCAGGGAGTTGATTCGCCAAAGTTTCAACCACCCCTCGATCTACGCGTGGGGACTGCACAACGAGGTATACAAGCCCCACGCGTACACGGCAGCGCTCACCCGGGAGCTGCACGACCTGGCCAAGAGCGAGGATCCGGATCGTTATACCGCCGCCGTGAACGGGTACGGCCACATGACTCATCCCGTCAACGGCAACGCGGACATCCAGGGGATGAACCGCTATTTCGGGTGGTACGAGAAGAAAATCAAAGATATCAAGCCCTGGATCGAGGAGCTGGAGAGCCGTTTCCCCGACACCAAATTCATGCTCACCGAATACGGCGCGGACGCGAATATTCTCCACCAGACGGAACACCTTGGCGAATCGTTGAACTGGGGTGCCCCCTTCTACCCGGAGACCTTCCAAACGGCCACCCACGAGTACCAGTGGAGCATCATCGCCCAACACCCTTACATCATCGCCTCTTACCTGTGGAACACCTTCGACTTCGCTGTCCCCGCGTGGGCAAGAGGTGGCGTGGAGGCGCGCAACATGAAGGGGCTGGTGACCTTCGACAGGAAGATCAAAAAAGACTCCTTCTACTGGTACAAGGCTAACTGGAGCGCCGCTCCTGTTCTTTACATCACCCAACGACGTCTCAAAGAGCGGGAAAAGAGAGTGACGACCATCACCATCTACTCGAACGTCGGGGTGCCCGAGGTCACGCTCAACGGGAGAGCGCTGGAAGGGATCAGGCAGGGCTATACGCCGGTACATTATATCCTCGACAATGTCACGCTGGACGAGGGGAAGAACGTGATCACCGCACGCGTTGCCCGAGGGGAAGAGCGCCACGGAGATCAAGTGGAGTGGAACTTCTTGCGCGAGTACAAGGCCACGGGAGCCGAGGCCCAAGAAAATAATGGGGAACACGGGGGATTTTAGTTCGACCTACCCGCGGGACAACATTCCCCGGTCACGGCTTCCAGTTCCCGCGTGAACATCTCATCCGCCCGATCTACCCAAGCAACAAAACCCGGGTTCCCCACATAGGAGGGTATATAGTCGATCAAGGTGGAGAGATCAAACGTGGCAGAGGCGATCCCCGCGCCGACGTTCATCGCGTCAAAGGCGTTACACTCTTGTTCGACGTGGGCAGGCACCATCATAACAGGCTTTTGCAGGTACATCGCCTCGCAAATAGACTCGAATCCGCCGGTGGAGGCATACCCCTTGCAAGCAGCCATCTGCTCCAGGAAAGCCGTAGCGTCCAACTGATGAAACATCAAATGATCATCCACGCGCGTAACCCGTGGTGCCCCCTCCTTGTTCCAGAAAAAACGCAGGGGAATCCCCGGATGTCGTTCGTGCCACTCGATCACTTGCCCCGCGAAGCCCGCGTCCAACAAGTAACCGAGGATAAAATCCCCGCTATCCCTCACCTGTTGCTTCACCTCCCCCCTGACACGCGGCGGTATCACGCGCATCCTCCCGGCAGCAGGCATCTCCCGGAACGAGAGGGCCAGTAAACGAACAGCCCGGAGACAAGTCAACCGCGTGAAAAAGAGAAGTGCCCGCAACTCCAGCCGGCTTGCCCGCGGCGGCAAGAGAAAATCCGGGTGGAGGAACAGGTACTGGTGTGCCATGCAGACACACGGCACCTTCAAACGAAACAGGGCGTAAGTCACCCCCGCGAGCACCTCGTAAAAATTAATCACCACGTCGGGCTTGTTCGCTTCCACGCGGCGTTTGATAAATAATACACTCTTGAAATAGGCGGGCAAACGGGACGCGTGATGCAAGATGGTACGGAAAAAATGCGCCCGCTTGCTGCCTGGAGAGAAAAGAAAATAGACGCTCGCGAATGTCGAGACGGGCGTGCCGATGCGCTCGAGGAAAAATAGAGGAAGCGCAACGGAGGATCTCTTGCCTACCAAAACCTCCGTCACCTCATGCCCCTCGCGCACCAGCAAGTCGCGGGTAGCGATCGCCTGCGTCAAGTGGCCTCTCCCCTCCCCTTGGACGATAAACACGTACCTCATACCGCGGCCGGACAATAGGAGACCTCTTGCTGTCTACTCGCCGGCACACCATCATAATACACCACACTCCACACCCCCGCTTCGTCCTCCACCAGCGCCGACAACGACTCTACCCAATCGCCTGAATTTAAATAATGCAGCGACCCGTAGTACTTATCCTCCGCGTGATGTATATGGCCGCAAATCACGCCTTGGCACTGTTTCGCCCTGGCCAAATTCACCAATGCCTTCTCGAAATCAGAGATATACGAGACCGCCGACTTCACTTTGTTCTTCACCGTCTGGGCGAAGGAATAATACGGCTTTCCTCGAAGCATCCTGTATCGATTATAATACTTGTTCACGTGCAACAACAGGGTATACCCCCAGTCCCCCACCTTCGAGAGCCAGCGCATGTGTGACGTCACGCTGTCAAACACGTCCCCGTGCGTCACGTAATACCTCTTCCCGTGGCTACAATGAATGAAATCCTTCACGACCTTCAGGTTGAAAAAATCAACCGGGATCAAGCTATCAAGGAAATCATCGTGATTCCCGCGCACGTAAATCACCTCCGTTCCGTGATTCTCCATCATTTTCAGGATGACACGGAAAAAAAGCGTGTGCCTCTTTTTCCACACCTTGTGGGATTTGTTCTTCAGGTGCCACCCGTCGATGATGTCTCCGTTCAAAATTAATCGCTTGCAGTCAATCGACTTCAGAAATTCGGCCACCTCGATCGTCTTCGAGAAAGAAGTCCCCAAATGCACGTCCGAGATGACCACCGTAGAATAAAACTTCCTGTTCATACAATATCGTTTATCGCCGCAAAGGTGCGCGCCTCTTGTTGCGAAACGATCAACAAACGAATACATTTTTGCTACAATCCCGGGAAATGATGCTATGCGACACGTTTAGTCATTCTTTTTGCACCTCTATTTGGGAATTAACAATGTAATGCAGATTTTTGCATCGACGGATTATTCCACGAAGAGAACCCACTACTCTTGCCTGAACCGGAAGCCCGCGAGGTCGTGGAGCCAGCACACACAACATGATAACTTTAAATATCACGAACATGACTGATCAAGCAAACTATCGACAACAGGGACTCTACGACCCCAACAACGAACACGACGCCTGCGGCGTTGGGATGGTCATCCAAATCGACGGGAGAAAAAGCCACGAGATCGTGGAAGATGGATTGAAAGTACTCGAAAACATGCAACACCGCGGCGCCGAAGGAGCCGACAACAAAACGGGCGACGGCGCGGGAATCATGGTACAAATACCCCACGAATTCATTCTCCTGCAAGGGATCCCCCTCCCCGAGCGAGGACGCTACGGCACCGGGATCGTCTTTCTTCCCCGCGATCCGGGAAAACAGGAGGAGTGTCTCCACATCCTCCAGACGACACTCGCAGAACACGGGCTAACGCTCACCCGCGTCCGCGACGTCCCCGTCAACAGCCACTGCCTCGGAGAAGCCGCACGAGTTACCGAACCCGCTATCAAACAACTCTTCATCACCGGGGAGGCAAGCGATGACGACCTGGAACGCCTGCTCTACACGGCACGCAAGCACATCGAAAACCGCGTGACCGCCACCGGCGATCCCAAACGGTGCTACATCGCCAGCCTCTCCACGCGCAACCTCGTGTACAAGGGCATGCTCACCTCGTCACAACTACGCCACTATTTCCCGGACCTCACCAATCCCTATTTCACGAGCGCTATCGCCTTCGTCCACTCCCGTTTCTCCACCAACACCTTTCCCACATGGGACCTCGCGCAACCCTTCCGTCTCCTCGGGCACAACGGCGAGATCAACACCATTCGAGGGAACCGCTCGTGGATGTGCGCGCACGAAAGCGTGATACACCCCAACAAGCTGGGGAAGATGAGCGAGCTAAGCCCTATCATACAACCACACATGAGCGACAGCGCCTCGCTCGACAATGTACTCGAATTTCTCGTGATGAACGGCATGAGCCTACCAGAAGCGCTGGCCATGCTGATCCCCGAAAGCAGGAACGACAAGAACCCCATATCGACCGACCTGAAAGCCTTCTTCGAGTACCACGGCATCTGGATGGCCCCCTGGGACGGGCCGGCGACCCTCATGTTCTCCGACGGGCGCCACGCGGGAGGCATGCTCGACCGTAACGGGCTACGCCCCGCGCGTTACCTCGTCACCACCGACAACACGCTCGTCATGGCCTCCGAAACCGGCACGTTAGATATTCCCCCCGGCAACATCCGGGAAAAAGGACGACTGAGACCCGGGAAAATACTGATCGTCGACACCCTCGAGGGGAAAATACACCACGACGACGAGATAAAAGCCACCCTCGCCGCCAAACACCCCTACCGTGAGTGGCTCGAGAAAAACCGGGTGATCCTCGACAAAATCCAATCGGGCCGGAAAGTAGAAACCGCCGTTCCCAACCACGGGCGACTGCTCCGCGCCTTCGGCTACACGAAAGAAGACATCGACACCATACTACTCCCCATGGCCCGCAACGCCAGCGAGCCGATCTCCTCGATGGGCAACGACACCCCCCTTGCCGTTCTCTCCACACGCCCGCAACACCTCTTCAACTACTTCCGCCAGCAATTCGCGCAAGTCACCAACCCGCCCATCGACCCGATCCGCGAGGAGCTTGTCATGTCCCTCGACGGCTACATCGGCGCCGTCGAGGGAGATGCGCTCACTCCATCCCCGGAACACTGCAAGGCGTTACGGATTAACAGCCCCGTCCTCACCAACGGCGAGATCAGCATCCTGCGTAACCTGCGCTACAAGGGATTCAACACCATTACCATCGAGATGATCTACAACGTAGAGGAGGGAGCGAAAGGGATCGAAACGGCCACCGGAAGAATATGCCGCGAGGCCGAAAAAGCCGTCGACGACGGATGCAACTACATCATCCTAAGCGACCGCCTCGTCGATGCGCGCCACGCCCCCGTCCCCTCCCTGCTTGCCCTCTCCGCAACACATGACTACTTGATAAGCAAACAAAAACGCACGCAAATCGCCCTGATCGTTGAAACAGGAGAGGTGCGGGAAGTCATGCACGTCGCCTTGCTCGTGGGCCACGGGGCCAGCGCCGTCAACCCCTACATGGCCTTCGCCATCCTGCAAAACCTGGTCGACCGTCATGAATTGCAACTCGACTACCAAAGCGCCGAGAAACGATACATCCGCGCCGTGAACAAAGGCATATTAAAGATCATGTCCAAGATGGGTATATCCACCCTCCGCGGCTACCGCGGCGCCCGCGTTTTCGAGACAATAGGCCTCGCCTCATCACTCCTCGACGCCTATTTCCAGGGCGCTCCCTCCAAGATCGAGGGCGTCGGCCTCGAAGAGATCGCCCGCGACATCGCTCGCTTCCATGCCGACGGCTTCACCCCAGACGACGAGCCACCCCACCTCTTGGAAGACCAGGGACTCTACGCCTACCGCAAGAACGGCGAGACACATGCCTGGTACCCCACCGCCATCGCCGCCCTGCAAAAAGCCACGAGAACCGGCGACTACGCGAAATTCAAAGAATACACCCGCCTCGTCGATGAGAAAGAACAACCCGTCTTCCTGCGCGACCTCATGCGCATTGTCCCGCGCCGCCAGCCCGTCCCCCTTGAGAGCGTCGAACCGGTAAGCGAGATTACGCGACGTTTTGTCACCGGTGCCATGTCCTTTGGAGCCATCAGCCGGGAAGCCCACGAGACCATCGCCATCGCCATGAACACCATCGGCGGAAAAAGCAACACCGGCGAGGGAGGCGAGGATCCCGACCGCACTCACCGCGCTGACGACGGCACCTCCACCCGGAACGCCGTCAAGCAAGTCGCCTCTGGACGCTTCGGCGTGACTACCGAATACCTCGTCAACGCCGACGAGATACAAATAAAGATCGCCCAAGGCGCCAAACCCGGCGAGGGAGGGCAACTTCCCGGTTACAAGATTGATGAACTCATCGCTCGAACACGCTACTCCATCCCCGGCATATCCCTCATCTCTCCCCCGCCCCACCACGACATCTACTCGATCGAAGACCTCGCGCAACTCATCCACGACCTCAAGAACGTCAATCCTCGCGCCCGCATCAGCGTTAAACTCGTCTCCGAGAGTGGCGTCGGCACCATCGCCGCCGGCGTCGCCAAGGCAAAAGCCCACATGATCCTCATCAGCGGCTGCGAGGGCGGCACGGGAGCAAGCCCCCTTAGCTCCACGCGCCACGCCGGCCTCCCCGTGGAACTCGGGCTGGCAGAAACACAACAAACCCTGCTCATCCACGACCTGCGCGGCCAAGTCGTCCTACAAGCTGATGGCCAATTCAAGAGCGGGCGCGACATCATCATCGCCGCGCTACTCGGTGCCGAGGAATTTGGCTTCGCCACCGCCGCACTCGTCGTCCTGGGATGCGTCATGGCGCGCAAATGCCACCTCAACACCTGCCCCGTGGGCGTCGCTACCCAAGACACCACCCTACGCCAGCGATTCAAGGGCACCCCCGATCGCCTCGTCACTTTCTTTCGTTTCCTCGCCGAGGAGACGCGCGAACACCTTGCCGCCATGGGATACACCCGGCTTGACGACATCATCGGGCGAGCAGACCTCCTCGAGCAAGCCCGCGACAAGTACCCCGGCGAGAAAATCGCGGCAATAGACCTCACACGCCTCCTTCACCGCCCACCCACCGCCACCACCAACGCAACGCGTTATACCCCCTCGGCTACCGCGCCCCACGCCATCACCAACACCATCGACAACACGCTCACCCGCCTCGCTGCCGCCAGCCTCGAATCGAAACACCCCACCCGCCTCGCTTTATCCATCCGCAACACCGACCGCTCCACAGGCGCCATGCTCTCCGGCCTCGTCGCGGAACGATACGGCACCGCGGGACTCCCCGACGACACGCTTCACATCACCTTCACCGGGTCCGCCGGCCAGAGCTTCGGTGCTTTCCTCTGCCCGGGCATCACCTTCATCCTCGACGGCGAAGCCAATGACTACCTCGGCAAAGGCCTCTCCGGCGGGCGCCTCATCGTTAAGCCACCCGCCGGGAGCACCTTCGCCCCCGAGGAGAATATCATCGCTGGAAACACCCTCCTCTACGGTGCCACCCGCGGCGAGGCCTACATCAACGGCCGCGCCGGCGAGCGCTTCTGCGTGAGAAATAGCGGAGCCACGGCCGTCGTCGAAGGCGTCGGCGACCACTGTTGCGAGTACATGACGGGCGGGCGCGTCGTCATACTCGGCCCCACGGGACGCAACTTCGCCGCCGGCATGAGCGGCGGCATCGCCTACGCGTGGAACCCGACCGGAAATTTCGACTACTCCTGCAATATGGAGATGGTCGAGCTGTCGTTAATCGACGAACGCGCCGACGAGGAGGAACTGCGCGACCTCATCGCAACCCACTATCGCCACACCTCCAGCCCGCTGGCCAAAAGGATGCTGGCCGACTGGAGCACGTTCGCCGCCCAATTCATCAAGGTAACCCCCGTCGAGTACAAGAAAGTCCTGGAACAACGCAAGGTAGAGGCCCTCGAACGCAAGATCGCCGGTATCGAGAGAGACTATTAACCCGTCTAAAACCCTCCTACATCTTAAAATTTGAAGGCTACCCCCAGTTCCAAAGGCGCTATACCATAGCCAATCTCAGCGAAGAGCGCCCATTGATCGTTAACGTAATAACGAGCACCGATGAAACTGGCAGGGATAATCGCCGACGAACCGGGATAAGAGTTTCCTTCGGTATGTTTCTCCGTCTCGATATTATAACCACACGAGATCCCGGCGTACGTGTCCAGCTTCTCGACGAACTGGTAGTGGAAGACTCCCCGGACACCCAAGACAAAATGAGAGACACGCGCGCGGGTATGAGGTACCTTGCTCGCCGCGTACGCGAGATAACCGCCCACGCCTACCGCCGCCTTGCCCCGGATAAAAGAGTCAAGGATCCCGTACTCTCCGGAGAGCGCGAGGGGCAGGACGCTCAACTTGTAAGGATCGCCGCCGAGATAACTCCCGATCCCGATCCCGGCATGTCCCACAAAATCATCCTTGGCGAACACCTCTTGCGCCCGGGTCGTTGCCACCACGGCCATAAAACCCACGATTAAAAATAACTTTTTCATCTGTACTGTTTTTAATTTCACATCTATTTTTACAATCACTCTATAAGCACGCGCGTTATCGTTTTATATCGTTTACCGTGTTGCCCTGCAACAGTCGTTCGTAGCGCCCGTCCCGGAGGGCTTCGAGAGCCACGAGGAGGGAGCTATTCGTCTCGTTTACAACCCTATAATACTCATCAACTCCCCAGAGATCGCGGGCAATAAGGGCTTTCAAAATCTGTTTTAAGGCCGGGAGGAGATGGGCAAGGGCCTTTTCATCCCGCTTTACTCCCAGCCCCTCCCCGCGCGCGACGACCTCGCGGATCATCTCCGGAGTCACCGAAAATTCATCTGCAAATCGTCGGAAAGAGGGGTAACGCGTCCGTAAAACGTCCCGGTGGCGATTTATGTAATCGAACTCGTGATCGTGGATGACCCCTTTCGCCATCAGCATATTCAGGTAGCGATAATCCACGGTGGTATCCAACGGCACGAAAAGGTCAGGGACAATTCCACCCCCGCCGTGAACGAGGCGATGGTGCTCACGCGTGAAATAACGCGTGGTATCGGTGACACGGATACTGTCGGGGGAGAACAGTTCGCCGGCCGAGTAACGGTCGAAAAGCTCCGCGCGATAGCGCAACGCTCCTCCCTCGTAAGACTTCTGGATATTCCTCCCGGAAGGGGTAAAGTAGTGGGCGACGGTCAAGCGCACCACGGAGCCATCTTGCAGCGGGAGCGGGCGCTGTACCAGCCCTTTGCCGAAAGAGCGACGTCCCACGATGAGACCGCGATCCCAATCTTGCACGGCACCGGCCAATATTTCGCTGGCCGACGCAGAACTCTCGTCCTGCAGGATGACCACCCGCCCGCGCTGGAAGAGACCGGCGGGTGTAGAGTAAAAGGAGTCGTTGAGGCGCTGGTCACGCCCCTCGGTATAGACAATCAGGCGACGGGCATCGAGCAGGTGATCGGCCAATTCGACGGCCGCTCCCATGTAGCCGCCGTGGTTCTCCTGCAAATCGATGACCAGATCCTCCATCCCTTCGTTCAGCAACTTTTTTACTGCTTGGTCGAACTCGCCGGTAGTGGTGGCGGCAAAACGGGCCACGTGCACGTAGCCGACCGTGGGGGATAGCATGTAGGAGGCATCGACGCTATGGATCGGGATCATGCCCCGGCGAATGTTAAACTCGATCAACTGTCTGCGCCACACGCCTACCTTCACGAGCGTATGCTCCTTCCCCTTGAGACGAGCCCGGACACCCGCGTTCGTGAGGCCGATCCCGACGACACTCTCCCCGTCGATGGTGACGATGCGATCCCCGGGAAGCAAGCCGACCTTTTCGGAGGGACCACCCACCAGGACATCCGCCACCATCAGCGTGTCGCCCATGATGGTGAACTGTATGCCGATCCCGAAAAAGCCACCCTCCAAGGGTTCGTTGGCCTCCAGCACCTCTTCGCGCGAGAGGTAAACCGAATGGGGATCCAGCTCTTCGAGCAGTTTGATGATCGCCGTCTCGGTCAGTCGCGCCACATTGACGGTGTCCACATACAGCTGGTCGACCATCCGCAGTAACTGGTTGTATTTGATTGTTTGTTCCTCGATCGCTCGCTGGGCTTGCGCGTTGCCCCAGGCAAGAGAGAGCAGCCAAAGGATGCTAATCCATCGTGCGCTTTTCATTTTTTCCTCGTTGGTTTTACGTAATTACAAGCAGCAAAAATAACAATCTAACCCGGTATTCTCTCCATGCACCCGCTTATTTTTTCAGTTCCAACAGCTCCAGCTCCCGGATGTTTCCCGCGTCGATCGCGAAGCGTACCGCGGTACACGCGGCGTGAAAGCCATATCTCCCGGCGGCACCCGGGTTGATATGCAAACACGCGAGCTCTTTATCATACTGTACTTTGGCGATATGCGAGTGGCCGCAAAGGAAGAGACGGGGCGGTTCCGCGCGCAAGATGGCCTCCACGCGCCTGTCGTAATGGCCGGGATACCCCCCGATGTGGGTCATCAGCACCTCCACCCCTTCGCACGTGAAACGCCGAAATTCAGGAAAAATACGCCTCATGACTCCCCCGTCCACGTTCCCGTACACCGCCCGCAACGTGAAACGGGCTTCCAACTCGTCCGTCACGGCGAGCGCCCCGATATCGCCACAATGCCATGCCTCGTCACACTCCTTGAAAAAATCGAGGATCCGGGGGTCCAACCACCCATGCGTGTCGGATAACAAACCGATCTTTACCATCCTCGTTACCCGGCAAGCCCTTTCAAGAGGCGGATCTCCTCCGGCCACAACGTTTCGTCCGGGGTCTCCAAAATGATCGGGATAGCGTCAAAACGAGCGTCCTGTACGATCCACTTGAAAGGATTGATCCCCAGGATCCCCTGGCCGATGCTGTCGTGACGATCCACGCGCGATCCCAACCCTTTCTTGGCATCGTTCAGGTGAATCCCACGCAAATACTTGAACCCCACGACAGTATCAAAATGATCGAACACCTCCGTAAAACCGCCCGACGTGGAGATGTCGTAACCGGCGGCGAAAGCGTGACACGTGTCGATGCAGACTCCCACCCGGCTTTTATCCTCCACGCGATCAATGATATAAGCGATCTGCTCGAAACTATATCCCAGGTTGGATCCCTGCCCGGCGGTATTCTCGATAACAGCGCATACCCCCCGCGTCTGCTCTAAGGCCCAATTGATCGACATGGCGATGCGAAACAGGCACTCCTCTTCCGGGATCTCTTTCAGCGAACTCCCCGGATGAAAGTTCAAGCGATCTAACCCCAACTGCTCGCAACGCCGCATCTCGTCCAGAAAAGCCGTGCGCGATTTCCGCAGGCCCTCTTCCGCGGGATGTCCCAAGTTGATGAGGTAACTATCGTGCGGTAATATTTGACACGGCATATAGCCATACTCCGCGCACCGTTCCTTGAAGGTGGCAATGGAGCGTGCCGTCAAGGGGGGCGCGCTCCATTGGCGCTGGTTTTTAGTAAAGAAGGCGAAAGCGGTCGCCCCGATCTCGCGCGCGTTCCGCGGGGCATTTTCTACGCCGCCGCCCGCGCTCACGTGTGCTCCTATGTATTTCATGGTTCTCGTTTTATTCATTTGCTATGACTCTTTCATTGTTCGATAGATTTTTACCGCCTCCACGGCCTCCTTCACGTCATGGACGCGGAGAATGTCGGCGCCCTTCAGGAGAGCGATGGTATTCAGTACCGTCGTACCGTTCAGGGCCTCGCGCGGGGTGATATCGAGTAGTTTCCATATCATGGCCTTGCGGGAGACACCCACAAGAAGGGGATAGCCAAGATCGAGGAAACGTTCCATCCGGTCAAGCAAGCGGTAGTTATGGGCGATGTTTTTCCCAAAGCCAAAGCCCTGGTCAACGATGATCCGGTGAAAGCCCATCCCGTGGAGGCACCGGATGCGCTCGTCCAAGAAATCGTACACCTCCTGCTCGACGTCGCGGTAACACGGGTTCTGTTGCATCTCGCGCGGCGTGCCCTGGATGTGTGTCAATATATAAGGCGTGTTTAGCGCGGCCACGGTCTCGAACATGCGCTCGTCCATCGTCCCGCCCGATATGTCATTCACGATCACCTCCCCCAAGCAGCGGCAGATCTCCCTAACGACATTCGCCCGGAAGGTATCAATGGAAACAGGCAGGCGAGGATGATACTTGCGGATCAGCTCCACGGCGAAGCTCAAGCGGGCGATCTCCTCCTCCTCGCTGACGACGACGGCTCCCGGGCGGGTAGAGCACGCGCCCACGTCGATGATGGCGGCCCCCTGACGAACGATCTCGTTGACCCGTTCGATCACTTGCGTTTCGCTGATGTATTTTCCACCGTCGTAAAACGAATCGTCCGTCACGTTCAGGATTCCCATCACGACGGGTGCCCGAAGAGTGATCCGCTCGTCCCCCACTTCAATAAACTTTTCCATATTTTTCAATTTCGATGTTTCTAAATTCGATTATTGTCCCTATTTTTACCCATCAAAAATACAATTAGTTTTTTGCAATTTTTCATATCAAATTCCGACGAGATGATAGATACTTCACAACAATATGACAACGTGATCAGTGCTTGTCAAAATATTTTCGTGAAAAAGATGACGGATTACGGAACGGCATGGCGCGTGCTACGTCCGACGTCGGTCACGGATCAAATATACATCAAGGCGAAACGCGTCCGGAGTATCGAACAAAAAAAAGGGGTCACGAGGGTAAACGAGGGCGTGATCCCGGAGTTTATCGGGATCGTTAACTACGCCATCATGGGCTTGATCCAATTAGAAAAGGGGAGCGAGGCGAGGCTCGCCGACAAGGAGATCATGGAGTTATACCGCGCTTCTTGCGAGAAGGCAAAGGGGCTTATGTTCGACAAGAATCACGATTACGACGAGGCCTGGCGGGCGATGCGCGTCTCCTCCTACACGGACTTGATCCTGATGAAGATCCTTCGCATCAAGCAGATCGAAGACAACGACGGCACGACGCTCGTCTCGGAAGGCATTGACGCGAACTACCTGGATATCCTTAATTATGCCGTCTTCGGCCTTATCCGCCTACTCGTGGAGAAAGAAACTTTAAACTAAATCGCCATGCCCGTCATTCGTAATTTCAGCAGGCTCATCGTCGGGATCGTTTTCATCTATTCCGGCTTCGTGAAAGGCATCGACCCGCTCGGGTCGATGTACAAGTTCATTGAATATTTCAACGCGGCGGGCCTGGGCAACCTGGATACGCTGGCCCTGATCGCCGCCTTCGCGCTGGCCCTGGCCGAGTTCGTCATCGGGCTTGCCTTGCTATTCAATCTACGCCCCCGGGTGGCTTCGCCGGTGGCGTTGCTTTTCATGCTCCTCTTCACCCCGTTGACGCTCTACCTCGCCTTCGCCAATCCCGTCAACGACTGTGGTTGCTTCGGCGACGCACTGAAATTAACCCACTGGCAATCGTTCTGGAAAAACGTCGTGCTGCTCGGCCTCGCGGGGATCGTCCACGTGAACCGGGGAAGATACAACACCTCCCTCTCCCCCGCCCGACAGGGCGGCTTGCTCTCCCTCCTGGGCCTTGGCATGTTCGGCCTCTCCTTATATAGTTATAGCACCCTCCCCGTCCTCGACTTCAGCCCCTACGCCGTGGGCAAGAACATCCAAGAAGGGATGAAAACACCGGACGAGGCGGAACTCAACCAATACGAGGTGACGCTTTTCTACAAGCACTTGACGAGCGGCGAGATAAAAGCTTTCACGGACGAGAATTACCCGTGGCAGGACTCCTCGTGGGTATACGAACGTACCGAGCGAAAATTGCTGAAAAGAGGCTACATCCCCCCCATCCACGACTTCTTCATCGAACACCCGCTGGAGGGAGAGATCACGCGGGAGGTGCTGGAAGCCAACGACTATACGCTGCTGGTCGTCGCCCGCGACCTGGAGGGTCTCCCCCGCGAGATGCAGGCCAGGATCAACCGCCTGGCGTACTACCTCCAGGGGCGCGGATACCACGTTCTTGGCCTCACCTCCGCTTCCGAAGAGAGCGCCCGCGCCTTCCGCGAGCGCTACCGCGTCCCCTACGTCATCTGCTCGTCGGACGACACCCAGTTGAAGACGATGATTCGCTCGACTCCCGGCCTGTTGCTCCTGCACGGGGGAACGATCATCGCGAAATGGCCCGGGGGCGGTATCCCGGAAGTCGCGGCCCTCGAGGGGGGCGACCTGGTCGCCTTCAGCATCCGACGAGCGAGGGAGAACCGGGAGAGCCTCCTGCTCTTCACGTTTCTCTTCTTCCTCTCTACCGCTTACCTGCTCTTCCTCCCTTCCCGGCGAAAGAGAAGGCGATGATCTTTCGTATAATGAACTTTAATACAGATACACATGAGAAAAAAAATTGTAGCCGGAAACTGGAAAATGAACAAGACCTACGACGAGGGTCTTGAACTCGCGCGCGAAGTCAACGAATACCTCCGTTACAAGGAGGGAGCCGAGGGGGTCACCGTGATCCTGGGAACGCCATTCATCCACCTGGCCAAGGTGGCACACAACATCACGGAAGCCAACCTGTCGGTGGCGGCCCAAGACTGCTCCGCCGAGAAGGGCGGGGCCTACACGGGAGAGATCTCCGCCGCCATGATCGCCTCCACCGGGGCCAAGCACGTGATCATCGGTCACTCCGAACGTCGGGCCTACCACGGGGAGACGAACGCCCTCCTCGCCGGGAAAGTCAACCGCGCGCTGGAAAACGACCTGGGGATCATCTTCTGCGCGGGCGAAGTGTTGGCCGAACGGGAGGCCGGGAACCACTTCGAGGTAGTGGAACGTCAACTCGCCGAGGGGGTATTTCACGTCACCGCCGCGGGCTTCTCCCGCGTCGTGATCGCTTACGAGCCGGTGTGGGCCATCGGCACGGGCAAAACCGCCACCCCCGATCAAGCCCAGGAGATGCACGCCTTTATTCGCTCGGTAGTGGCCAAGCAGTACGGTGACGTCGCCGCCGCGGACACCACCATCCTTTACGGGGGCAGCTGCTCGCCCGCCAACGCCGGGGAGTTATTCTCCCGGCCCGACGTGGACGGCGGCCTCATCGGCGGTGCCTCCTTGAAGGCGGCAGACTTTTTCGAGATCATCAAGGCGAGAGCCAAGCGATAGGCCGGGCGAACTTCGCTCCGATTGGCTTCGCCGGGTTTCACTTCCCCAGAGGGGAATAATATCAATAGAAAACAGGATACCCCCCGTATCGCCAATAGCCCGTGGGGCTTTCATTTCGGCGCTTTTTATGAATCCCCCCCGGGGAATTGGGAACAAGAAATGATGCCGTTTCTCTATTGATATGATTGCCCCACGGGCAATCGCCGCGAAACCCGGCGTGGGCAATCGCCGCGAAATCCGGCGTGGGCCATCGTCCCCCTACGATCCGCCTGTCCCGTCATTGCGATCCGCAGAGCGGGAAGCAATCCAGAAATCCGTAAACCCCTGGATTGCTTCACCCTTCGGGATTCGCAATGACGGGACACGCGGATCGCGATGATAAAAACTGACTTTCCAGTCCCGCAGGGACGAC
>JAISNC010000003.1 GCA_031276355.1 Odoribacteraceae bacterium
GAATAAAGGGAGCGAAGCGACCGCGTCCGTGGGTGGCAACCCAATGTCATCAAGTTAAGAGGCAAGAGAGTGGTGATTGCCCACGCCGAGTTTCGCGGCGATTGCCCGTGAGGCAATCATATCAATAGAAAAACGGCATCCCTTCTTGTTCCAGATTCCCCGTATTCATTTTATGTCACTCCGCAAATCTAAGGTAGGGGATTCATAAAAAGCGCCAAAATGGAAGCCCCACGGGCTATTGGTGATACGGGGGGTATCCTGTTTTTCTATTGATATGATTCCCCTACGAGGAAACGAAACCCGGGGCTATCCGGGAGCGCTCCCTTTCGCGACCGCTCCACCCCTCCGAAACCCGACTTTCGAGACGGCTTCCTTTTTCGTTTACCGGGCGACCGGGCCTTGTCTATGTCACCAACATGCCGGCGCCCACGGCCCCCGCGCGTTCGCGTCCGTGCACCTTCGCCACGATCTCGATGCCGAATGTCACGGCAAACCCCGGTCCCCGGGCCGTGATGAAGTGATCGTCGATCGCGACACCGTCGGTGACGACCCGGTGTGCCGACAAGAGGCTTTCGAACCCGGGGTAACACGTCAGGCGAAGGGGACGGGGGACGCGTAGCTTGCTCAACACCACGGCCGGGGCGGCACAGATGGCGGCGATCTCTCCCCCGCTCTCCGCGTGGTGTTGCAGCCACTCGATCAAGGCGGGGGTGTCACCCAGGTTTTTGGCTCCCGGCATCCCGCCGGGAAGAATCAGGAAACGAGCCTCGTTGCCCGCTACCTCCTCCAGTGTCGTGTCGGCGGTGACCGTCACTCCATGTGCTCCCGTCACGGTGAGTCGTTCCGGGTAAATCGATACCGTTGTCAACGCTACCTCCCCGCGACGCAGCACGTCGATCGTCGCGATGGCCTCGATCTCCTCGAATCCATCTGCCAAGAAAAGAAATGATTTTTTCATCACGCGTTCTGTTTTTAATGGTTAGACATCTCCGCGGGGAGCGTGCCGGTATTTGCCGGTCGACTCCCCGCGTGACAAATATAGAGAATAATCCCGGTTACTGCGCGTCCACCCGCGTGCCGTTCCACGCGACGGCCTTGAAGGTGATGGTGCCCGTGTACTCGGGGATGGTGAAGGAGTGGTCGGGAGTGGCCAACACGAGCGTGCCGTCGCGATAGACCTCGAAGGCGATGACGTTTGACCAGCCGTTCATCGTGATCGTCGTGCCGGCGCGCGTGAGGGTGCCCTTGACGATCTCTCGCCGGTTCTTGAACGCGTCAACCGTGTTGTCCGACAGGTAGATCAATCCTTCCGGGGCCTTGGTGGCCCCGTAGGGACGCGCGGCAATCTCCGCCTTCAGCGCGTTGATCTGGGCGGTAGTGATGGTCTGTTTGACCGCCGCGTAATCAGGAACCGTCTCGTCAATCTCTTTCAGGAAACCCCAGCGTTCGAAGAAATAGGTGAGATCGGTATTGAGGAGGTCACAGGCGTTTCGCACGAAGTCGAGCTGGATCTCGCCTGCTTGCGTGGTGTAGTTCTTGTCGGGGTCGATGCGTACCCGTTCGTGAAGATCCTTGTAGAAATCGGGGATGCCGAGGATCAGCGCGTACAGTTGCAGTTGCCAGAAGGGGACGAGTTTCTGGAAGTGGGGGTCTTTCGTTATCGTCCCCAGGTGCGCGTGTGGTATCCCGGCGACGATGATGTCCGTGAAACCGCGCTGGTACACCTTGTCGGCGGTGAGGCGACTGGTATTGTTGAAGGAGGTCTGCACGTACAGCGAGTAGATGTTATTCGATACTTCGCTCAGCCCCACCCAGGCGAGCCCCGGCCTGGTCTGGTGCACGTGCCCGATCTCGTGCGCGGGCCCCCAGATGTGGGATGTCTTCAGCAGTTGCACGTTGAGCAACTCGGCAAGGGTGTTGTCGTTGTAATTGGTGCGGTAGTCGGTGGCACTCATGTAGGTATCAGGGTTATACGAGACGACGAGCATGACGCGATTGGGCGGCACGCGGTCGTATTTCTTGAGGCCGATGAACTCCTGCTCCAGCTCGACGATGCGGTCGTAGACCTCGAGGAGGTTGACGATGTCGGGGCAGTGAGCCTGGAAGCGGGCGACGGGAAAGAGAAGGTGCACCTTGCGCCCGAGGACATCGAAGTGGGTGTTGACAGCCCGGTCGAGGAGCGTTTTCCACTCACCGCGGGCGTGTTTCTCGATGTCGAAGTAGCCGTTGACGCTGCCCGACGCGATGTGGATTTTGACGGGCCGGGCATCAGGGGTATCCGTGTGATAGATGATATAGGCAAGCCCCTTGTTCGAGACCTTGATCTTGTTCATCCCCTCGGTGATGGGGTAGCTGGTGCCGGTATATCCCTGGTGGAAGTCCATGACACGCAGGGCGACGTGCTGCCCGTGGAGGTCGCCGGCGAAGAGGATGATCTCCTCGTTGAGGGCGACGGATATGCCGGTGGCGTTGTCGAGTAGCCCGTATTTATTTGTTTTATTCGTCCCGGCGAAGGACTCCGGGTGCGGGTACGCGGGGTATTCCCTGACGCGGGCATCGAGCGCGTACTCCCCGTGGAAGATATACGCGGCCATGTTCCGGATGAAGGGGTTCTCGATGGCCTGGATCTGTTCGAGCGTGACTTCCGGCTTGAGTCTCGAGCAGGTTTGGTCGGTGAAGAGCGCGAGGAAATCCTGGTCGGAGGCCTTTTTGTAGAACTTCATCTCGGCACAACTGGCGAACCCTTTCACGTTGTCGCCGACACCGGAGAGTACCTCTATTTTTATCGCCGAGGGGTTGGTGAGCGGTGGCGAGAAGGCGATCGTGGAGGGGGTCGCGGAGCCGTTGAAGTCGCGGTCACTGAGGTGGAGGAAGGTGGTCTCCGTGCCCGTGCGCGCGTAGACTTTCACGGCCTTGAAGTTGCCGTTGGATCCCCCGTCTTGCCGGGGATAGTACACCATGTAGTCGAGCCGGTCGACGTTCTCGAAGGTGTATGTCATGGTGACGGGAAAATGGGTCTCCTCGCCCCACCGCGAGTGGTAGATGGTGTTAAGGTCGCCGTCGTGGGAGCGTTCTATGCCCTCGCCGTCGTGGGCTTCGGAGGCGGAGCTGCTTTTGACGTTTACCTGGATGTCGCCGGTGACGGAGCCGGCATCGCCGGGGGCGTAGACGGTGTCGCGACCGGCCTGCAAGAGGAAGAGGGTGTTGTTTACCTCCCCGCCGCCCGTTTGCCGGAAGAGAACGGTGCCCAAGCGGGCGCTTTTGTCGCTGTTCTCGGCCAGCGAGAAGATCTCGTCATTGCCCTCTTTTTCGAGGCGCGTGATCCACGGGTGGTTGGGTACCACCTCGTAGTCGACGCTCGCGACGACGGCGACGCGGATCTTACCCCCGATGGCGGGCGCACGACAGGTGTCAACGGCGAAGGTGATGCCGGGAGCGGCACCGGCCTGGCGGACACTGAGTTCCACGGGACTGGCCTTGGTGGCCGAGAGGGTGATCTTCGTCTCGCGCCCCTCGAGCGCGTGGTTTTGCAGGACGATGATGGAGAGTGTTGCTTTATTTTGCTTCACGGTTTGACACCACTCCTTGCCTTCCTTCGCCACGGCGGCATCCCACGTGACGTTGGCGTTGATCTGGACGCTCTCCTCTCCCCCCGCGCCGGTGAAGAGAAAAGAGGTCTGCTCCCCGTCGATGGCCAGCACGACGCGGTCGCCCTTCTCTTGGCAGGCGGCGATGGGAAGCAACAGTAGTAGATGGATGTACAACATGACTTTTTTCATGGCTAATGATTTTAGTTGGATTATTGTTACATGGATTATTAGTTGCAAAGATAGTAAAATGCGTGGAATCCCAACGTGGGCCTGCCCTGGAGATCTCTGGAAGCGCGACGACGCTCTCGCGAGTGGGGTCGATCAGCTGGCTTCTTGAAAACAAATCAGGGACGGAAAAATTCCATCCCTGATCGTTAATTCATGATAAAGAAGGCTTATTCATCGAGGGCGTAGGCTCCCACCTCGGAGACCATAACATAATTACCGGTTCCTTTGTGCCGGGTGTCAAAGTACAACTGCACGTAGCGGGCACGCGGTCTATTGGGTAGCTTGGCTTTTTGCAGGCCGTTCAGGGTGTTGTTGAAGGGGAAATCGCCCTGGTCTTGCCAACTCCACGTGGTAGGATCGGTTGGATCGGTCGCCCCGGCCTCGGTGCAGGTGAGTAACTGGTAACCGGTGTGTCCGCCGCTATTTCCCTGCCTCCTGGCCATCTCGAAGTGGGTGAGGACGGCTTCCTGGCCGAAGTCGATGATGAAAAAGTGCGGATAGGTGCTGTTCGGGGCGCTCCAGGCCGCGTGCCAGAAGGAGTCGATCGCCCCGTCGAGCATGGCCAGGACGCTCCCGTTGTCGGGATAGGTGGCGGTGCTCTCGTTGAGAGCCTGTGAACTATACCCGATGGTGCCATACCTGGAGGTGGGGTCGAAGCCGGGGAATGTCCAGCCGCTTCGATTCATGTAGTTGGTATTCAGGACATCCACGGTGAATACGCGTGCCTCTGAGGTGTTTTGCTTGCTATCTTTCACGACGACGGTGAAACTCCTGCCTTTCCCTCCCGCGAGGTTCCCGATGGAGAGACGTTGCCCTACTCCTTGCGTGGCCGTGATGGAGGCCGTGGCCGCTTGTCCGGCACTGTTGATGTAGCCGATCTCGATGGTGACCTTTTTACCGGTCTCGTTCGTCCAGGAGAGCACGACCTCGTTGAACAGCTCTTCCCCGTCGAGTGACGAGGCGACGTTCACGCTCTCGGCCACCTGATTGAAGGGCGGGGTGAGCGCGGACGCCCGGTAGGGAGTTACCCCGGAGTAGTTTCCCTCGACACTGACGGCGTAGAAGTCGAACGTGATCGTGTCGCTGGTGGGGATCCCCGTGACGGTGGTGGAGTCCTTGTATGCGCTTACCTTCTGGCTGTATTTTTCGCCGTCGATGGTGTACTGTATGTCCGTGTAGAAGTAGTTCTCATCGGCCGGTTGTTGCCAGCGGAAGGTGATTTCGCCCGGCCCTGCCTCGTGGGTGATCTCGGTGACCGGAGCGGTGGGGTTCCCGGTATCCTCCTTACAGGATATCGTGCAACATGCTATCGCGAGCAAGCATATAGATACTATTTGTTTCATGATTATGTTGTTTAGATGTGACTCGTGAACGTGTCAATACATCGGGTTTTGCTTTAAAGCCCTGTTCTTGTCGATCTCGGTTTGCGGGATGGGCTGGAAGTACATCTTGTCGTCCCAGTAGCGGGTCTCGAAAGCGATCACGTTGTAGAAGCTGGGCGGATCCTGGGAGATGTCGAAACCGTGTTTCTCGCCCCCCTCGCGTTCGGCATCCAGCCAGCGGCGGTTGTCGAAGTAGCGATGCCCCTCGTTCGCCAGCTCAACGCGTCGCTCGCGGCGGATCAACTCCCGTAGCTTGTCGTTGCTCAAGGTGTTGACACCGATACGGGCGTACGCTTCCCTGATGCCCGGTAGCCCGGCCCGGTCGCGGAGGGCATCCCAGCGGGTGAAGATCTCCTCGTGGCTCACGGCTTGTTGCCCGGTGGCGGTGTAGTATTCGATGGCCGCCTCGATGTAGTTCAGATATAACTCGGTATAACGGAAGTGTGGCGTGCCGAAGTCCCCCTTTTGGCTGGCCGTGGAGGTGACGGCAATCCACTTGCAGAGGAGGATGCCGGTGTTGCAGAAGTCGCGGCCCGATTTCTTGCTAAAACCGTCTTGTCCCGTGTTGAAGGGCTGGAAGTAGCATTTCGCGTCGCTCTCGGCGGCCCACTTGATGCTCTCCGATTCGGTGATGGCCGTGGGATCCGCGTTGGTGCCGCCTGTCCGTACCGAGTACTTGTTGCGACCGGGGTAGAGGATGTTGGCGTAGAAACGAGGTTCTCTCTTCAGGAAACGTTTCGACTGGCTGGAGCCGCCCTTGCTCTCCACTTCCCCGTAACCCTGTATGGTCTGGTAGTCCGGGTCATCTTCCGGCATCAGGCCGTTGGCCATGAAGTACTCCTCCACGTGCTCGATCGTGGGGCAGATGCCGCTGTACGTGCCGCCCCAGCTCAACGGGGCCGCGTGGGTGATTCCCCAGCCAGTGCCGCCATTCGTTCCGAAGTTTTGCTTGTAGTAGACCATCTCGGAACTGGGTTCGCCGCCGCGCGGGTAACTGAAGATCCGCTTGTAGTTACCGTAGCCGGAAGGCTCCAGCGAGTTGGTGGTGGTGGAGAGTCGCAGCAAGACGTGTCCCCCCTTGTCCGCCACTTTGATGGCCTGGTCGGAGATCTCCATGGCTCGCTTCCAGCGTTCGGAGTCGAAGGTGGTGTTGAGTAACTTGGTGTCGTCGTGGTTGGTAGGCACAAGTTCGGCGTACTCCTTGCCGGGGTGCGTCACGGAGGATTGCCCGTTATAGAGCGGGCTGGCCAGGTAGAGAGCCAGGCGCGAGCGTAGGAAGTGGGCTGCCGAGGCGTTGGCCCGCCCGGCCCTGTCGGGGAGGGCGTAGATCGTGTCTAATTTGCCGGCGGCCGACACCAGCAGGTGGTCGATGTACTTGGCAATCGTGTCGGCGTGTGCCCGTGGAATGCCCGTCTGGATGGCCGATTCGAGTTCCGCGCCCTCGTACACGTGGTCGATCTTGGGCACCGGCCCGTATTGTTGCAAGAGCAGGAAGTAGTAGTAGGCCTGGAGAAATTCAGCCTCCCCTGTCCACCACGTGCGCTCTTGACCGGTCAATTTCTCGTCCTGGCATTCGTCGATGCGGGCCAGGAAGGTCTGGCAGGTACGGATCGCCTCGTAGTAGCGGCTCCAGTGATTCCATCGGGGGGTGCCGGGGCCGAAGTTCCCGATGTCCTTGTAATGCGTGGCGTAGTCGTTCCAGTTGTAATCGACCTCGTCGGCCGCGTTACCGATGTAGTTCGGGAAATCCAGGAAGCTGTACCAGTAGGAGTAGGCCTGGGTCAGTACCTTCACCACGTCGTCCTTGGATTGGAAGAGGATGGCGTTCGAGAGTTGTTCGTCCGGGACTTGATCCAGGAAGTCGCCGCAGGATATCCCGCTTAACAGCAAGGTCAAGCTGATGATAAATAATTTGATCTTTTTCATGTGTAGCATGTTTTAAAAATTTACCTCGAAACCGAAGTTGAAAACACGTTGAATGGGGTAATACATCCCGGTGGAACTCTTCGATTCGGCATCCCATAACTTGAAGGCCGAGATGGTGAAGAGGTTCATGCCGTTGGCGTATATCCGTGCGTGCTTGATGCCGACCTGGCTCACTAACTCCTTGGATAGCGTGTAGCCGATCTCGGCTTGCTTGAGTCGCAGGTAACTCCCGTTTTCCAGCCACCAGGAGGAGTTGACGTAGTTTTTGTTTTGCGTGCCGATGGCCGTCCGCGGGATCTTGGCGTTCATCTCTTGTTCCTCTTGCGTCCAGCGGTTGTCGCGGATGTAGGTGTAGACATTTCCTTTGTTGGTGTCGTCGAAAGCCTTGGGCTTGGCGTAAAAGGAGACATTCGTCGCCCCTTGGAAGAGCAGGGAGAGGTCGAAATTCCGGTAGGTGGCACTGGCACCGATGCCGTAGCTGATCTCCGGGACGGTGGGGTGGCCCTGGTATACCTGGTCGAAGTTATCAATGACCTTGTCATCGTTGACATCTTTGTATTTGATGTCGCCGGGAAGGGTCGCGCCGCCGAGGTAGGTCTGGCTGGGACTATTTTGTATGTCTAACTCGTCGATAAATAGCCGTTCGGCGATGTACCCGAAGGGCATGTTGTGGCGACGGCCTACCTTGTCCTGGTAATCCCACACGGGCTTGGCCTCAGCGTTTTTCAGCACCTTGTTGCGGGCGAAGGAGTAGGTGCCCTTCACGTTCAGGCTCCAGTCGGAGTTGAACGTGCGGCTGTACTCGATGAACCCGTCGAAGCCCTTGTTCTCCATCTCGCCCATGTTGCCGCCGATGGCCGGTACCCCCTCTACCTCGGTCGTCCCGAAGATGCCGGGGATGTTATAGATGGCGGTCCAGATGTTGGTACGCTTCTCTGAGAAGAGATCCACTTGCAGGTGCCAGCCGTTCAGGAAGCGGAGGTCAATACCGAGATCGGATTTCGTGGCGGTCTCCCACGTCGCGTCGGGACTCCCGTAGTAGGTGATCGATAACCCGGCTCCGTACCCGTATCCGTACCCGTTATTGGTGCCGAAGCCGACGTTCGACGAGGTAGATTGTACGCGGGTGAGGTAAGCGAAACGGCTCACGCCGGCCACCGATCCGATCTGGTCGTTACCCACTTGCCCGTGCGAAAACCGGATCTTCAGGTATTCGATGGCCGGACGGGCAAAGTCAAAGAAGGCCTCCTCGCTGGGCACCCACCCGATGGCAGCGGCGGGAAAGAAACCAAAGCGTTTCCCCTTCGCGAAGTTCTCCGAACCGTTGTAACCGAAGTTAAATTCGAAAAAGTAGCGGTTGTTGTACGCGTACGTGGTGCGCCCCGTGATCCCTTGATAGCGTTTAGGTACCGAGTTGTAGATGTTTTCGTCACTGGGAACGAGGTGGTCATTCTGGTTGTAGAGCATCATCGCCCCCACGTTGTGTAGCCCGAAGACCCGGTTGTAGTTCAACTGTCCCTCGATATAGACCGTCCGGTTGGTGGTCGGGCGATCCGAGGAGCGCTGAAGATAAGAGTAGTAGTCGGTTTTTGCCGGATCTTGATCCACGTAGTTATACTCGCCCTCCTCGTTGGTCAGGATCGGGTTGCCATTCGGGTCGAACCCCCACGGCTGGATCTTGTAAGGCCTCGGTCGAATCGTCCGCTGTACCCGGGCGTAAGTGTAGGCATCGAAGGAGAACATCAACCGGAGATTCAACCCCTCGGTGAGGAACTTGAGCCCTTGTTTCAACTCGATATTGGACTGTATGGTGGTATGAAACTCGTCCGAGTAACCGGAGTGAGCCAACTCCTGGTAGGGATTACGGGATTGCCCGTACGGCTCGCCGGGAATCTTCGTCTTGTCCGGGTACTCCAGCGGGTAGAGAATCGGGGCGCGTAACCGCATGTCCGAGAAGATCGTGGAGGCCGACACGCCCGGGTAACGCCTGTCCTCTAAGGTAGCCGCCATGCTAACTCCCACGGTGGAGGTCGGGGTGACATCCATGTCGACGTTCGTGCGGAAGTTGTATCGCTTCACGTTAACGTTGTTGTCAAACGAGTAGAATTTGAAATTCTTGTACATGCCGCTCTGGTTCAAGAAACCGGCATTCACGTAGTACTTGACCTTTTCGCTGCCGCCCGATATGTTCAACGACACCTTCTGGCTCGGTGAGTTGTTACGCAGTAACTCCTTCGTCCAGTTCACGTCGGGATAGTAATAAGGGTCTACCTTGTTCCGGGTATTTTCGATCTGTTGTTGCGTGTAGATGATGCTTTCTCCGCCATTGAGCCGCGCCTCGTTGGTCAGTTCCATGAACTCCACCCCGCCGACGAACTCGGGCATAGTGACAGGAGAACTAAAGGCGTGTTCGGCGCGCAGGCTCACCTTCGGTTTTCCCGCTTGCCCGCGCTTGGTGGTGATTAATACTACGCCGTTGGCCCCGCGTACGCCGTAGAGGGCCGTGGCGGAGGCATCCTTCAGGATGGCAAAATCGGCGATGTCCTCGCTGTCGACCCTGTCCATGGCACGTTCTACCCCGTCGACCAGCACGAGCGGCGTGGCCGTCCCGGCAAAGGTATTGATGCCGCGAATCCAGAACGTGGCACCGTCATAACCGGGTTCTCCGGACGATTGCACGGCCATGATCCCTGCTAAGCGCCCGACCAATGACGTGCTGATCGTCCGGGTGGGTAATTTCAGTTGCTCCGCCTTAATATTGTCCATGGCGCTGATCACGTTGCTCCTTTTCTGCGTGCCGTATCCCACCACGGCGACATCTTCCAGCAGCGTTACTTGGTCGACCAACGCCACGTTAATGACCGTCTTCCCCGCGATGGCGATCGTCTGGGGAATCTTTCCCACGAAGGAGAATTGAAGCGAGGCACCGGGGGCAACGTTGAAGATCTCGTATTTGCCATCTTTATCGCTGATGACCCCTTTGCCTTGTCCTACCACGATGATGGCCACTCCCGGCATGGGGAGGCCATCCGTGGCATCCGTAACTGTCCCGCTGATCCTCGAGTTACTCTGGGCGCTCGCGTTGGCGCTCAGGAACAGGGCCGAGATCAGGAAAAGGAACGCGGAAACTGTCTTGTTGAACGTGAACAGTGATTTCATTTTGTTGAATTCTAATGGAGTTAATTTTAAGAATCCTGATAATTGTTTCATATGTAATAGGTTAAAAAATTTACTGCTTTTTTTATAAACGTTGTTCCGGGGCAGATTCCCGGTTGCACCCGTGTGGGCCGTGTCGTCAAAGGATCAAGTAACGTGTTTCATGGCGTAAGAGGTGTTAGGTGAATACAATGTGCGGGTAATGCATGACACATGTCATCATGATTGTTATGCAGGTCAAGAGTCATTTTCATGGTGTTGTTTCTTAATTAATTCATAATATTCGATGGCAAATATAATATAGAATTTAATTAAATCTTGGCATGTATTGGAAATTTTTTTTGTTAAAAATGATACAAGGAGAGCGGTATATGTTATAAATGCCTATATGTAAGGCGCAAGATCGTTTTAAAAACAGGTAGATAAAGGCCTTGCGCACGCGTGGCCTCTCCTTCGTTTTTTTACAGGATTTGTAGTCTTGTCAAAAAAAACATTACTTTTGCCCCCGCAATGGTTTCCGAAAGGGTCGCCCTGGCGACCGCGAAGGATATAATAGGGAATGTCGTGCGAATCGACAACAGTAACCGCTGCTGTGAGTTTCTGCCCGTGATTGTCGCAAGACAAAGGGGTATAAAAGGTTTCTAAAAAGATGTCACTGGTGTCACCGTCACCGGGAAGGCTTTAGGAACGAAACGAGTCAGAAGACCTGCCTTGCCGAAGGATTTTACTGGCCTACGGTTTATGGGTGGTAGCCTGTTCGATGTTCTCTTTTCTCACGGGGCGTTCTGCCCGTACATCGTAAGCTGTAAAATCGAAAACGGAGTATTATTCTAAATTACAGCGCGAAGTGTTTTGTATGAAATCCATGCCATTTGATTTAGACGACTGGTTATTCTTAGCGTCGGTCATCCTCGTTGCCTGCCAGCAGACGGTTGAGGGAGCCTACGCGAATCGATACGCCTTGCTCGCCGGGGGAGTGTCTCAAAAGGGATCGCGCCCGGGCATGAGGGTGTGTCAAAAGTCGGATTTCGGAGGGGTACCTCGCCTCCCGGTCGGGATGTTTGGGTGGTTTTCGTCCTTGCGAACCCGAAGGGTGAAGCAATCCAGGGAGTTACGGGTTCCTGGATTGCTTACCGCTATGCGGATCGCAAGGACGAAAACGGCTTTTGAGACAGCCCCAAAGCGACCGCGAGGCTTCACGAAACATGTTTTTTTTAATCACACTTTAATACACGACACCATGAACAAGATTTTATCCATTCTGATCGCCGCCCTGCTTTTCGCGGGGTTATCGGGTTGCTATGACGACAGTGGCCTGAAAGACAGTATTCAAGACATCGAAGAGAAAGTCAAGATGCTGGAACAACAAATCCATCTCGCGAATGACGGGATCGCCGACCTCCAGCTCCTCGTGAGTGCCTTGACCACCGGCAAACGCATCGTCAACGTGGAGGAGGCCGACGGGGCGGGCGGAAGTTACAGGATCACGTTCAACGATGACACCTTTATTACCCTTCGCGACGGCACTAACGGCGCGCCGGGCGCTGATGCCCCGGTGATCGGCGTGAAAGAGGACGATGGCATCTATTACTGGACGATCACCACCGGCACCACTACCGGCTGGTTGACCGACGCGGGGGGAGAGAAACTGCCGGTGTCGGGCAGCAACGGCACCACGCCCGTCATAGGCGTTGACGGCGACGGCTACTGGACGGTGGACGGCACGCGGCTCACCGGGGCGGACGACCAGTTTATCAAAGCCTCCGGGGAAGCCGGGGAGTCGGTCTTCAGCGGTGTATCGCAGGATGATAACGCCGTCACCTTCAAGCTGGCCAACGGCACGGCGATCGTGATACCCAAGGCCGGAAATCTCGCTATCGAGACCGACGCGGAGAAACTCCTCTACGTCAAGCACGGCGAGACGGCTACCTACTCGCTGACCCTTTCCGGCGAGGGGAGCCTCGTCATCACCAAGCCCGACGGCTGGAAGGTGACCCTGGAAGGTTCTCTCCTCTCGGTCACCGCCCCGCCGCTTGAAAATACCTTCGCCGAGAAGGAGGGCACGGTCTCGATCACCGCCATCGGGAAAAACGCGACGGTCAACCGCTCGTTCGCCGTGAGCGCGCGGGACTATACCCATCTCATCGACTTCGAGGCCGCGCGCGTGGCCGACTACCTCGCCGGGCCTACCTCGTACGGCGAAAACCTGTATAGTAGTTCCGCCAGCCAGTACGTCGGCTACGACGACGCGGCCACCGGGCTGTTCATGATGGTGAACGAGTCCTATGGCAGCTACGACTTCTGGAGCGGCGGCATCGCCATCTCGCGGTGGAACGACATGGAGACGGCGGGCCATCTCAACCAGTGCAGCGTGTATTACAGGGACCCGGTCACCGGCAAGGGCGGCTACAGGGGCAGCAGCACCTTCGCCGTGCATTACGGGAATAACAACGAGCAGTTCTGGGACGGGCGAACCCTGGTCTCCTTCCTCGATAACGGCAAGGAAGCGATATTCGACCATTTCTACGTGACCAACAGCACCTACACCGCGCTGTCCATGAAACGCGGCGACCCGTTCGCCGCGGCGCATAACTACGAAAATAAGCACTGGTTCAAGTTGATCATAGAGGGCATCGACAAGGACGGTCGCTCCACCGGCACGGTGGACTTCTACCTCTCCGACTTCCGCACGCCCGCGTCGCCCGGCATCGTCACGGGGTGGATGCCGGTGGACTTGACACCGCTGGGCAAGGTGACGGCCATACGCTTCGACATGGAAGGCAGCGATGACAACGGGTACGGCGTGTCTACCCCGGTCTATTTCTGCTTCGACAACCTGGCGGTAAAGTTGCTCGAATAGCCCCTTTCGCCCTACCGCGTAACGGCTTTATTCATTTTTATCGGGAGAGTAGATGAAATGATAAAATAACCATTAGAGAATAAAACAACATGAAGAGAAAAATGAACGACATGAAAAAACGAATCGGTTTTTTTAGCTGGAGTAAAATCACTTGGATGACATTGCCGGTAGTGGTAATGATGACTTTTGCAGCGTGCGAAAAAGACGACGCTATTGCCATAACCGGTATATCGCTCGAGTTTTCTACGCTTAAACTGACACCCGGCGAAACAGCGACACTCGTCGCGACCGTGTCGCCCGACGATGCCACGAACAAAGCGGTAGCGTGGCAAAGCAGTAGCCCGGAAGTGGCTACCGTTAGCGAAGAGGGTGTCGTGACGGCCCTCTCGACGGGCGCGGCCACTATTACCGCGACCGCGCTCGACGGTGGCCAAACGGCCACGTGTGTGGTAACGGTTTTGTATCTCATCGACTTCGAGGCCGCGCCCGTGCAGGATTACCTCGCCGGGCCTACGGCAAAAGGCGAAAACCTGTATAGCAATTACAAGGGAAGTGATCCCGCTAAATATACCGGCTATAACGACACCGGCAGCGGGCTGTTCATGATGATGAACGAATCCCTTTGGTCCGGGAAAATTGACTTCTACGGCGGGGGTATTGCCATTTCACGGTGGAACAACATGCAGACAACGGGTAGCGACAACCAGTGCAGCGTATATTATAGCGACGCCACCACCGGTAAGGGCGGTTACAAAGGCAGCAACACCTTTGCCGTGGCCACCGGTTACAACGAACCGAAAATGTTGGGCGATGCCCGCGGCATCATCTCTTTCCAGAATGAGGAGAAGGGTACAAGCAAGGAGTGTGTATTCGACCATTTCTACGTGACCAACAACACGTATGCCGCGTTGTCCATGAAGAACGGCGACGCGATTGCCAAGCAGTTTGGTACTGGGGACTGGTTTAAGCTGGTCGTTGAAGGGTTTGATAAGAGCGGCACCTCCACCGGCACGGTGGAATTTTATTTGGCCGACTTCCGCGAAACTGCTTCGCCCGGCATCATCACGGAATGGACGAAAGTGGACTTGACCCCGCTGGGCAGCGTGGCGGAGATTAAATTCGACCTGCAAAGTTCCGACAACGGCAACTACGGCATGAACACCCCTGCCTATTTCTGTTTTGACAACCTGGCGATACAGCTACCGTGATCCGATCTCCCTTGTGAAAACAAGGGGCTGTCTCAAAAGTGATTACGCCCTGGCCTCTTCTCCCTACCGTCAGGAACGAGAGAAGAGGCCCGAAAACCGGCTTTTGAGGCAGCCTCGTTTCACGCGCGGGCGCTCACTCGTTACTCTCTATCAAGCCTCGCCCGGTCTTCTGCACCTCGTCTCGCTCTTTTAATACATTCAATGTCTTGTCGAGCACCCCGTTGATAAACCCGCTGCTCTTGTCGGAACAGTAGCACTTGGCGATCTCGATGTACTCGTCGAACGTGACTTTCACGGGAATAAAAGGGAAATGTTTTAACTCGGTGATGGCCATGTTCAGGATGATCTTCTCCACGTCCGACACGCGCTCGATGTCCCAGTTGTTCGTGAAGGCATCGACGAGATGGATGTTATCCTTCGCGTGAAGGATGCTTTTGCGGAACAGGTTCTTGGCGAACTCCACGTCTTCTTCGTCATAGAGATCAATGAAGAGATCCTCCTCCTCGTCCTTTTTATCAAGGAGTTTTACCGTCTTGTAGGCAATACTCGCTGCCAGCTCGATATCGTCGTTCCAGAAAATACTCTTCTCCTCCATCGAGAGGGCAAACTCCTCGTCCGGCGCGATCAACTCGCTGATGATCGAGAGAACGACCCCCTTGTGATCCTCGTGGGACGGGTTTTCCATCGCCATGTATCGCGTGTAAAAATCCGAGGCGACCAAGCCATTGTACATGTGGGTGATCAACTCGGGATAATCCGCGAACGACACGAGGTGACTCCTGACCCGCGTGTTAAACAGCCGGTCCCCGGCGATACGCGCGAGCACGGGATTGTCGATAAACCGCGTGTTGGGATTCAGATCCTCCGGGGAGGCCAGCTTACGGTTCTTCGCCGCGTCCATTTTCAAAAAGGCTTTTCGCTGGATTTCCGTGATTAGCAGGAAAATATGGTAATATAGATCCGTGCTTTTCGATATACTCTTGATCAACTCTCTTTCGGCCTCGGAGATGGTCATCCCTTCTCTTTTACCATAAGTATACAGGAGTTGCAAAACTTTTATTCTGATTAATCTTCTACTTGTCATGAAAAAGAACTATATTTTTCCGGTGACAAAAGTAGTAATTTTACCGGACACGCCGCGATCACGCCGGAAAATTATTCTTACTTTTGACGAGACTTTTAGACACACGAAACATGATAAAGAGTATTCGCATACATAATTACGCGTTGATCGACCGGGTGGAGATCGACATGGAACCCGGTTTCGCGGTGATCACCGGCGAGACGGGGGCCGGGAAATCAATCCTGTTGGGAGCTATCGGCTTGACCGTGGGCAGCCGCGCGGACGCGTCGGTGATTATGGACAAGGAGCGAAAGTGCGTGGCGGAGATCACGTACGACGTTTCCGGCTATCCGCTGCAACCGTGGTTCGAGGAGAACGACCTGGATTACGCCGGGGAGGTGGTGGTGCGGCGGGAGATACACGCCGACGGGAGATCCCGCGCTTTCATCAACGATACACCGGTCAATAATAAAACCCTCAAGGATCTGGGGCAATTCCTGGTGGACATTCACTCGCAACACCAGTCCCTGTTGATAGGCCAGCCGGGCTACCAGATGGAGGTGCTGGATCGTTTTCACGGGAACCGGCACTTGTTGGAAACGTATCGTGAACGTTACGAGCTTTACCGTCGCCTGACGCGCGAACGGGACGATTGCAAACTCGAGATAGAGAGAGAGGCCCGGGAGGAGGAGTTCCTGCAATTCCAGCTCAACCGGTTGGAGGCGGCAGGCTTGAGGCCGGGAGAGCAGCAGGAGTTGGAGGCGGAGTTGTCGCTGCTTTCGCACGCGGAGAGCGTCAAGGCCACCCTCGCGGGACTTGCTGCCGTGTTGACCGGTTCGGAGACCCCGGTGGTGCACTCCCTGCGCGCCGCTCGTGCTCGTCTTCCCGCGATCGAGGAGTTGCTGGGGGAGGCACGAGACTACAGCGAACGCTTGCAATCGGTGATCCTCGAGCTACAAGATATAGCCGACGAGGCGGGGCGCCGCGCCGGGCGGATAGAGTACTCCCCGGGGCGCGTCCAGGCGATCCGGGAGCGATTGGACGCGCTCTACGACCTGCTTCACAAGCACAAGGTGGAGAGCGTCGACGAGTTGATCCTCCTGAAGGAGTCGCTGGCCGGGAGATTACGCGTGGCGGGGGAGCGCGGTGAACGCTTGGAAGCGCTCGCCACCCGGGTCCGGCAGGTCGAAGAAGAGTTAGAGGCGTTGGCCGGGCAACTCCACGCGCAGCGAGTAGAGAGCGCGGCACCGCTGGAGGAAGAGACGCGCTCGCTGCTGGTGGAGCTGGGGATCAAACACGCCTCTTTCTCGGTCGTGGTGGAGCCGGTGCAGGTATTCACGGCCACGGGCCGGGACAACGTGACGTTTCTCTTCTCGGCCAACAAGAGCCATGCACCGGGGGAGTTAGCCCGCGTCGCGTCGGGGGGAGAGATCTCCCGTTTGATGCTTGCCATGAAATACATCCTCTCGCGCGCCAAGTTGTTACCCGTGATTATCTTCGACGAGATCGACTCCGGGGTCTCCGGGGAGATCGCCCACCGCGTGGCGGCCATATTAAAACGGATGTCGACGCGCGTGCAAGTGATCTGTATTTCCCACCTGCCGCAGGTGGCTGCTGCCGGCAGTGTACACTTCAAGGTATACAAGGAGGAGGGAGAACGCACCCTCTCCCGCGTCAAGCGATTGTCCGACCAGGAGCGGATCGTCGAGATTGCCGGCATGATGAGCGGCAGTTCTATTTCCGAGGCCGCCATCGAGAACGCGCGGCACCTACTGGAGAGCCACGGCCGCCGCGAGTGAAAGGGTATACGACACCCGCCCCTTGGAGCGGTTCGTTGCTATCAGTTGGTCATCTCCCAATGTCATCCAGTGAAGAGAGAACGCTTGGCTGTAGCGACCTTCGCTCCGATTGGCTTCGCCGGGTTTCGCTTCCCCAGAGGGGAATAATATCAATAGAAAACAGGATCCCCCCCGTATCTCCAATAGCCCGTGGGGCTTTCATTTCGGCGCTTTTTAGAATCCCCTGCGGGGAATTGGGAACAAGAAGGGATGCCGTTTCTCTATTGATATGATTGCCCCACGGGCAATCGCCGCGAAACCCGGCGTGGGCCATCGTCCCCCTCTTGCCTCTTAACTGGATGACATCGCGTCTGGCCCGGGAGTATGAGACCAAGAGAACTCCTTCACTTCGAGTCCCCGAAAGAGAGATTTTTTAGAAAAGTTGCATTTGCTACTTGAATCTGCTTGAATCCGCGGCCCGAGAAAATGTTTGGAGGTGTCGGAATAAAGTGATACCTTTGCCGGCGAATAGTTCTTCGGGGCAGGGTGCAACTCCCTACCGGCGGTAATAGTCCGCGACTCCCCACGGGGATTGATCCGGTGAAATCCCGGGACCGACGGTAATAGTCCGGATGGTAGAAGAGTTATTTGATGGTTTATGATGTCGATATAGGTAGCCCCGAACGAGCCGTTCGAGGTTTTTTTTATGACCATGAGAGAAGATATAAAATACATGTCCCGGGCGATCGCGTTAGCCGATCGAGGAGGCGGTTTCGTTCACCCGAACCCGCTGGTGGGTGCCGTGCTGGTGAAAGACGGGTGCGTCATCGGGGAAGGGTGGCACGAGCGTTACGGGGAGGCACACGCGGAGGTGAACGCCTTCCGGTCGTGCGTGGAGAACACGAGGGGGGCCACGCTCTACGTGACGCTGGAACCGTGTTGTCACCAGGGGAAAACGCCCCCCTGCACGGGCGAAATCATCGCGCGGGGCGTGGCGCGGGTGGTGGTGGCGTTAGCGGACCCGAACCCGTTAGTGGCGGGGCAGGGGATCGCGTGCTTGCGCGCCGCGGGAATTGTCGTGGAGGTGGGGGCACGCGCCGCCGCCGCCCGCGAGCAAAATAGGGTCTTCTTGAAGTACATCACGACGCGCCGCCCGTGGGTAACGTTAAAGACGGCGATGACGCTGGACGGGAAGATCGCCACGCGAACGGGCGATTCCCGGTGGATCACCGGCCCGGCAGCCCGAGTGCTGGTGCACGAGGAGCGCTCCCGCCACATGGCGGTGGTGACGGGCATCGGCACGGTGTTGGCGGACGACCCGATGCTTGATGTCCGATTGCCGGGACGGGAAGCGCGTCAGCCCGTGCGGGTAGTCGTCGACAGTTGCGCCCGCCTGCCGCTGGATAGCCGGTTAGCACGTTCGGCCGGGGAGCAACCCGTGCTACTGATGCACGTTCCCGGCGCTCCCGCGGAACGCTTGGAGGCCTTGCGAGCGGCCGGTGTATCGTGCCACGCGTGTCTCGGGAACGAGGGGCGGGTGGAGATCGTGGATCTTTGCCGTCGCCTGGGGGAGATGGGAATGGATTCCCTCCTGCTGGAGGCGGGCGGGGAGTTAAACCACGCGTTCTTGGCCGCCCGGCAGGTGGACGAGGTGATGGCGTTCGTGGCTCCCCTGATCGTGGGCGGTGCCGGGGCAAAAACCCCCGTGGGTGGTGCCGGTGTCGCGCGCTTGAGCGAGGCGCTGTCATGCACCGGGGTGAAGGTGCGCCGCGTGGGAGCGGATATACTCGTTCGTGGAAAAATAAAATAAGCATATATGTTTACAGGAATTATTGAAGAAGTGGGCAGGATCAAGCGCGTTGACCGCGGGCACCGGGCCATCGTGCTGGAGGTGGTCGCGCGACGCGTGCTGGAGGGCTTGCGCGTGGGGGATAGCATCGCGACGAACGGCGTGTGCCTCACGGTGACATCGTTCGACGGTTCGTCGTTCCGTGCGGACGTGATGCCTGAGACCGCGCGCGCGAGTAACCTTGGCGAGGTGCGTGCCGGCGATCCGGTAAACTTGGAGCGGGCCTTGGCCTTCGGGGATCGCCTGGGTGGACACCTGGTCTCCGGCCACGTGGACGGAACGGGGAAGATCGTGGCAAAAGAGCGCGAGGAAAATGCCGGGTGGGTGACGATCGCGGCGGGCGAGGAGCTCCTCCGTTACGTGATAAAGAAGGGGTCGGTGGCTGTCGACGGCATCAGCCTGACCGTGGCCGCCGTGGCCGAGAGATCATTCAAGGTATCGGTCATTCCCCACACGCGCCGGGAGACCACCCTGGCGATCAAGGAGGTAGGGGCGACGGTGAACGTGGAAAACGATCTCGTTGCCAAGTACGTGGAGAGGTTAGCGCGTCTCCCCGTCTCCCCTCCCTCGACGCGGGCCGGCGGGCTGACGTTGGATGATTTGATGGAACATGGTTTTTAATCTTAAAAAGAAAATGATATGGGTGAATTTGTATTTAACACGATAGAGGAGGCTATTGCCGATATTCGCGCGGGTAAAATGATCGTAGTAGTGGATGACGAGGATCGCGAGAACGAGGGGGATCTCCTCGTGGCCGCCGAGAAAGCGACCCCCGAGGCGGTCAATTTCATGATACGGGAGGCGCGCGGCATCGTCTGTATGCCGGTCACCAAGGAGCGGTTAGACGAGTTGAACATCGACATGATGGTGGCCACGAACACGGACAAGAAACAGACGGCCTTCACCGTTTCGATTGACGCGGTGGGCTGCACCACCGGCGTTTCGGCTTTTGACCGCGCGCTTACGATCCGGCGCGTCCTCGACCCGGCCGCGCGCCCCTCCGATTTCACGCGTCCCGGCCATGTTTTCCCGTTAATCGCCCGTTCCCACGGGGTATTGATGCGTGCCGGACACACGGAAGCCGCCGTTGACCTGGCACGCGCGGCCGGCCTGTACCCCGCCGGGGTCATTTGCGAGGTGATGAACGAGGACGGGAGCATGGCCCGCGTGCCCGACCTGGCGCGTTTCACGGCGCGTCACCACTTGAAGATGATCACGATCGCCGACTTGATCACCTACAGGCGCTCCACGGAGATGCTCGTGGAACGCGTGACCGAGGTAGAGTTACCCACCAAATACGGCCACTTCCGCGCCTGCGGTTACGTGAATAAAGTAACGGGCGAGCATCACGTTGCTCTCGTGAAAGGCGACCTCGCGGCGGCGGGACCGGTATTGTGTCGCGTCCACTCCGAGTGCCTCACCGGCGACGCTTTCGGTTCGCTGCGTTGTGATTGTGGCGACCAGCTGCAGGAGGCCTTGCGTCGCGTCGAGCGGGCAGGCCGCGGTGTCGTGCTCTACATGCGCCAGGAAGGGCGCGGCATTGGCCTGATCAACAAGTTACGCGCCTACGGCCTGCAAGATGCCGGCATGGACACCGTCGAGGCTAACCTCTCGCTGGGCTTTAAAGCCGATCTGCGGGATTACGGCATCGGCGCGGAGATTCTCGCCGACCTCGGCGTGCGCGAGATGGTGCTGATGACGAATAACCCTCTCAAGATTTCCGGTCTCGAGGGCTATGGCATCAAGATCGTCGGGCGTGAACCCATCGAAATGACGTGCAACGAAAAAAACGCCTTTTACCTCTACACGAAATACAAAAAGATGGGCCACATGCTCCACGTGAAAGAGATACCGGACACCGCCTCGTGCAAAGAGAATAATCACTTAAACTAACGCGATATGAAAATAATAGAAGGAAAATTATTGGCCTCCGGCCAGCGAGTCGGCATCGTGGCCGGTCGTTTCAACGAGTTAATCACCAATAGGCTCTTGGGTGGGGCCATCGATGCCTTTAAACGACACGGGGGAGACGACGGGCAACTCGAGGTGGCGTGGGTGCCGGGCGCTTTCGAGATACCGTTGGTGGCGAGTAAGATGGCTGCCTCTGGGCGATACGACGCGGTGGTCTGCCTGGGTGCCGTGATCCGCGGGGCCACGCCCCATTTCGACATGGTGGCCAGCGAGACGACGAAAGGCATCGCCAACGCGGGCCTGCGAACCGGCGTGCCGGTCATCTTCGGTGTCTTGACCACGGACTCCATCGAGCAGGCCGTTGAACGCGCCGGGACGAAAGCGGGTAACAAGGGTTTCGAGGCGATGACCTCTGCCATCGAGATGATTAACTTGTTAAAGGAGATCTGAGCCCGGCCCCGACTCCTCTCTTCGTGCGCTTGTTACCCGTAAAGTAAAAAACGATGTCTCGACACTCCCGCGCGTGGCTCTTGCCTCTGGCGATGGGGATAGGGGGAGCGAGTTACCCGTTGTCCGGGCGGCTTGCCTTCGTGACTCCCTACCTTATTTTTTGCATGTTATTGATCACCTCTTGCGATCTATCGTTGAAAACGATCCGTTTTCATCGCGCCTACCTCCTCCTTTTGGCGATCCAGGCCCTGGGAAGCGCGTTTGTCTACTGGATATTGAGCTATTTCTCTCCTTTGCTCGGGGAGGGCGCGATGATTTGCATCTTGGCGCCTACCGCGATGGCCGCGGCGGTGATCACCGGGATGTTAGGTGGCAGTGTAGCCTTCGCGGCGACCTACACGTTGTTCGGGAGCCTTTGCGTGGCGCTGCTGGCCCCGTTTTATTTCGCGTGGACGGGTGCACGTGGGGATCTCCCGTTTCTCGCGTCGGCGTGGGAGGTGTGCTATCGCGTGGTGCCGTTACTCGTGGTGCCGGTGGTGGCCGCCTTCTTGCTTGAGCGTTTCTTGCCGCCTGTTTACCGCGTACTCCGGCGGATTCGTCCATGGACCTATTACTTGTGGATCTTCGGTTTAACGATAGTTTCCGGGCGGACGGTCGCGTTTGTCGCGGAGCACGCGCACGCGGGGCTTCTGGAGGGGATGGGGTTAGCGCTGGTGGCGCTTGTGATATGTATCGCCCAGTTTGTGCTGGGGCGCCGGATCGGGCGGTGTCACGACAACGCGATCGCGGCAGGACAGTCGTTGGGACAAAAGAACACGATCCTCGCGATCTGGATGGCCCAGCTCTATTTACACCCGTTAGCTTCCATCGCACCTGCCGCCTATGTGCTGTGGCAGAACTGCATTAACTCGTTCCAGTTGTGGAAGCACGATAGGCGTACGCCAAAAACAAAATTTAGTGAAAGACAATGCTAACTTCGCAAGGGTACAGGTGCACTTCGGCAACTTGAAACGTTGCCATCTTGGAAAACATTGTTACGAATATACCCCAAAACCGGACAATATGACAAGAATTAAAGAGAGTGTGTCAAAACGATACATTCTCTTTTCATCTCGTTGCGTTAGCATCCATATAGGCAAATTACTAATTGAACTCACGAACTTTGTGCATAAAGAGGGGAGGTGGCAATTTTGACACCCCCCTCCGCTCCCTTTTATTCTTGGATACAGCGCCCGGGGAAGCCGCCACCCATAGAACCGGCATCCAGCGGGTACACGATGGACACGCGGAAGCTCAAGTAATAACCGTTTGAGCTGTTGTACGGCATGGACGCCCAGCTGAAACCGTCAACCCGCTCGTTGTACATGACACCCGTGGTGCGGACGCGATGGCCCGAGGCCGGGTAGAAGGCCGTTTCGCCGCTGGAACCGGACATGTAGAACTCCCAGCCGGCTTGATCTTGACCGTTCTTGTAGTCACCTGGGTAGTTGGCGGCGTTGGGCACGTTACCAGGAAGGGCGAACGTGTTCCACGTGCCGTTCACGGGCAACCGCCATCCCGGGGGACAGGGGTCGAAAAGACTCTTGGTCGTCGAGGTCTGCCATGTCGGGTTATTCCACGAGTTGCCGGAATACGGGTTGCTTTGCAACCAGTCACCGCCCTGGGAGTGGTAGAAGGTATAAGGATGCTGTATCGCCGTCTTGAGCGCCGTCGCACCCTGTACCCGCGTGATACAATCGCCGGGGGTAGCGGTAAAAGCGGTGACCGTCGTCCCGAAGACATTATACAACTGCACGCTCACGGCGGGGAACGGGTCCTTGCGCCCGAACTGGTAGTACAGGCCGCGGGTCTTGGCAAGACCATCGGCGCGCGTGGCGCTGGCGGCACCCAGGTTACGGTCCATGATGAATTTATCGGTGTAATGGGTGCTCCACGTCGTGCCCGTCCCGTTGGCGTAGCGATGCACGGCCCCGCCTGGAACGCCGTACGAGTAAACGTCCTCCTGCCAGGAAGGAGCCGCGTCGTCCGGGTTGTAATTCGTGATCCACAGGTGCCAGCTCCAGAGATAGTCGGTAGTGCCCTTTTTCTTGACCCCGATCAACACGTTCCCCGCCGCGTTTTGATCCTTGGGACTAAAGTAAA
>JAISNC010000057.1 GCA_031276355.1 Odoribacteraceae bacterium
CCGTTGAGCTTAACCATAGCTAATCCTTCCGTAAAAGGGAATGCTTCTTCATAGATCTGCGGGATAACTTCCTGCCCCGAAGTGTTAACGTAACCCCATTGGCGTCGCCTTCCTTTGATAATGCATACTGCCGCCATTCCTTCGCTGAACCAACAAACTACATGATATTTTAACGGCGCAATCTCGTCGCCCGATTCGTTGATAAATCCTTTTACTATACTGCGTTTCCCTACTCTCATTTTGACCGGCGCAAAACCTTCTTCAAAATCGCCTACTTCATCGTACTTTTTAATCTTTTCTTCAAAATCTGTTTTTGAACTCATTATAGTTATTGTTAGAATTATCAGTAATCGCGCCGTTACGGACAATCACTACGCCCACGCTGCAAATGCTTGTGCGATGCCCATTGGCCGTTTCAAAATCTATAGCTGCAAAATCGGTCATATTACTTCAGAATCATGATGCTTTCTGAAATACTCGTCCCAAGCCTTTGCACATTCTTCCGCGGTAGGCCCCATCCAAGTCAGTTCCCAAATGACGGAAACAACAATTTCGTTATCGCTCAGGGTTTGCCCTGTCTCTATTTTTACCTCAAGCGGAAGCATTTCATCCCAGGCACTTTCAAATACGCCTATTCTTCCTTCATATCCTTCTTCCAAAACGAAAGCGTCGTATTTCGCGTATACTTTGCCATCATTACACGCTTCATCCGGAATATTTTCTGAAAAATGAATGCTGTATTTCGGAGTATCGTCCGTATATTTCGGCTCGATACGCTTCAAATCGGCCAGCGAGTGTCGCATATACTCTTTTGCGCCCCGCGTGGTTTTCAGTTCGGCCCACGTGCATTTGTCGATGTATTCTTTTAAAATCATATCAAGTTATATTAGATGTTTAACGAAATGTGGATGCGCTGCTGCAAAGCCTCGAAAACAATCCTGGCCTCGGCGGTCAGTTTCTCGAAACAGTCCATCAATTTCACGTCCAACCGAAGTAACTTTTCCTTGTTTCCGGGTGTCCAGTCAAAAGTTTCGTTCAATTTCCATGCCCTTGTCCGCAAAGCGGATTCGAGCATTTCCTCGTCTCTCTTTTGGTTGGCGCGAAAGGCGATTTTTTCCAGCTTTTCAATGGAATATGTTTTTAATTTTTCCTCCATTGTCTCCCGTTGTTTGTAATTTCTCATGTTCATGTGTTCTAATAAAATCCCGCTTCCCACCCTCGTTTTTTTATAATCAGCATCATGGTAATGCAACATACTGTCCTTATTCAGGCACCACGTAAAATGTGCGCTTATGCGTGATACGGAATTAAACGATAATTCTAAACGGCCACATTCCGAGGCCCATATCTTTGAATTTTAAATCCTCCATTCATTGAATATAGAGGTTTTATGCTCCAACTATAAAAAAACTACTCTCATTTATTATGCTAACTCTATTACCCAGTTCAAGCTTTGGATTTTGACATCCAACTCTCTCCACTGTCGGGAATAAGAATCGACTTTCCGTCTCAAGTCCGCTGTATCAATGGTGCGAACGTACTTTATCTCCTGTCTGCCGTAACGCTCCTCCCGCTCGGAGGCATGTTTCAAAACTTCCCGCATGGATGATACCCGCAACGTAAGTATATCTTTTGCGGCAATCAGCTTTGTTAAAGGGTGTCCGTCGTGCAGGGAGTGCATATTCGTTACGTTAATCCGGTAAATGATCTCCTCCAACTGTGTCAAATTGTCTTCCAGTTCTATCCACAGTTCTTTCGGGTCTTCTACCGGAACATCTCCTTCCTGAACTTTCGAATTGTCTTTCAATCGCTCTCTCAGTTGAGCGACTCTCTTTTGTAAGTCAGCCCGCAGGCTGAGCGCTTCTGCCAGTTTCATAAAATGTTTTTCTATTTACAACTAAATCATCAACTCCGCGAGACACCTATAACCCGCTCTTGCATCAGGTTTACTCATCCTACCTCAAAGAGGCTGGAGCGATGGTGCAAAGGTATCGCGGGGCTGCGTCAAGATACGGCACGGTAAAGCAAGAAATCAATATTTTTTCAAGGCATTTTGATAAACTGCCCTCAATTCATGAATCAATTTAGTGGGTTTTATGACTTTAAATGTATCTCCCAAGGACAATAATTCCATCAGGAAATCGTGCGTGAGATAAACGGTAAGTGAAACGCGTAACTCTTCATCATTGTCAATCAGTATCTTTTGCGTGTGATGCAGGGGCAACGATTGGATGTACTTGCCTTGAAACGGCTCGAATGACAAAACCACTTCGCTTGGCCGTTCGGCGTTTGGGCTAATGATCCCGAAGCAATAGTTAAGGTGGTCGGCAAGGTTGAAACCGGCTCGCGGCACGAAAGGCGTGGCCTGTATTTTCAAATTTGATATTCTGTCTAAGGCGTAGCATTTGATTTTTTCGTTCTGCGCGTTTTGGGCAAACAGATACCAACGATATTTAAATTCTTTAATTGCTAATGGATGCACGATTCGCTCCATGGCTTCATCATCGTAGTAAGTTTGGTAGTCGAAAACGATTTGCAGGCACTTGTTGATGGCTTGCAACAAGTCGTAGAGATGTTCCGTCCCGCTTGCTTGACGATGGTCCAGAAAGATATGTTCTGACTGACGCTCTTTGATTTTTAGTGCATTATATATATCAAGGGCTTCCAAGCGGCGATTATCTATCGCGGCATCAAACTCTTCTTCAATATAGTAGTTACGCGCGGAGAAATCGTAGCGGATATAAATACCGTAAATCTCGCCGATTTCGATCATGTCGCGGCAAAACGTGCGTTTTGAAATGGTTAAATCTTCACCGCGAATGTCGGATTCCCGTTCAAGATAATCGCAAATGTCCGTAAAGGAGGCCCGTTTATGAGCCCTCAACTTATTGATGATGAGGGCGTGTCTGAGTGTTGTTTGACGTTGGGACATGATCAATTGCTTTTTTGGAGTTACGAAAAAAATACAAATCGCAAGCAAAGATAGCAATAAATCGAAGCAAAAGATAGCAACTCCTCCCCTCCCGTGAAATTATTTCTCCCGTCATAAACCTTCTGGGATGCAGGGGAGAAGATCTCCTCGTTTTTCTACCGGGCGAAGTGGGGGATGTGGCAAAAGTCGGATTTCGTCATTGGTATCCGCGTAGCGGGAAGCGATCCAGAAACCCGTAAACCCCTGGATTGCTTCCTGCCGTGCGGATTGCGATGACGAAAACCGCTCGAACATCTCGGCCGGGATGTGAGGTACTCCCTCCGAAACCCGGCTTTGGAGACGGCCTCAGCCAAGGCCCGGGGAGATCTATACTTTTGAGACACTCCCTTGCTTCGTGATGTGAGGGGGCATCACGCTTTTTCCACGTGATTCATGCCGGTTTGGATGGCCTCGATGTTCATGGGAATCAGGTGGTGATGCCGTTGCGGGAGTGACTTGGCCAGGCCTTTCTCCACGTTCTCGAGGAGCACGATGGGCTTCACCTTCAAAAATCCGCCGAGGACAATCATATTAAAAATCTTGGGGTTACCGGCCTCGGCAGCGAGGCGGGTGCCCTCGATCCGGTAGATGTTGATGTCGTCGCGGGAAGGCACGCGCACAATGCCGTTGGGGTCGTAGACCAGCGTTCCGCCGCGCTTGACGGCGGCCTCGAACTTATCCATTGACTGCTGGTTGAGGATGATAGCCGTGTCGTAGCGCGTTAACACGGGCGAGCTAATGCGTTCGTCGCTAAGGATGACGGTCACGTTGGCGGTGCCGCCGCGCATTTCCGGCCCGTAGGAGGGCATCCAGGCGACCTCCTGGTCTTGCATGATACCGGAATAGGCGAGGATTTTTCCCATGGAGAGCACGCCTTGCCCCCCGAATCCGGCTATGATAATCTCTTCTGTCATATTGCTTGTGGTTTAAAGATCCTTTATATCTCCGAGCGGGTACTTCGGGAACATGTTCTCGACCATCCAGCGGTTGGCGGCGGCGGGGGTCATTTTCCACCCGGAGCTGCACGTGCCGACGACCTCAACGAAGGAGGTGCCCTTCTCTTTCTTGGTGTTCTCGAAGGCCTTGCGGATAGCGTTCTTGGCTTTGCGGATGGCGAGGGGGGTATGCACGGCCTGTCGCGTCACGTAGCCGGTGCCGTCGAGTTGCGCCAGCAATTCGGTGATCTTCATGGGGAAGCCGTTCAACTTCACGTCCCGCCCGTAGGGGGTAGTGGAGGTGACTTGTCCCACGAGCGTGGTAGGGGCCATTTGCCCTCCGGTCATCCCGTAGATGGCGTTGTTGATGAAGACGATGACGATGTTCTCGCCGCGGTTGCAGGCGTGCATCACCTCGGCCGTGCCGATGGACGCGAGGTCGCCGTCGCCCTGGTAGGTGAAGACGTATTTTTCGGGATGCAGGCGGCTGATGCCGGTGGCCACGGCGGGGGCGCGCCCGTGGGCGGCTTCCGCCCAGTCAATGTCAAGGTAGTTGTAAGCGAGTACCGAGCAACCTACCGGGGAGACCCCGATGGTCTGTTCCCGGATCCCCATCTCCTCGATGACCTCGGCAATCAGTTTGTGCACCACCCCGTGGGAACACCCCGGGCAGTAGTGCATGACGTTATCGGTAAGCGCGGGAGTTTTCTTGTATACCAAGTTCTCCTCTTTGATGATCTCTGTTAATTCTGCGGCCATGACTTATGCTCTTATGATTTGTGTTTTCAGTGCGTCGACGATCTCGTCCGGCGTGGGGATGACCCCGCCGTATCGTCCGAAGTGCTCCACGGGAACGGTGCCGTTGACGGCGAGTCGCACGTCCTCGACCATCTGCCCGGCGCTCATTTCCACGGTCAGGAATCCCTTGACCCGCTTGGCCAGTGCCTGTAGCGGTAGCCGGGGGAAAGGGTAGAGGGTGATCGGGCGGAGGAGGCCCACCTTGATCCCTTGCTCGCGGCAGAGCTGTATCGATTTCTGGCAGATGCGCGCGCTGGAACCGTAGGCCACGAAGATATAGTCGGCATCGTCACAATAAAGCTCCTCGTGGCGGGTGTCGTGTTCTTCCATCCGGCGGTACTTGGCCTGGAGCTTGTGATTGAACACTTCCTGCTTGTACGAGTCGAGTTCGAGCGACGTGGAGATGTGGCGTTCGCGTCCGCTTTTCTTGCCGTTCAGTGCCCACTCGCCGGAGAGTCGTTCGATGTCGGCGTCGCTCCAGCGGGGCACGTAGTCGCTCAGTTGGACTTTTTCCATCATCTGCCCGATCACGCCGTCGGCGAGGATCATCACGGGGTTGCGGTACTTGAACGCCAGGTCAAAACCGAGCGCCACGAAGTCGTTCATCTCCTGCACCGAGGCGGGTGCCAAGACGAGCAGGTGATAGTCCCCGTGCCCGCCGCCCTTAGTGGCTTGGAAGTAATCACTCTGCGCCGGCTGGATGGTGCCCAGCCCAGGCCCGCCGCGTACGACATCCACGACGAGGCACGGTAACTCGGCCCCCGCGAGGTAGGTAAGCCCCTCCTGTTTCAAGGAGATGCCGGGGCTGGAGGAGGAGGTCATCGCCTTTTTCCCGCAGGAAGCCGCCCCGTATACCATGTTAATGGCGGCGATCTCGCTCTCCGCCTGTAGCACGACCATGCCCGTCTCCTTCCACGGTTCACGCAGCATCAATGTCTCCATGATCTCGGACTGTGGGGTGATCGGGTAGCCGAAATATCCATCGCAACCGCAACGGATGGCCGCCTCGGCAATCACCTCGTTCCCTTTCATTAATTTTATTTCTGCCATACTGGATCGTTTTAAGCTATTGTACATTCATTTTATAAACGGTGATCACGGAATCGGGGCATACCAATCCGCAGTTCGCGCACCCGATACACGCTTCCGGCCGGATCATCTCGGAGTAGTGATACCCCTTGCCGTTCACTTCCTTCGCGAGGGAGAGCACCTTGGAAGGGCACGCTATCACGCAAAGATCACATCCTTTGCATTTCTCTATGTCCACAACGACAGCGCCTCTGAATTTTGCCATAGTTCTACAGATTATGATTTATAAATAAAAAATGGTGTTTCTCTTTGATTTACTATATTAAATCGGTGATAAAGTTAGAGATTAAAATTTGAAGGACAAAATAATTTATGAAACATTAATAGATTAGCTTATTTATTTACAATATTCCCTTGTTTCGAGCGGGTGGTCGGCTTGGAAACGGGTGAGGCGTTCATCGAGGGTCTCCATGCGGTCCATGCCGACTTGCGAGACACAAGCCCTCGCGCCGGGGCGGGTAGAGCCGGTGCCTCGTAGCGGGATGGCCGAGATCCCGTAATAGAGAAGCTCCCGGGTGAGCGTGCCGCCGCTCATGCCGGGGTAGGCGAGCGTGAAATAAAATCCATCGGCAATGGGTTCATCCAGGTCGGCATCGTAGGCGAGGTAGAAGTCGTGCTTCAAGAAGATCTCTTTCATGATATGGGCCCGTCGCGCGTACTCGCGTGCTCCATCAAGAATATTCAGGCGTTCTTCGTTGGCGGCCTGCAGGATGGCGCGCATGGCGTGTTGCGAGGAGTGTGTTGTCCCGGAGGAGAGCGTGTAGATGATCCGGTTCACGAGCGTGTAACCGAGCGTCCCGTCGCCGCCGAAGCGCGTCTGCAGGTGATTGTAGCGGCGGTGATAGAGAGCGTCGGAGATACACATGAGACCGAGGCGTTGGCCCGCGTAGTTGAATAGTTTGGAGCCGGAGATCAGGACGATGTAGTTACTCGTGTACCTTCCCACGGTAGGCTGAAACGGGGGTACGCCCGGGCGGGAAAGCTCTTTCCGGCAGTCCATCGCGAAATAGGCGAGGTCTTCGAGGATGATCACGTCGTGTTTTGTTGCCAGCTCGCCGATCATTTGGAGTTCCTCTTCCGTGAGGCAGACCCACGCGGGGTTGTTCGGGTTGCTGTACAGGATGGCGGCGATGCGGCCGGTGTCGAGGTACTCCTCCAGCTTCGCCCGCAGCCTCTCGCCCCTGTAATTGTAGACATCGAACGACACGTAGGGTTTCCCGATCACCTGCATCTGGTTTTTCTGTACGGGGAAGCCGGGATCAATAAAGAGAAGGGTATCCCTCTCCTCGCGGCACGAGGTGGTGGCCAGGAACGTGGCGAAGCAGGCCTGCATGGAACCGACGGTGGGGATGATCCCTTCGGGCCGGATGTCGATGTTCATAAAGTTTTTCACGAATCGTGCGCCTTCCTCTTTTAGCCGCGTGTCGCCCTCGAGCATGGGATAAAACTGCGCGACGCCTTGCCGGAGGGCTTCTATCTCCGCCTCGATGCCAACGGGGGAGGGGGGAAGCCCCGGCACGCCCATCTCCATGCGGATAAATCGCTCGTTACAGGTAGTTTCCACGATGTTGACGGTGCGCACGATATCGCGGATCGTGGCATCTTCCATGTCCCGGATCCCGCAAGCGGCCAAAGCGTTGTCGATAATTAACGAATCGATCAGGTTATGCTCCATGATAAGTGAATTGAAGGTTTTTTGTTTTAGCGCGAGTTTAGTAAAAAATCTTCAGTTATTCTACTAAAAAGATGGCGATTTGAAAGAAAATAGGCACCAGGGGGCAGTGAACGATCGACCGTTCACCGCCGGCTGGTCAACAGTTCTCTGTCGTGAGCCGCTTGTAGGGCCGTGAAATTGTAGAGCGGGCCGGGCGAGTTAATGGGCGCGGGGCATCACCACCCGCAATGCCCCCGGGAGCACTTTTACCCGCGCGGGCGCTTCGAACGTGCACGGGTCGCCGTCGAGGTGCCCCGACGACAGGTCACCGTCGATGATCACCTCCTCGCATTGGATCTCCCGGAAGCAAGAGAGCTTGTCTAAGCCGCGGGTCAGGGCACGGTAGAGGTAGGCCGGTACCTGGTATAGTTTCGGTCGTTTCAAGATGCAGATGTCCAGCAGGCCGTCCTGCACGGAGGCCGCCGGGGCGATAAAGAAGTTGTAGCCGTACCGGGCGCTGTTGGCCACGCTCACGATCAGGCATCGCTCTTCCCACTCTTGCTCGCCGCAGCGAAAAGTGTAGCGACGCTCCCCGTACCGGAACCACAGGAGCGCCGATGCGCGGGCGTAGGAGAGGAAACCGCGCCTCTTCATTTGCGCGAAAAGGCGCGCTACCTCGGCATCAAAGCCCACGCCGCTCACGTTGAGCGAACAGCGGCCGTTGATGTCGAGCGCGTCGACCCGCGCTTCCTCGCCCTCGATCAGTTGCCGCAACGCCTGGTGCATCCGCGTGGAGAGGCCCAGGTGACGCGCGAACCCGTTCCCGCTCCCGCGGGGGATGATTCCCATGACGATGTCCGTGCCGAGGAGGGCGCTTCCGACCTCGTTGACGGTGCCGTCGCCACCCACTGCCACGACGTGCGTGAATCCCTCGGCACCGGCGCGGGCGGCCAGTTCGGTAGCGTGGCCGGCACGGGTGGTGAAGCGGATCGTGTAGTCAACGTTGTCGTAGCAGGCAAGGCGGTGCAGGCTACGTGGCAGGTGCTTGCCGGTGCCGGTGCCGGAGACCGGGTTGACGATAAAGAGCCACTTACGCCTCATCGCGGAGGCTCCTTCCTACGCTATAATAGATGTAGCCGAACTCGCGCATCCGGATCGGGTCGTAAATGTTGCGGCCGTCGAATATGATTTTTTGTTTCAGGGCCTTTTCGATAAAGGTGAACTTGGGCACTTTGAACTCCGTCCACTCGGTCACGACGACCAGCGCGTCGGCTCCCTCGAGGGCATCGTACATGCCGGTGGCGTACTCGATGGTGTCTCCTACGCGCCGCCTCGCTTCGTCCGTCGCGACGGGATCGTAGGCGCGCACGGTGGCACCGGCTTGCGTGAGTTGCCGGATCAGTACGAGGGAGGGTGCCTCGCGCATGTCGTCTGTCCCGGGCTTGAAAGAGAGACCCCAGAGGGCGAAGCGTTTCCCGTGGAGATCCTCGCCGAAGTGGCGAGTAATCTTGTGGAAGAGCACCCCTTTCTGTCGTTCGTTCACCCGTTCGACGGCTTGCAGTACCTCGAGGTCGTGGTGATGGTCGAGCCCCGTGCGTACCAACGCCTTCACGTCCTTCGGGAAACAGGAACCGCCATAGCCACAGCCGGCGTTGAGAAATTTATTCCCGATCCGGCTGTCGCTCCCGATGCCGCGTTTGACGGCCTCGACGTCGGCCCCCACGGCCTCGCAGAGGTAGGCGATGTCGTTCATGAACGAGATCCGGGTGGCCAACATCGCGTTGGCGGCGTATTTCGTCATCTCGGCCGAGGAGATATCCATGTAGAGGATCGGCACGTTGGCCAGCGTGAAAGCGTGATAGAGCCGTTCCATCACCTGCCGTGCCCGCTCGCTCTCCACGCCAATGACCACGCGGTCGGGCGAGAGAAAGTCGCTCACGGCATCACCTTCCTTCAAGAACTCCGGGTTGGAGGCCACGTCGAAGGGAATATCCGCGTCGCGGGCGCGGAGGGTGGCGGCGATGGTCTCCTGCACGCGCCGGTTGGTGCCCACGGGCACGGTGGACTTGGTGACCACCACGGTATAGCGGGTCATGCACTCGCCGATCTCGGCGGCAGCTCCCAGCACGTATTGCAGGTCGGCGCTCCCGTCCTCGTCGGGCGGCGTACCCACGGCGATGAAAACGGCATCCACTTTCTGCATTGCCTCCGACAACGAACGGGTGAAGGCCAGTCGACCGTCCGCCCGGTTGTGTGCGACGATCTCGGCCAGGCCCGGCTCGTAGATGGGTATCTTGCCGTCATTTAACATGGTGATTTTCTGTTCGTTCGTGTCCACGCAGGTTACCGTGATTCCCATCTCGGCCAGGCAAGCCCCGGAAACCAATCCCACGTATCCCGTTCCTATTACTGCTATTTTCATTAGACTCTCTACTTTTTTATTAGGCGAACAAAAATAGTACAAACTCGGCAATCTTTCTATGATATTCGTTACATTTGTCTCATTTCTTAATCTAATTCAAAGTGTATATGAAACAAGGGTGGTTTATTTTTGTCGTGTCGTTCTTCCTCCTCTTCGGGCAGGGATGTAAGGAGAAGAAGAAAAGTGTCGTGGAGTATAGTCGTTTTATATCGGGCTATACGCAGGGGATGATTCGTTCCGCCGATCCGGTGTATGTCCGTATGGAAGCCGGGGCACTCGCGAGTGGGGACTCCCTATCCGTGCCTGTCGAGGAGGTGTTCAAGATCACCCCGCAGGTGAGCGGTACGGTCTCTTTCCGGGATAACGTGTTTGAATTTAGGCCCTCCGAGCAGCTAAAGAACGGGCAGACGTACCGGGTTTCGTTGCGCTTAGAGCCGATTTGCGAGGTGCCCGCCGAATTGAAAGTCTTTGAATTTGACGTGAAGGTGATGCCGCAATCTTTCGCTTTTCAGGAGGGGGGCCTTAACTTGGCAAAGACAGAGGATCAATTCGATTATAAAGGGTCAATCGTGAATGCCGATTTGCTGGAGGATACAGGGGAGGTGGAGAAGTTAGTGAAAGCCTCCCTCGATGGCAAGAGTCTCTCGCTCGAGTGGGAGCACGTCACTCCTTATACGCATCACTTTGTTGCCCGTCACTTGGAGCGCACGGGCGAGACGCGGGTGCTCGCGCTGACCTTCGACAAACAGGTAAAGAACGGGAACGACCTGTTGGTGGCGATTCCCGGGAAGGAGAATTTCTCCGTGCTGGAAATTCGACCCGGGGAGGGCGATTCCCGGGATATACAGGTGGTCATGTCCGACAACCTCGATGCCTCTCAGAACCTGCGGGGAATGGTGAGTATCGAGGGAGTTGACAGACTGAACTATAATATAGAAGGTAATATCATCCGTATCTATAGCGACGAACAGGATAAGTTGCAGGGTACCGTTCAGGTGACCATCTTCAAGGGGATAAAGAGTCTTGTCGGTGTCAAGCTCCCGGAGGATGTCGTGCTACACGTGAGTTTCCCCTCCGTGGCCCCGAAAGTGCAGTTTATCGGTCGGGGTACGTTTACCCCCGCCGAGGGGAACGTGTTGATCCCCTTCAGCGCGGTGGGATTGAAGGCGGTGCAGCTGCGCGTGATGAAGGTGTTCGCCCAGAACATGAATTTCTACCTCCAGGGGAGTAGCTACGCGCACGGTAGTAATTACGAGTTAACCCGCGTGGCCCGACTGATCCTGAATAAAAAGATCCCGCTGGTGAAGGAGGACGAACCGTTTAACCCGAACAAGTGGCAGGACTATACCATCGACCTGACCCAGCACGTCGCGCTGGAGAAGGGGGTAATCTATCGCGTGGAGCTTCGTTTCCAGCGTTCCTACACGGCGTTGCCGTGTGTGCAGGATAAGGAGGATGCACTTCTATCCAAGGAGGAGGGGGACGACTCTCGAAATGCCAACGACAAGTACGATGATTATGACGAGTATTCCGACGATTTCGTGTGGGAGGAGCGGGACGACCCCTGTTCGAACTCCTATTATTATATGGATCGTTTCCCGCGGAAGAACATCATCGTCACCTCGCTGGGCATCGTGGCGAAGACGGGTAGCGATGGGAAGTATGCCGTGGCCGTGACTGACCTGCTCACGGCGGCACCCGTGGAGAATTGTGCGTTGTATTTCTATAATTTCCAGAACCAGAAGATCGACTCGACGCACACCAATGCCGACGGTATGGCCGTTGTTAAGCTCAACGAGAAGGTTTTCACCGTGGTGGCGTTGAAGGGTAACGACAAGGCCTTTCTGAAGATGAACGACAATATCTCCCTCTCGTACAGTAATTTCGACGTGGGAGGGGAGGTCGTGCAGCAGGGATTGAAAGGATTTATTTATGGTGAACGCGATGTATGGCGTCCCGGTAATGATATCTACCTCTCCTTTATGCTGGAAGACAAGGAGCGGATGATTCCCGTGGGCCATCCCGTGATCGCCGAGTTGTACGATCCGAGTGGGAACGTGGTGCAGACCAAGCGGGAACTTCGCAACGAGCACGGCCTCTACTGCTTCCCCTTTAAGACCGACAAGGATGCCGTGACCGGTTACTGGCGGGCCGTGGTGAAGGTCGGGGGGGCTACCTTCTCCAAGACGATCCGCGTGGAGACAGTAAAACCAAACCGATTGAATATTAACGTGCAGCTGCCCAGGCCGGTGCTCGGGAAGGGTATTCCCGCCACGCGTATTCCCGTGCAAACCCGCTGGCTGCACGGGGCCAAGACCAGCCTGCTGGAGGCGAACACGACGTTGCGGCTCAGCCGGGGACGTACCACCTTCGACCGGTTTGCCGGGTACGCGTTCGACCTTGACCACTATTTCCAACCCACCGAGATCACGCTCTTCGAGGAAAAGACGGATGCTAACGGTAATTTCACGCTCTCCCTGGACGAGGTTACGGCGGAAGAGGCTCCCGGCATGTTGAACGCCCAGCTTGTGACACAAGTGTTCGAACCCGGCGGGGAGTCAAGCATCGTGACCACCCCCTTCAAGTACTCCCCCTACACGGAGTACGTGGGGATCAAATTGCCCGACATCGAGGGCTACTGGTTCCGTACCGGCACGCCGATCACCCTCCAGGGGGCCGTCGTGAAGCCCGACGGGAAACCGGCCGGCACCAGCGAGATCGAGGTGGAGGTATACTCCGTGCAGTGGCGCTGGTGGTGGGATGCCGAGCAAGAGAACCTTGCCTCGTACGTCAACCGCTCGTACCGTTCTCCCGTCTTCAACAAACGTGTTCGGAGCGTTGACGGGAAATTCAGCGTGGAGTTCTCCTGCGAGGAGTGGGGGCGTTACTACGTGGTCGCCCGCGACAAGGCATCGGGACACGCCAGCAGTACCGCCTTCTACGTGCGATCTTATGGCCGTACGGAGATCCCCGGCATGGCCACTCTCCTGAATTTGAGTAGCGATAAGAAGAGTTATGTCGCCGGCGACAAGATCGAGGTGACCTTCCCCTCCTCCGCGGGCAGCACGGCCATCGTCAGTATTGAGAACGGGAAGAGTGTCCGGGATATCTTCCGCGTGCCGACGAAAGAGTCGTCTACCTCTTTCTCCATCACCGCTACCGAGGAGATGTGTCCCAATGTCTACGTGAACGTGACCTTCGTGCAGCCGCACAAAAGCCGCGACAACGATAAACCTATGCGTCTCTACGGCGTGCTGAACATCCCCGTGGAGGCCCCGGCGTTGCGCCTGCAGCCGGTGATCAAGATGACCGAGGAGTTGCGCCCCTCGCAGGATTTCACCGTCACCGTGAGCGAGACGGCAGGAAAGCCCATGACGTACACGCTCGCCGTGGTTGATGAGGGATTGCTCGCGATCACTTCGTACCGCACCCCCGACCCCTTCCCCGTTTTCTACGCCCGCGAGGCATTGGGAGTGAAGACGTGGGATTTCTACGATGAAGTTGTCGGGGCGTATGGCGGTCGCCTCGAGCGGGCCTTTGCCGTGGGGGGAGACGAGGCACTCTCGGACGATGGGAAGAGAAAGAGCGATCGCTTTACGCCGGTAGTCATCTTCCGCGGCCCCTTCACGTTGCAGCCGGGCGAGAAGAGAGCACACACGCTCTCCATGCCCGAGTATATCGGGGAGGTGCGGACGATGGTCGTTGCCGAGAACGACGGCCGTTACGGTTCTGTCGAAAAGCGCGTTCGAGTCAATCAGCCATTGATGTTGAACGTGACCATGCCTCGCCTCTTCACGCCGGGCGACCTCATCAGCGTGCCCGTGACCCTCTTCGCCATGAAGGATAACATCAAGGAGGTCGAGGTGAGCCTCCAGACGGATCAGCTGATCGAGGTCGTTGGCCCGAACCGCCAGAAGGTGCATTTCCAGGGAGAGGGCGAACAGGTGCTCTTTTTCCAAGTTAAAATCAAGGAGGTCACGGGAAAATCGACGCTTACGTTCGAGGCACATTGCGATGCGGAGCGCGCGCATTTCAGCACGGACGTGGAGATTCGCGTGCCCAACCCCCGCGTCACCCGTGTCGACCCGCGCGAAGTGAAGCCGGGAGAGACACTCTCCTTTGACAATGCGCTGGAGGGCGCAGAACCGCTTGCCACGCTGGAGATCACCTCGATCCCCCCGTTGAACCTCGAACAGCGATTGAGCGAGTTGATTCGCTATCCGCACGGGTGTGGCGAACAGATCACCTCGGCCGTTTACCCGCAGTTGATGTTGGATGTCCTGACCGACTTGTCCGAAGCGCAGCGTGTCACCGTTGAGTTGCATATCAAAGAGGTGATCAACCGCCTGCGCAATTACCAGGTGAGCGACGGGGGCTTTGCCTACTGGACACACTCCACGTATGCTTCCGACTGGGTCTCCTCGTATGTCACGGATTTTCTCGTGAACGCCGAGAAGCAGGGCTACCTGGTGCCGGTGTCGATGAAAAGTGCCGCGCTGAATTACCTGAACAAGCTCGCCAACTCTTGGCGCCCGGATGATTTCTACTCGGAGATCGAACAGTCGTATCGCCTCTACGTTCTTGCGGCCGCGGGGAAGCCGAACGTCGCCGCCATGAACCGGATGAAGGAGATCAACTACGAGAATCCCATCGCCCGTTGGCAACTGGCCGGGGCTTTCGCCACGAGTAATTTCGCGGGAGTGGCCAAGGAGCTTGTGAAGAACCTCCCCCCGGAGGCTCCCCTCTACCGGCAAATGGGCCGTTGTTACGGCTCTACCCTGCGCGATGATGCCATCATCCTCCACTCCATGATCGACATGGACATGCGGGAGGAGGCCTACAAGATCCTCCAGAAGATGGCCCTCAGCTTCTCGTCCAACGAGTGGCTGAGCACGCAGGAGAGCGCCTTCGGGCTATGCGCGATCGGTAACTACGTGAAGAAGTACTTCGCGTCGGGCAACGGGATCGATGTTCTCATCGACAAGGTGCCGGTCACGACCGCCAAGACCGTTGTTCGGCGCGCCTTGGAGGTGAAAAACGGGAAGGTCGCGACCACCGTGAAGAATAACACGAGCGGTATCCTGCACGTGCGCGCGGTGAGCAGTTCCATCCCGTGGGGAGTGATCTCCGAGGGTGTCTCTTCCGGCCTGAAGATAACGGCCACCTACTACCGGGACAAGCAGGTAGTCGCGTCCCATCGCTACAAGCAAGGCGAGGATATTACTGTCGAGATCTCCGTGCAGAACACGGGGAGCGTCGGCATGTACGAGGAGTTGGCCTTGGGCTACCTCTTCCCCTCCGGCTTCGAGTTCTACAACGAGCGGCTGATCAATGGTGTCAATCCCTTTACCGATGCCGATAACGCGGATATCCGCGATGACAGGGTGTATCTCTATTTTTCGCTGGACCAGGGAAGGACGAAGAAGTTCAAATTACGCTTCAATGCGGCGTATTCCGGCACCTACCTCCTGCCGGCACTTACCTGTTCGGCCATGTACGATAACTCGATCACGGCTACCGTGCCGGGCACGACGGTCACCATCGAGCGGGACGAGTAACACGAGAACCGTTTCAGGGTGGAGATACGCCATCGCGCGTCTCCGCCCTGGGGCGACTCTTGTTCTCATGGATATAGACACGATCTAATAGTAGAGGGGCAGATTCAAGTAGCAAATGCAACTTTTCTAAAAAATCTCTCTTTCGAGGATTCGAAGTGAAGGAGTTCTCTTGGTCTTCCTACTCCGGGGCCAGACGCGATGTCATCAAGTTAAGAGGCAAGAGGGCGTGTCAAAAGTCTGAACACACCCTCTTTTTTTTATGCGCGATAACGTTCAAGTGTAGGGGCGAAAAATCTTTCGCCCCCGCGTCGTTCTTGCTATTCCCCGTCTCTTCCCGCGCCAAAATTTCCATTTATAGTCATGATAAACAGCCGCGTGCCCGATAAAAGCGGGGCGGATGAAAAAAAATGACTGATTTTGTATCTTGTATTATTACTTTTCGTACTTTTGTAGCAGAAAATTACGGATTGATGATTCGCGGGCGGGCGATGCCCCCCGGGGAATGATAAACGAGACGCAAGAAAATGATAAACTATAAACACAGGAACAGCATGAACACGTCACGAATTTGTTCGCTCGCGCTGGCGGCCCTCGCGGCCTTGTCGTGCGCGGACGAGCCGGTGGGCTCCACCGGCAACGAGGGCCGCGAGGCCACGATC
>JAISNC010000074.1 GCA_031276355.1 Odoribacteraceae bacterium
ACGTCGACCGAGTGGGTGGCCGAGGTGATCTGGCAGGACCGGGGCACCCGCCTGATCGACTTCTGTTCCTCCACCGGCACGGGCACGGACGACAATTTCGCGGGCACGGGAAGCGAGCGCTTCTATTTCAAGCCCGCCGGGCCAGGAGTCGAGGGCAACGTGCTGGTCGGGGTCCGGAAATCGGATGAGACGACGTATCTCTGGAGCTGGCACCTGTGGATCACGGGTTACGCCCCGGACGAGGCCCCCTCCTCGTGGCAGGCGGACAAGTTTGCGTATACCGTTCCCGGCGGGCAGGTGCATCACTATACCGGCGGGCCGTGGGCCGACGCGTACAACAATAAATTTATCATGGACCGTAACCTGGGTGCCGCCAGCGGTACCCGTGCGGACGGTGTGCAAAATACCCGCGGCCTGTTCTACCAGTTCGGGCGCAAGGACCCGTTCCCCGCTACAAACAGTGGTTTTAGCGCCGTCACCTTATACAATATTGCTGGCGCGGCCGGTCCGGCTATCCCGATAACGACACAGCAGACATCGTTCGAGGGGGCGGTGAAAGATCCTGCCAGGTTCTACGCTCCTGGCGACGGCGACTGGCTCTTGAATAATCCCTACTATACCGCGTTGTGGAATAACCCCGCGTGGAACACGATCTCGTCGACCGGCAAGAGTTTTTTTGACCCGTGTCCCCCGGGATGGAAGTTGCCTGTAAATGGCACGTGGGACGTGTTCGCCCTCAACAACGTCAATAACCCGTCCGACTATGCCAGCAATCCCAATCGCGCCGGCTGGGAGTTCTACATGGACAACGTCCTGAAGAACGCCCATGCTTACTATCCGGCATCGGGATATCGCCTCGTCGACTCGGGTGTCATGTCCTACGAGCGGGCCCGCGCTTTCTTCTGGTCGTCCTTGCCGTCCGACATCTATAACGCTCGTGCCTTGGGCTTCCATGCGACCATCGTGCTCCAGAGTAGCTACTCTCGCAGTTACAGCTTCTCCGTGCGCTGTATCCAAGAATAAAAGGGGGCGAAGCGACAGTACCCCGTTGGTGGCAACCTCCAGCTTGCCCACCGGGGCTGTCTCGAAAGCCTGTTTTCGTCATTGGTAACCGCAAAGAACGAGCAAGAAGCAATCCAGAGATCCGTGAATCACTGGATTGCTTCGAGTTACGCTCGTGATGACGTGTATTCGAGGCTTTTGAGGCACTCCCTTTTTAGGTTCTCGCTTCCGAGGCCTCTTGCCACGCTTGTGAGAACTCGTTGTCCTTGAATAGAGCCGCTAAGCCCGTGATCTGTTTTAACCGGAGCAGTTCGTCGGCATCCATTCCGATATTTTTCATGATCCACGCGTCCGACATGCCTGACTGGACAAGTTCAGAGACGATGTTACTCATTAATTCGATATCGTGTGACCCGCGGGCGCGGTTGTGGCGGATGGTGGAAGCAATCCGGTTGGAGATATCTTTCTCGATGACCACCACCGGCATGAGGCCGTTTTCCCGCTCGTATATCTTTTTGGATGTTTTCATCACGGTATAGCGGTGATACCCGTCCACGATCTCGTAGAGGTCTTGGTCCGGGAGGTAGTAGCAGACGATCGGCATCGTGAAGCCATCCTCCCAGATGGATTTCTCCAGCAGCTTCATCTCTGGGGGGGCTACCGCGTTTGGATTATAACTATTCGCCCGCAACTTCTCGATGGGGACAGCCCGTACATTGTACACGGGGCTTTGATAACCGGTTTTAGTTTCTGATCGCGTGTTCATAACATCTCCATGTATTTTTCCATCACTCTTTTTCTTCGCTCGCGTTCGTTTTTCGTGAGCGCGAATCCCATGTACCTGCACATGTGATCATTTTTCATGATACAGATACACATTCGCTTGTACGTTGGGATATACTGGAAATCATCGACCTCGATATCGTCGATGTACTCCATCCTGACCGGTTTTTTATCCGTCTTGTAATTCGTCATCTCGCCCACGTTGACTTCTACACCGGCATCCTTCAAGGCCTGGATCGTGGTATCGGAGAGGACGCCTCCCTTGTCCCGCCAGAATTTGACGGAGGTTCTGAGTTTCGCGAGATAACTTTCTCGCGTGGTCGCTGGAAGGGTCGAGAGTAAAAAATAGAGGTAACTTTTCCAGGTGTGCCCCTTGGGTAACTTGAGGTTTCGCCATCCCATGGCGGTTGTCCCTCCATATATGCCGGTGAAATTCACGCCATTCACGCGGCCCACCATTCTCCCCCAGTTGTTGGGATCGATCACGCGGTATAGTTTCAGGCTTTCCGTGGCCCAATCGTTGAACGGGCTGGCCACGCGCATTCTCTCCACGGGGAGGCCGGCTTGATAGAAACGATCGTATAACTGGTTGTAGCTCCAGTAGAATTTCCCGTTGGCTACCCATATATCCTCTCCCGTCCAGTCGAACACGGGGTACGCGTTGTACACTCCCTCGCCCAGCTCCCTGGTCCAGGGGAGTCCTCTAAACAGGCGGTAGTTGCGATTGCTGTGTATGGCCCGCCACCGGTTCAAGCTCTCTTGCGTTCGTATCCCGACTAAAGCACACGTGCGTTTTGCCTTCATCTTCTGGTGATGCCAAAAACAAAATTTCTCTTGAAATTCACTATCCGTCATGCCCGGTACAAAGAAATCGAACGAGTGATTATCCTCGTGAATCGCGTCTGCCGGGAGGTCGCGCACCCAAATATCTCGTTGTGCCTTCTCCCAGGGGATCCAGTAGGATTGAAACATCGAGGTGGCACACCGTGCCCGTATCGGGAGACATATCCGGTAAGGGATGATGATGTCGAGGTTCTCGGAAAGCGTCCTGTCGACGTATTCGGTGGTCAGTCTATACTGGGCCTCATAGTCGATATGAAACACGCCGATTTTCCGTTTCAGGTGGTTTTTTCGGATATAGTCTATGCAGAGATTTAGTAACACTCCACTATCCTTGCCACCTGAAAATGAAACGAAAATGTTGTCAAATTCACGGAAAATACAAGCTAATCGCTCTTGGACCGCTTCATACACATTCATATTTCCTTGATAAATCTCGTGTATTTAACAAAAGCCTTCTCCACGTTATACTTCCTGTTTGTCATCACTTCGTAATCCGCCTTTTGGGTGATCACGACGATGGTGTCGTACCCGGCCTCCTTCACTTGCCGTTCCGCTTGCTCCAGGAGATGAGAGAAGAGGGCCTTTTCTCGGCCACGAATATAGTAGTTATTCACTTCCCCGAAAAGTTTTTTCTGCTGGACAGGGAGAAATCCCACGCACTTCTTCTTGTCGATCGCGACGATCCACACGTGTTTCTCGGTTGTTTTAAAGGCCACGTTGTCGTTCTGGCGAAGCACTTTCGGGTTCATCACTAAGGGGGCAACCAACTCGTACAACCGTTTTTCTGTTCCTTGTAAAATTTCTACTTTCATAACATGTTTTTTATAAGTTTTCAATATCTCTTTTTAGTTTGGTTTTATCCAACATCAAGGCCTTGATCTCGTCCACGAGATTTCCCTTGCGGTGCAAGTTTTGCATGATCTTTTCATCGATCTTCGCCGTGGTACAAAAGTCATGCACGTGCATTTCTGACCGTTGTCCCATGCGGTCGATCCGCCCGATGGATTGTTTCCGGTGAAAATAACTGAACGAGTTCGAGAAAAATATCAGGTGCCGGCATACTTCCTGTAGCCCGTTCAGTCCCGTCCCGCCCGACTGCATCGTGGCCACGAAGTACTGTTTTTCGCCCCTCACGAAGGCTCTCAACTCCGCGTCCCTCTTCTTCGGGTTTTGGCCGGAAAAGAGAGCACAATTCTCTTTGCCGTAGAATTTTGTCAACATTTCGATCTCGAATATGAATTTACAGAAGATCACCACCTTCTCGGTCGCCGGGATCTTGGAGAGCAACTTTAATTTCTCGGTACCGACAAATTCGGTATAGCCGTCCGCGGCCCGGTAATACCCGCTGCATATTTGCTGCATGCGCACGAAAGATTGAAAAATGTCCGTTACCTTGAAGAAATTTCCCTGGATCATCTTCAGTAACCACTGCTTTTCTAATTCGTACAATCGCTGTTGTCCCTCGTTTAACTCGCAGTGATACAAGTGAAAATGTTTTGCCGGTAGATCTAAACACTCCTCTTTCGTGATCTGGTAGGTATAAGGCTCCACGAGGCACATGAGGTAGTCAAGATTCTTGTAACCGATGATCTCGTTCCCGAGTCGCCCGCCCATGATCAAGTAGGACTCCTCGAACTTCTTCCAGTCCTGCGTGCCGATGATCATCGGGGAGAGCACAAGATACTGCATGTATAAATCATGCACGTGTTCCGTCACCGGGGTTCCTGTCATCACGAGTTTGTAACTCGTTTTCTCGCAGATCAGGTTGATCCGTTTCGAGCGTTTGGCGGTGGGCGTCTTGATGGCATGACTTTCGTCCACGATGATCATCGTCTTCGAGTCAGTGAAGTACAACGTCTCCATAAATATATTATCGCTGCTGCCGATGCTCTCGTGCCCTACTAATTTCCACAGGATGTACGGGTTCGCGCACCACATGTCGATCTGTCGCTGGAAATTTATTTTCGTGGCCACGGGAAGGAAGACGATCACTTTCTTGATCTGCTTCGCCTCGTACCTGCTGACGGCAAGATCAATGGCGATCTTGCTTTTCCCCGTGCTGATATCGGCGTAAAGGGCGGAGACCTTCATGGAGCAACAGAAACGTAACGCGTCGACCTGGTGCTTCATGCTTTTGTCATCGTATACCGGGACAATATCATCCTGCAACCGTTTATGTAACGGGATTTTTTCTCGTCCTAATTCGCAGTCATGGATGATCTCGCGGAACTGCTTTTCGATCTCGAGCTTGTATTGCTGGGCGGCCTGCGTGTCATAATAATCCGTGGGCTTGAGCCTGTGTACACGTACCGAGACCCGCAAGCGATCATTGATCACTTCAAACCACGCGAGCGTGTGAATGTTCTTGTCATTCGCGCCAAAATGGATATACAGTCTTGTTACGCCTTCCGAGCGATATAGTCTCGAATACTTGATTCGGGCATGCAATGCTTCCAAGATCATGATGCTCATCTTAACATGGTTTGGCTTTTATACGTGTCGCGCAAGACGATGTTCTTGTTTTTATACCCATTGAGTAACAGTCGTTTTTGTGATAGACGATGTCACGCGTGATCAACGAATTTTTATGCGTACCTCTCCTGCTGCAGGCGGCGAAACAACCTAAATAAATAGTATACCCTTTGATGTCTGTCATGTTCTTTTTCTCGTTCTTGTTTTTTATGCAATAATGTCAAATACCTTCCGATTTACCAAATAAAAAGCCAGTTATTTTTCAAGAAGGCGCGATTTTTCCTTTTCTCCCCGCTCTAAAATGAAGGAAATGAACGGGGCGAGTGTATTTAAATGTTCGCTTGTTATCCCTGCCGAAGTGTGATGAGCGGTTCGATAGTGGGGGAGGGGAAGCCTGCCGGGCACCCAAAATGGCCGGGATTTTGCGTGGTCCGAATATTTTTTCGTACTTTTAGCACGTAAAACGGGATTATGAAGAACGACATTATAGTTGAACAAAATAACTTGACAAAACAAATTCGCGTGCGTAAAGTCATCTACCCCATTCTCATAGGGTTGGTCGTGGTTTCCTACATGCTGTACCGGGATTTTGACCCGAACACGTTTGACTTGATCTCGTTCACGCGCTACACGCTGTTTTGGTTGGTCATTGCCTTTTCGTGTATGATCGTGCGGGATATCGGCTATATAGTGCGTATCCGGACGCTCTCCGGGAACCGTTTGAGCTGGAAGCAAGCGTTCCGGGTGATCATGCTTTGGGAATTTACTTCAGCCATCACCCCCTCTGCTGTCGGTGGTACCACGCTGGCTATCCTCTTCGTCCACAAAGAGGGGATCGGGGTCGGGAAAAGTTCGGCCATGGTCATGGCCGCTTCCTTCTTGGATGAGTTGTACTTTGTCCTTATGTTTCCCATTATTTTGCTGACGGTCAATAGGCACGTGTTGTATGCTATACCCGACGTGGAAGATAGCGTGACCCAAAGTTTATTCCTGTTCGCTATCATCGGGTACGGTCTGAAACTCTCTTTCTTGGCCTTGCTGAGCTATGGGTTATTCAGGAACCCGCGCGGCTTAAAATACTTGCTCGTGCAACTCTTCCGCTGGCGTATCCTCCGCAAGTGGCGGCGTGACGTGAATGAAGTGGGCTATGATATTATCCGCAACTCGATCGAGTTAAAGCATAAACCGTTCAGCTTCTGGCTAAAAACCTTCGCCGCGACGTTTTGCTCGTGGACAGCCCGCTACTGGGTGGTAAACTCTCTGTTGGTCGCCTTCTGGTTCGAACGCTATGATTGGGCCCAGCATTTCCTTATCTTCGCGCGCCAGTTAGTCATGTGGATCATCATGTTGATCGCGCCGACCCCCGGTGGAAGCGGTTTTGCTGAGTTCTTGTTTGCCGAGTATTTCGCCGAGTTCTTGCCCGTGGCGGGAGTGGCCGTCGCGATGGCTCTCTTGTGGCGGCTGATCAGTTACTATCCTTATCTGATCATAGGGGTATGGATCGTGCCTCGCTGGTTAGCCAGGAGTTTTGGGAAAAGATAATATAAACTTTTAATCGTTGATACACTATGGGAGACATTATCCAGCTCTTGCCGGATTCCGTGGCCAACCAGATTGCCGCGGGTGAGGTCGTCCAGCGACCGGCCTCTGTCGTGAAAGAGTTAATGGAAAACTCCATTGATGCCGGGGCGACGAAGATACAGATCGTCTTGAAAAACGTGGGCAAGTCACAAATACAGGTCATCGACAATGGCAAGGGGATGTCGCCGAGGGATGCCCGCATGGCGTTTGAACGTCATGCCACCTCCAAGATCGCTACCGCTCAAGATCTTTTCAATATCCGTACCATGGGTTTCCGGGGGGAGGCGTTGGCCTCCATCGCCTCCGTGGCGGAGGTAGAAGTGAGAACGAAACGGATAGAAGATGAGTTGGGGACCTATCTCTTTATTGCCGATTCGGAGTTAAAACGGCAGGAGAGTATACAGTGTAACAACGGTACGAACTTGCTGGTAAAAAATCTCTTTTATACTGTTCCGGCGCGCCGGAAGTTCCTGAAATCGGACGGGACGGAGTTACGGAACATCACCACCGAGTTTTTACGCGTGGCCCTGACCTCCCCGCAGGTCGCGTTCACGCTTACCAACAACGGGACGGAGCTATACAACTTCCCCGCGGCCGGATTGCGGCAGCGTCTCGTCAATGCCTTTGGTAAAATGATTAATGCCCGGCTGATCCCGATCAATTGTGAAACGAGCATCGTCTCCATCACCGGGTTTACCTGTACCCCCCAACATGCCAAGAAGAGTTACGGGGAACAGTTCTTCTTCGTGAACAATCGGTTCATGAAGCACAGCTTTTTCCATAAAGCCGTGCAAGAGGCCTATTCCGGGTTGATCGCTCCCGAGATGCTCCCGTCCTACTTTCTTTACTTTACCGTCGATCCGCTGACGATTGACGTGAATATACATCCGACAAAAACGGAGATCAAGTTTCAAGACGAAACCGCTATTTTTCAGATTATTCTGGCCAGCATAAAAGAGGCCTTGGGCAAGTTTAATATCACGCCTACCATTGATTTCGACACGGAGGGTAAGGTGGATATCCCGTTATCGGAAGAGTACGGTGCAACCCCTAAAGTGCCTCATATCACCTATAATCCCGATTATAACCCGTTTAATTATCGCTCTTCCATCTCGCGGAATGACTCGGATTTCGAACGACCGCCGGCATCACGCCCCGTTATCTCGTCCGAGCTCTCCCGGGGCGAAGCGGTCCCGGCAGGTTGGGAAAAACTCTTTCAGGGCTTGGCAGAGTCCAAGCAAGATCAACAAACGGAGATACCGGGGATGACTGAAAAACAGGACGAGCGATCCACCGTCACGTTTCTCCAGCTAAAGGGACGCTATATTATCACAGCCATGCCCGCGGGGCTTATGTTCATCGACCAGAAACGGGCCCACGAACGCGTACTTTTCGAACATTACTGTACCTCTCTGGAACAAAGCAGGGTACAGGGCCAGAAAAGCCTCTTTCCCGAGACGATCGAATTTTCACCCGAAGATTACTTGTTGGTCAAAGATCTCTTAGAAGATCTCGCTCTCCTCGGTTTTGAACTGGCAGAGGAGGAGGAGAAGCGTTTCGTCTTGCACGCTACTCCTCCCGATCTGTCGTACGCCCAGGGAGAGGCCGTGTTGCTGGATTTGATTGAGCATTATAAAAATACGGAACACTCCATCCGGGAAAAGATGAAAGAGAACCTGGCCCTCTCCATGGCGAAAGCGGCTTCACTCTCTTATAATACCCCGCTGGATACCGGCGAGATGAGTAAGCTGTTCGAGGCCCTCTGGGCCTGCAAGTGCTCCAACTACACCGCCGAAGGACGTCCCATCGTCCATATCCTGCAGAACGACGAGATCCATCGCTGGTTTTAGGGGATTAGCGTGCGCCCTGTTAACGGGATTTTAGCCACCCGTTGCTGGTGGCGTCCCCCGTCAAAACCCGTGGAAAGAAAGAGTTGCACGATCTTCTCGGCCTCGTCGTAAGCGATGAAGCGAGCGGGGAGACTACACACGTTGGCATCATTGTGCTGGCGTGCCAGCGTGGCGATCGTCGTGTTCCAGCACAAGGCGCACCGGATGCCGGCATGTTTGTTCGCCACCATCGCTATCCCGTTGCCACTCCCGCAGAGAGTGATCCCTCGGTCGTGTTCTCCCGCCTCGACAGCGTCAGCCATCGGGTGTGCCGTATCCGGGTAATCCACGCTCTCGGCGGAGTAAGCTCCGAAATCCGTCACCTCGTGTCCCTCCTCCCTGAGAAAACGCGCCAACCGTTCCTTGTACTCGAAACCGGCATGATCGCAAGCTATTGCTATTTTCATCTATTTCAGAATCATATACTAAAAAACACCGGCACGATGTCCGGTGTTTTTCAGCCTGTTCGATTATAGGATCAACTTGTACCCCTTTCCGTGTACGTTGATGATCTCCACGGCGGGATCCTTCTTCAAATGTTTACGCAACTTCGTGATGTAAACATCCATGCTTCTCGCGTTGAAATAATTATCATCGGCCCAAATGTGCTTGAGCGCGTAATTTCTCTCCAACACCTTATTCACGTTTAAGCACAACAACCGGAGCAATTCCGACTCCTTGGTGGTCAGTTTTTGCTCGTCCTCCTCGTCCAGCAACGTCTGCTTCTTGGAGTTGAACGTCAGCTTGCCGATCTTGAAGATCTCCTGTTCGTCCTCTGGCTTCAAGCCCGTGGATCTTCTCAGCACGGCCTCTATCCGCAACAACAACTCTTCCATGCTGAAGGGCTTGCTCATGTAGTCGTCCGCGCCCAACTTGAACCCTTCGAGCACGTCCTCTTTCATGTTCTTTGCCGTCAAGAAAATGATGGGGATCTCGCTGTTGACCTGTCTGATCTCTTTCGCCAGCGTGAACCCGTCCTTCTTGGGCATCATGACATCAAGGATACAGATATCAAACGGGTGGCTCAAAAACGTCTCGTACGCGATTTCTCCATCTTCGCACAAAACCGTGTCGAAAGCTTTCGCTCTCAAATACTCCTTGAGAAGCATTCCCAAATTGGTATCATCTTCTGCCAATAAAATTTTAATCTTCTGATTCATAGCTTTTCTTTTAAAATAATTCTCTCTACTATATATACGTTTTTAAAAAAATAAAGTTCTCTTGACTTTTTCTTTTTTCTTGTTTAAGGGCAATATCACGTCAAACCGGCTCCCGTTATCCGGCGTGCTCTCCACCTCTACGCGTCCCCCGTGAGCCTCGATGATCTTCTTCACGTACGATAAGCCGAGGCCGAAGCCTTTCACGTCATGCAAGTTGCCTGTCGACACGCGGTAGAACCGTTCGAAAATGAGTTTCTGGTCTTTCTTGGCAATCCCGATGCCGTTGTCGATCACGCTGATCGTGATCTCGCGATCGTTACTGCTCGTGCGGATCGCGATCTCCGGGACGCGTACCGTGTATTTGATGGCGTTGTCCACGAGGTTGGAGAGCACGTTGGTGACATGCACCTCGTCTGCCATCACCTCGTCCTGCCCTGCCTGGAAGCTGGAAGATAACTTTCCCCCGTTGCCCTCCACCCGTAGCGAGAGGCGCGGGAGAAAATCCTTGATGATATCATTCACCTTCACGTTCTTTAATCTAAGCCGGACGCGACTCTCGGTGAACAGAGCCGTCTGTAACACCCGTTCGATCTGGTAGGTCAGGCGCTTGCTCTCGTCCCAGATGATGGAGGCCACCCGTTCGGTTGCCTCCGGCGTGTGCGTGACGGCCCCGTCTTTCAACATCTGCGAGGCCAGCGAGATGGTTGCCAGGGGAGTTTTAAACTCGTGTGTCATGTTGTTGATGAAGTCGTTTTTGATTGTCGACAACCTTTTCTGGCGGATGATAATCACGATGCAGAAAACAGCGCACGCCAACAAAATGAAGATGATCACCACGCTCGGCAACCACATCATGATACTGCTCTCCGTTTCCCGGCTTTGATCGGGAAATTTCAAGTAAAGCACCGGCGAACTCTCGCCCTCTCCGGGAAACACCTTCTTATGAAAGGCGTACTTCTCGGGATAGCGGTTAAAAAGAGACGAGGTGATGACGAAATCTCCCCCCTCTTTGATGGCAAACTCGCAACCGGAAGAGAGGTGATTCTCTTGCAGGCGTTCCCGGATCACCCGTTGCAGTTCGTCCGCGTGAATGACGCTTTTTAACCGTTGTCCCGGGGCCTCTTGTTTCTCGAAGACGATGTTATACTCTTTGCCTAATTGTTCCTTGATCGCTTGTTGTAATTTGGCCAGGGATGCCTTCAGGTTATCTTCCTTTCCCTTGTAACCAATGAACCGGCTCTCTCTCTCCTCCTCGTTGTACACGAAGTCTTTACTGTCCGAGAGATAGGTGTTAATGTCGCCATCCTCCTGCACGACCCATTTGTTCCCCTCCACGCCCCGCGCGTCTTGCTTTATCTCCCGGATGTACTCGATCACCTCGTCCATCGCCTTGTAAACCGTAAATGCAAATTGTTGCCTTCTCACCTCGAGCGTTCGTTGAAAATAGCTCGCCTGGAGGAGGACGAGGCCCGTGAAGGAGAGCCCCAGGATCACGCCTAATATGATAATTTGCTGTTTACGCATGTGTACAAATTTAATGCAAATCCTTTAATAATCTCGTGTTTTAATGTTATTTATTATTCGTGTACATGTATTGTGTCGTTTAAAAAAGCGTCGGGTACTCTTCTTTCGTTGTCGGGTACCGGTTTAGGTGCTTATAAGCCAACTCCGTGACCTCCCTCCCGCGAGGAGTGCGTTGCATGAACCCCTCTTTGATGAGAAAAGGCTCGTATACCTCCTCCAGGGTTCCCGGGTCTTCGCTGACGGCGGTAGCGATCGTGGTTAATCCCACCGGTCCCCCCTTGAATTTATCGATGATCGTCAACAATATCTTGTTGTCCATCTCGTCCAGCCCGAACTTGTCGATGTTCAGTGCTTCCAGGGCGTAGCGCGCGATCTCGCGGTCGATGGTGCCGTCCCCCTTGACCATGGCGAAATCGCGCACGCGGCGCAACAACGCGTTGGCGATACGCGGCGTGCCCCGGCTTCGGGAGGCAATCTCGCCGGCAGCCTCGTCGGTGATCTTTGCCGAGAGGATGGCGGAAGAGCGCTTGATGATCCCCGTCAACACGTCGGCATCGTAATACTCCAGGTGACTGTTGATCCCGAAACGGGCACGCAAGGGAGCCGTTAATAGACCACTTCGTGTCGTGGCCCCGATCAACGTGAAGGGGGAGAGTTGGATCTGCACGGAACGCGCCGCCGGTCCCTTGTCTATCATGATGTCGATCTTGAAATCCTCCATGGCCGAGTAGAGATACTCCTCCACGATCGGGCTGAGGCGGTGGATCTCATCGATGAAAAGCACGTCGTTCCGCTCTAAGTTAGTCAGCAGCCCGGCCAGGTCGCCCGGTTTATCCAGCACCGGCCCGGAGGTGATCTTGATCCCTACCCCCAGTTCGTTGGCGATGATGGCCGCGAGCGTCGTCTTCCCCAGGCCGGGGGGACCGTGTAGCAAGACATGATCCAGCGACTCCCCGCGCATTTTCGCGGCTTGCACGAAAATTTCCAGGTTATCCACGATTTTCTTTTGTCCCCTGAAATCCCGGAACGCCAGCGGGCGCAACGCCCGCTCGAACTCTTTCTCGTTTTCAGAGGTCTCTCCGCTTCTTATGTCAAAACCCGACATCGTTTATCCTTGATTTATGATTTTTTGATACCATTCAACCGCCGCATTTTAAATTCCTGCCAAAAGTATGAAATCACAGCGAATAAACAAGAATACTTGTTACTTTATTTTATCCCTCCTCGCCGCGTTTTCGCTTGTTCGTGAAAAAACGGTCGACGAGTTCGGTGCACTCCCGCGCCAGCACGCCCGGGATCACCCTCGTTTTCGGGTGCATGACTGGTGGCGCAACGCGGGCGTATCCCCGGTGAGGATCCGCGGCCCCGTACACCAGCTCCTTCAGCCGTGCCCACGCCAGTGCCCCGCCGCACATCACGCACGGTTCCAGCGTCACGTAAAGCGTGCATCCGTCTAAGTACTTCCCCCCCAGCGCTGTCGCTGCCGCCGTGATGGCCAATATCTCCGCGTGGGCCGTCACGTCGTTGAGTAGCTCTGTTTGATTATGCGCCCGGGCGATCACCCGATCGTTGCAGGTTATCACCGCGCCCACTGGGATCTCGCCCTCGCTCCCTGCCAGCCGGGCCTCCTCCAGCGCTTTTTTCATGAAAAATTCGTGTCTCTCCATCGTTTGTAATTCCCCGATTTCTTTCTACCTTTCGCCATTATAACCGTGTACAAATGTAGTATTAAATTTTATAAACATGAAAACGATTAACGATTACGATTTTAAAGGGAAAAAGGCCCTCGTGCGGGTGGATTTCAACGTGCCGCTCGACTCGCTCTCCCGGATTACCGATGACACGCGCGTGCGCGCCGCCATCCCGACGATACAAAAGGTGCTCTCCGGCGGCGGTGCCGTGATCCTGATGTCTCACTTGGGGCGCCCCAAGAAGGGACCGGAGGAGGCCTCCTCGTTGAAACACGTTCGCGGACGGGTCGAGGAGTTGCTGGGCCTTCCCGTGAAGTTTGCTGCCGATTGCATCGGGGTGCCTGCCCGGGAAGCCGCTGCCGCCCTGCAACCGGGGGAGGTGCTGTTGCTTGAGAACCTGCGCTTCCACCCCGAGGAGGAGAAGGGCGACGAGGCTTTCGCCCGCGAGCTGGCATCGCTGGGCGATCTCTGGATCAACGACGCTTTCGGCACGGCTCACCGCGCCCACGCTTCCACGGCCATCATCGCTCGCTTCTTCCCGGATGACAAGCTCTTCGGTCTCCTCATGATGAACGAGATCGCGAGCGTGGACAAGGTCATGCTTCACCCCGAGCGTCCTTTCACCGCCATCATGGGCGGCTCGAAGGTCTCCTCTAAGATCAACATCATCATGAACCTCCTCGATAAGGTCGACAACCTGATCCTCGGCGGCGGGATGGTCTATACTTTCATGAAGGCGCGGGGAGGCCAGGTCGGGGCTTCCGTGTGTGAGAACGATAAACTTCCCTTGGCCCTCGACATCATGGAGGCCGCCGGGAAGAAAGGGGTCAACCTCGTGCTCTCTCACCAGACCGTCGCGAGTGACGGCTTTAATAACGAGGCCAACACGCGTATTGTCGACCCGATGCAGATCCCCGACGGGTGGATGGGCATGGACATCGGCCCGGCTACCCGCGACACCTTCGCGCGGGTCATCGAGGCGTCCCGCACGATTCTTTGGAACGGCCCCGTCGGGGTCTTCGAATTTCCGAGGTTTGCTGCCGGCACGCGCGCCGTGGCCGAATCCATCGCCCGCGCGACGGCCAACGGCGCGTTCTCGCTTATCGGCGGGGGCGACTCGGTGGCGGCGATCAACCAATTCGGCCTCGAGAAGCAGGTGAGTTACGTCTCCACCGGCGGTGGTGCCCTCCTCGAGTATATCGAGGGCATTGAACTCCCGGGTATCGCCGCTATCCGCGGTTGACGCGCGTGGCTAACCACGGATCTCCCTCTCTCTTCGGGTGATCCGCCAAAAACACGATAGGGGCTGTTTCACGGGACAGCCCTTCTCTGTTAACTTGTCGCTACGCGGGAATACCAGGCCGCGAGGCTACGGTCACGTTCAAGGGCGGCGGTGCGGTTAAAATTTTTCATGAAAGATAACGGCGATTATCAAATAAAACTGTAATTTAGGCCGCTGTTTCCCCCGTGTAGCCGGGGGGAGAAGGATAGACATAAATTGATGATATGAAAATAGATAGGTTTTTTCAGTTGTTCGTGGTCAAGGAGAAGAAGTTTTATCCCTTGTTCAGCGAGGCGGCGGGATACTCGCTCGCGGCAGCCGAGTGCTTGGCGAGCTTGTTGCGCGAGCCGGACATCGAACAGCGACGGGCATTGTACATGGAGATCAAGGAGAACGAGCAGCGCGGCGACAAGATCACGGCCGTCATCTATGGGGAGTTGTACAAGACATTCGTCACGCCCTTCGATCGGGAGGACATCAACCTGCTGGGGGGACGCTTGGACACGTTCCTGGATCATATCCACGACGCGGCGCGGCGCGTGGTGATGTACGCCCCCGGCAAGATCAACGATAGGCTCGCGGAGATCGGCGAGTGTATCCTCCAGGACGCGCACCTGCTGAAGGCGATCATGGAGCAGCTCGATGGCCTCCAGAAACGGCCGCGGGCGGTGCAGGAGATGTGCAAGGAGATCTCGCGCGTGGAGCATCACGTCGACGAGCTTTTCGAGAGTTATCTCAGCGAGTTGTTCGCCACGGAGAGGGACGCGATCGAGCTGGTGAAATTGAAGAACATCGTGCAGGTGCTGGAAGATACTACCGATCGGGCCAAGGAGGTGAGCGACGTGGTGCGAGGAATCATCGTGAAATTCGCCTGACGTATGCTGTCGATTATCATCATTACTATTATTATAGCGCTCCTCTTCGATTTCCTCAACGGGATGAACGACGCGGCTAACTCGATCGCCACGATCGTTGCCACGCGCGTCTTCTCGCCCGCCACGGCGGTGCTGTGGGCGGCTTTCTGGAACTTCGCGGCGATCTTCGTTTTCGGCATTCACGTGGCCAAGACGATGGGTGGCGGCATCGTTAACCCGCTTTTAGTGAACGAGTACCTGATTCTCGCCGCCTTGATCGGGTCGGTGCTCTGGGTGTGGATCTGCACGCGCTTTGGCCTCCCCATCAGCGTCTCTCACGCCTTGATCGGCGGGCTGATCGGCCCGGCGTGGTTCGCGCACGGGAGCGCGGCTCTCTTCTTCTCGGGCATTTTCAAGATAGCCGTGTTCATCGTCTTGTCGCCGTTGATCGGGCTGGTGCTGGGTTTTCTGATGATGTGCCTCACGATGTTCCTCTTCCGGCGGCGTCACCCGGCGCGGGTCGAGGGGCTTTTCAAGGGGATGCAGATGCTCTCCTCGGCCGTTTTCAGCCTCGGCCACGGGGCCAACGATGCCCAGAAGACGATGGGGATCATCGCCGTGCTTCTCTTCAGCGTGGCCGGGAGCAACGAGTTTGTCGACAGGTACCTGTACTCGGCCGGTGAGTTCTACATCCCGACGTGGTTGATCGTCACGTGCTACACGGTGATCGCCCTGGGCACCATTGTCGGTGGCAAGAAGGTGATGAAGACGCTGGGCGACGGGCTGGCGAAGTTGAAGCCCGTGCAAGGGTTCTGCGCGGAGACTTCCGGGGCCCTCACGCTGATCGGGACGGCCGTCCTGGGCGTGCCGGTGAGCACGACGCATACCATCACCGGTTCCATCATCGGCACCGGCATCACCAAGGGCGTGGCCTCCGTGCGTTGGGCCACGGCAACGCATATCATGGCCGCCTGGGTCTTTACTATTCCCGCCACGATCCTGATGTCGGGGGCCATCTACTGGATTATCTCGTTGTTCGTGCCAACGGGAGCGTGATCGGCCATGGAAGTTATCATCCTACTCGGTTTGATCGTGTTCAACGGCCTGCTCTCCATGTCGGGGATGGCGCTGGTGTCCGCGCGGAAATCGCGCCTGGAGATGGACGCGCGGCGGGGGAGCAAGGCGGCTGAAAGGGCGTTGAAGCTCGCCCGGAACCCCGACAAGTTTCTCTCCACGGTACAGATAGGGATCACGCTGACGGGAATCCTGACGGGATTGTACTCCGGCGAGGCTTTTGCCGGTGATCTCGCGCGGGCCGTTGCCCGCGTGGAGGTGCTGGAGCCGCACGCGGTGACGATCGCCAAGATCACGATCGTGGTGGTCGTGACCTATTTGACGCTGGTGCTGGGCGAGTTGCTCCCGAAGCGGTGGGGGACGAGCGCCGCTGAACGGGTGGTCAAGGCGATGGTCAAGCCGATGAACCTCCTCTCGTTCGTCGCCACGCCGTTCGTCTGGTTGCTGTCGCGGAGCGCGTTGCTGCTCGTGAAGTTGTTCCGTGTCGACCAGGGGAACGACGAAGGGAAGGTCACCGAGGAGGAGATCAAGGCGATCATCCAGGAGGGGTACGACGACGGGGAGGTGCAGGCCGTGGAGCAGCACATCGTGGGCCGCGTTTTCAACCTGGGCGACCGTGATGTCGGCTCGATCATGACCCACCGCAACGACCTCGTTTGGCTTGACATACGGGATGATGTCGACCGCGTCCGGGAGAAAGTGCAGGAGAATCTCTTTAATATCTATCCCGTCATCTCCGGGTCATTCGATAACATGTTGGGCGTTGTCTACCTCAAGGATCTGTTCGTCAAGATCGACTCGCCCGACTTTTCGCTGGCGGCGATCGTCCGCCCGGCCCATTACCTCCCGGAGAACCTCAGCGTCTACACCTCCCTCGAGCAGTTCAAGAAGGCCCGCGTCAAGTACAGCCTTATCACCGACGAGTTCGGTGATATTCTCGGCATCGTCACCCTCAAGGATATCCTCGAGGCCCTCATCGGCGAGGTGCCCGAGGCGGGAGAAGAGCCGGAGATCATTGTTCGCGAGGACGGTAGCTGGCTCGTTGACGGGCAGTACTCGTTCTACAATTTCCTGGAGTATTTCCACGTGCAGGATCTCTACATCGACAACGAGTACAACACGCTCAGTGGCCTGATCCTCGACCTTTTGCAGCACGTTCCCGTCGAGGGAGAGCGCCTCGCGTGGAGCGATTTCACGCTGGAGGTCGTCGACATGGACGGTGCCCGCATCGACAAGGTGTTGGTGACGCGTCGCGACGGCGATTGCCGGTAGGGTTTTATTCGCGTGATTTCACGATTCGCGTCTACGCTCGATGGGCTTACTATCCGGCGCGTTGTCCTATCTCTTTATCTTCGCCCGTGACCGGGTCACGAGCCACGTGCTTCAGCCTCTCCCGTGACGGGGCCGGGAATCGTTCCCGCGTTCCCGCCCTCGACCCGAACTGCCATTTTGTCGCTAAAAGCGAGGACATCCTCGCTCCGAGCGCGGTCGTTGTCAGTAAAAGCGAGGACGTCCTCGCTCCGAGCGCGGTCGTTGTCAGTAAAAGCGAGGACGTCCTCGCTCCGAGCGAGGACATCTTCACTCCGGGCGAGGACATCCTCGCTCCGGGCGAGGACATCTTCACTCCGGGCGAGGACATCTTCACTCCGGGCGAGGACATCCTCGCTCCGGGCGAGGACGTTGTCAGTAAAAGCGAGGACGACCGCGCTCCGGGCGAGGAATCCCGGGTAAGAGGAAAGAAAATCCCCCGGGACCCGGTTCTCGAGACAGCCCCGTGGCTATACGCGGCCCCCGCGAAGCCTCCCGCGACGTTTGTCTCTTATCTCCCGCGCCGGCGGATCCAGGTGAAGAGGAAGAGGAACAGCAAGACGGCGGGGAGTCCCCCTATCCAGGCGAACTTCCAGGCCCGCGCGCCGTCCATTCCCAGGTGTATTTTCCGGTCGGGGGGGGCGGGGCGCCGGATATCGATGGGCACCTCGTGATCGGACAACCAGAAGAACGAGGCGGAGACGAGGAGGTAGTTGGAGGCCCTCACGTCCTTGCGCCCGATGTTGATCTCGCCGTTGCTGATGCAGTCGGCATCGCCGATGATGATGATTTTCTGTTGCCTGTCGCGTAGTTGCCGCTCGAGGGCGACGGCGGTGACGTGCGAGCGCTCGATCTCGCCGTCGGCGGGGGAGAGGCGGGCGGTGTCGTCGACGAAGTTCGTCGTGTGCAGCTCGTTCCAGCTGCCGGTGGTGTCGCTGGCGAGAAGGGGCGTGACGGAGAACCCGGCATCGTCCCACGCGAGGGCGGCGCACCCGGGCATGGCGACGCTGGCATCGATGACATCAAGGTTCTCGAGATGCGGCGAGAGGGCGATGCCCTCTTTCGTCGCCCGGGCGAGGATGAAGTCTCCCGGGAAGTTTTCGGTAGGCTTGACGATGCTCCCGGGGAGCAGGCGGACGCCGAAGGGAGCGATGACGGGGTTGATGATGTCGCGCCTGGCGGGTTCACCGGTGACGAGCAGGTTGTCGCCGCGGGCGATGTAGTTGTCGAGGTGTTGCCGTTCGCGCGGGGAGAAGGGCCGGCGCGGGTCGGCGATGACGAGGATATGGACGTCGGCGGGGACCTCCTCGTCGAGGGAGAGCGTGGTGAAGTCGAAGCCGTTGTTGACGAGGGAATAGCGGAAGGGCTTGTCGATGGTGAAGCGGTTGTAGTCGCGGTCACCGACGCGCCTGGCGTCGCGTTCCCCGTGGCCGGTGACGAGCGCGACGCGGGGGAGCGTGGCGACGAGGTGCTTGAACGCGGCGGAGATTTGCGACTCGGTGGGCTGGACGGACATGTCGTCAAAGACGCGGAGGAAACTCCTCTTCCCGTCGTGCTCGAGGAGGCGAACGAAGCGTTTCCCCTCGGGGGCGAGGTCGATGACCCGGCGGATCTCTTCGGGCGTCTTGAAGAAGGTGGAGTCGAGGCGGTAGGATTGCGCGACGCGGATCATCCGCTGGCGGTCGGTAAGCCCGGGGAAGCGCCTGTCGAGGTCGAGGTAACCGGCGTCGTCGTAGTAGTAGACGTACTTGAAGTGGATGTCCGGCTTGAATCGCCAGTATTGCTTGAATCGCGCGAGGTCGTTCTTGATTTGGTTGGGGAGCGCGATCCAGTAGTTGGCATCGAGGGCGTTGACGTAGGTGGTGATGGTGACGGGCCCCTTGATCCCGGCGATGATCGCCTGGCTGGGGGGCGTGAGGGTGTTGACGTTGGTGCGCGTGGCATCGTGGAAGACCATGAGCCGGGGGCGAGAGGAGGCGTAGCCGAGGAGGGCCGTGACGACGATGACGGCGGCGTAGCGGGCGAGGGTGGTGGCGACGCGTTCTCCCTGCCGCTTGGCCTGGAGGCGGATAACGCTCAGGAAGATGAAAAGAAGGCTGACGATGAAGAAGTAGAGGATGTCCTCGCTGCAGAGCAGCCCGTTCATGATCTCGGAGGCGCGTCCCTTGATGGAGAGCCAGTAGGTGATGTCGCGGACGAAATCGACCTCTTGCCACAGCGTGTCGACCATGTTCAGGATCGCGAGCGTGGCGAAGGTGCCCATGGCGGCGACGACCTGGTAGGAGGTGATGCTGGACATGAAGAGGCCGATGGCGGCGTAGGTGCAGACGAGCAGGTAGGTGCCGAGCAACCCGGAGAGCGCCAGCGGGATGTCCACCCGGTCGATCAGGCAGCCGCCGAAGAGGACGAAGAGGGCGAGGATGCCGGTGAGGACGAGGCAGTAGGCGATCGCGGCGATGTACTTGCCGAGGATGATCGCGGGGTTGGTCAGGGGAGAGGAGTAGAGTAGCTTGATGGAGCCGCTGCTGTATTCCCTGCTGACGAGTCCCATGGTGAGGAGGGGGATGTACATGTAGAGGTAGTTCTGCATCGCGACGAAGAGGCCGCGCCACCCGGCGAAGGCCCGGGAGGTGACGCTCCAGGGGCGGTAACCCATGTCCTGGTCGCGGACGATGTCGCCGAAGACGCTCGTGAAGGCCATGCTCGCCTGGAAGGCGAAGACGATGAGAATTAACCAGGCGACGGGGGAGTAGAAGAGGGTTTGCAGCTCGACGCGTGCTATTCTGAAGATTGCTTTCATGTTGTATTTTTTTTCGAGTTGTTTTTCGTGACGGGGGCGCGGGTGATTTTATCGTGATCTTCCTTCGCGGGAGAGCGTCGAGAAGATGGCATCCAGGGAACTTTTCTCGACGTCGATGGCGGTGAGCCGCCACCCGTTCGCGACGCTGGCCCCGATGATCCGCTCGGAGATCTCCCCGGGGAACTCGCCGGAGTACTTGACCCGGAAACGGGGGCCGCCCAGCGCTTCCGCGTGGACGACTCCGGGGACGCGGCGAAGCTCGTCCAGGGGCGGGGGCGCGATCATCGAGACGACGAGCGAGCTGGGGATGATGTAATTGTCGAACTCTTCCACGGTGCCGGCGAAGACGAGCCGCCCCTCTTCGATCATGCGGATGTGGTGGCAGGTAGCCTGTATCTCCGAGAGGATGTGGGTGGAGAGGAGGACGGTATGCTCCTCGGCGATGCTCTTGATGAGGTGGCGTATTTCCATGATCTGGTTCGGGTCCAGCCCGTTGGTGGGTTCATCCAGGACGATGAAACCGGGCCGGTGGATGATGGCCTGGGCGATGCCGACGCGTTGCTGGTAGCCGCCGGAGAGGTTCCGGATCAGGCGTTTGCTGAAATGCGTTAGCCCGCAGCGTTCCATGACCTCGCGCACGGCCGCGGGGATCTCGCGGGCCGGCATCAGTCGCACGCCGGCGGCGTGTCGCAGGTACTCCTCGACGGTGAGATCGGCGTGCAGGGGGGGGCGCTGGGGGAGGAACCCGATGTGTCGCTTGGCCTCGACGGGGTATTTCCGCGCGTCGATACCTTTGATGAAGACGTTCCCCCCGGTGGGCTTGAGCACGCCGCAGAGGATGTTCATGGCGGTGGATTTCCCGGCCCCGTTGGAGCCGAGTAGCCCGTAGATGCCTCGCTCGAGGATCTCCATGTTGATGTCGCGGATGGCCCACTGGATGTTGTAGCGGTGGGAGAGGTGTTCTATTTTGACGATTTCTTTCATGATTTTTATTCATTTCCCGCTTGTCGTGTCCCCGGCGGGGAGCCGGGGACACGGGGCGGGCGTTTCAGGATATTGTTATGGGTTGATGTACGCTACCGGTAGTCGTCTTCGGCTGATGACCAGTTCGCGAAGCGCCCGTACTTGAAGATCGAGTGGACGATCTTCCCTAACCCGGTGTAGTGCCGTTGCACGAGCGCGGGATCGTCGGCGGGAATATCTCCCCGGGCGATCGCGGTGATCGTGTCCGGGTCGATGTCACAAATGAAGAAGTGCCCGTCGTCGAAGGCGACACCCAGCTTGGTGACGACGGCGTTGGTGTGGATGGAGACGATCTTGCCGGCGGGGGCATCGGTCACGGTGCCGAAATCCTTGTAGAGGAAGGTCTTCTTTATCTCCTGGCGGTGGCAGTAGACCTTGTTCCCCACGTTAAAGAAGAGGTGCGGGCTATCCTGGAAGGCGGTATTTTGCCCGCGGAGCATCCAGAATCTCGTGTCGGCGTTGATACCCAGTCCTTCGGCGAACTCGTACTGCTCCGGCTCGCTCACCTCGATATACTCGCCGGGGTTGTAGGTGATCGTGGATTTCTGGAAGTAGAGTTTACCGGTATCCGTGTCCTTGAGTATGTTGACGAGGAACCCGCGGTTTGACCACTCGTCGCAGGTTTGCGCGTAGAGAAGCTCGATGTTTGGCGGCATCCCGGAGCAGAAGTTATAGAAGCCGGGCGCGTCCGCCTCGTCGTACCTTTTCACCCACGGGGGCAGCAGCTTGTCGTTGCTATAAGACAAGTACATGGATAACCAACGCCTGTTGAGGGCATCGTACATGGGCAGGAAGGTGAGCTTCGGGAAGGTGGTACGGGTGATCGACATCCCCTTCCCGTCGGGATAGACGAGCGGGACGGACGGGTACTGCGCGGTCTGGAAACTGCTGTTACCCGTCCTGTTGAGGCGAGAATACACCTCTCCTTTGTCGGTGAGGAGGAGCTCCACGCCGCTGACCGTCGTGTTGGCGTAGCATACTTGCACGGGGTTGAATCCCTCGTAGGGGTATTTCTCGCCGACGAACTCCTCCCGCGTGGTGATCACCTTGCTGAAGTCTCGCCCGTCCAGCTCGACCAGTCCCGGCCCGCCGCGCTGCATCACGAGGATCTCGTCGTAGGCGGCGGTGAAGTGCTGTTCTAAGCGATAGGGCTGGCTTCCCAGGGGATCGTCCGGGTAGAATTCATGGTGAATGTCCGGGTAGAGTTCCTCCGTGTCAATGTGGATGAAATCCAGGGCCGATCGCCCCTCTTTTTCCGACAGGATTAACCACCCCACCAAGAACTTCGTGCTGATCGAGATCGAGAGGGTTGTCCCGAAGGCGATTCCCGTGGAGCGTTGCACGACCTGGAAGGAGACGGAGGTGGCACCCGTTTCGGTGAAGATGTGTCTCAAGGTGCGCTCTGTCGAGATCTCCTTGCCCATGTGCGTCCACCTGTAGTCATAGCGCGTGGAGTCCTCCCCGTTCCAGAGGACGGGGACGAAAAGCTCGGTCTCTTCGTTGGTGTAAACGACCCGTCCCCTCGACATGAAGTCGTCCGGGATGACGGTGATGTTGGGGAGCGGGAGCAGTTCTGTTTGGGATTTATCCTTGTAACAACTTGCCGTCGCTAGGACGATGGCCGCGAGTAGCGTGTTTACGATCTGTTTTTTCATGATTGTTCTTTTTAATCGTTAAAACTATAAGTTACCCAGCACCGTCACGGTCATCTCCCTGCCGTCCTTCTCGTATACCGTCTCGGGGGGATCCATGTTTTTCTTGTCCGTCAGGTATTTCTTGAATACAAGGGCGTAGTTGCGCAGTTGGCTATCGGTCGCTCCCCGCAGGTCTACCCCGACCACGTCCAAGAAGAGGGTGTACTTCTCGTCGGAGTACTCTCCCAGGTATTGGCTCGTCACGGTTGATGTCCACCACGCCGGCTTGGCGATGATGTTGTGAAACCAGATGATCGCTTCCCGGTATTCCGTCCTCCCGGGCAGGAAATGTTCCGAGGGCTGGAGCTGGATCACTAAGCGGACTTTCGTGGTGTTGAGGATGTCCGCGAGTTTCAACTTGATGTAGCAGGTGTCGATGTCCCTGCCCGCTCGCATGACGGGGGCGGCGGGGATCTCGTACGTCCCGGCGGGTGCCGTGGTGAGTTCCGCCACGGCGGCGATCTTGTAGGTCTCGTCCTGGTCACTCGTGCCGGTGCTCCTCACCGAGACGGGGTAGAGTATCTCCGTTTGACCGGGATAGAAGAAGAAGGAGGTCTCCGTGGAGTCCGTCCATGCCCGGTAGAGGTAGACGTAGCGGTCCGATGTCAGGTCGTTGTACGTGGGTATATCTTGTTGCTCGCATCCACACGCGAGGAGCAGGATAAACGCGGTTGACAGAAATATGTTTTTCATATTGTCGCGGTTTTTTCGGTTAATTAAAATTGATCTCGCTATCCGGGATAGGTAACACGTACCAGCTGTCGGGGGCCGTCCAGGGTACCGTGGTGCCGTTATACATCTCCTTCCAGTTTAATTTTTTCAGGTAGTGCCAGGTCTGCCCGCGGGTCAGGAAATCGCGCGTGGCGTCCTTGATCAGTACCCTCATGAAGGAGTCGTAGTCGTTTGCCACGATGGCGCTCGTGATGTTCCGGTTGTCTTTCACGGTCTTCAACATGGCGATGGCCTCGTCGATCCTGCCTTGTTCCGCCAGGTATTCGCAACGGATGTAGTACAGCTCGGGTAACTCCAGCACGGGAAGAAGCGGCCCGCCGTATAACACGGAACTGCTCGTCAGGCTAAAGGAGTAGGCCGGGTCGGTCGGTCGTTCCCACACGCGGTAGCGCTGCGTGAGCGTGTTATACAGCCCCTTGTACCTGTAATCTTCCTCGTCACCCTTGAAAAGCTCGGTCAAGGAGATCATCCGGAAACTGTTAGTCAGTGCCTTGAGCGCGTTCTCGTAGATCGTGTACGCCTGCGTGTTCCAGAAGCTAATCACCGGCTCGGGGATCCGTTTGCCGGAAATCGAGTTGGGATTGCTGTTGTACTGGTACCATCCCCACCCGATGTCGTCTTCTCCTTCCCACTCGTCGAGCAGTTCATTGATGTATTGGACGGCGGTGGCGTTGTCTCGCTTGTAGGAGTACACCCGCCCGAGGAGGGCCGTCACGCCCCAGTAGTTCATCCGGAATCCCCTGAAGGAGAAGAATCCCAGGCCGTTCCCGTAGGTGCCGTCTTCCCTGAGATTTTGTATGCCGTAGAAGAGTGGCGTGCTGATGTAGTTCATGATGGTCGGTTCCCAGAGGATGTCCACGTCCACTCGCTTTAATACCTCTTTCGCTTCCTTGAGATCCGCGATCACGCGTTCGAAAATCTCCTCCATCGTCTTATACCCCGGGTGCACATCCGGGTGAGTCTCGGAATAGGGGATCGCCTTCCCCGTGAATCCCGTGATGGGGGCGGGGACGAAGAGCCGCATCAACTCGAAATGCATGAGCGCCCGCAACGCCTTGGCTTCGGCCGTGATCATCTCCTTCTCCCAGGGATATTCAAACGCCGCGTCTTCCAGGTTATCGATATTCTTCAGGATATTGTTGCAATTGGCGATCACGTTGTATCCCGTTTTCCAGATACTATCGAGGATCGGTTTCACGTAGGCCGGATTCTCGTAATCCTCGTCCGTGATAGCTTGCCGGTACTGCGTGGGGAGCATGCTCGGGTTATAATTGCGCCCGATGACGCTCAGAAATCCCCACGTCAACTCCCGTCCCCACAGGTTCTCCGATCCAACTAGCCGGTACGTCCCGACCAGGGCCGAGCGAAATCCCCGGTTCGATGAGAAAGCTTCATCCTCGAAGATGTATTCGTTCGAGGGCATATCCAGCCATTCATTGCACGCGCTTGCCATCATGCTCAAGACAAGCGACAGGATGAGATATATTCTTTTCATAACATCACTTAATTTTAGGTTAGAAATTCATGTTAAGCCCCAGGTTGAAGGCATGAGAGAAGGGGAAACTGGTCCCTCGTTCCTGTTTAATGGAGGAGATCGTGGCGATATCTTCCATGTTAAATTGCAACCGCAGGGAGTTCAGGCCCCACCGCTTGATTAGCTCGCGGGAGAAGTCATACCCGATCGAGAGGGATGCGAACTCGATCGTGTTATCATCCTGCACGAAGCGGGAGGTCGGCAGCGTCTGGTACGTTTGGTAATCGATTCTCTTCAACGGCGTGACATCACCCACGGCCTTCCACCGGTCGGTCAGGATCCGCCGGTCCCCGCCGTACCTCCGCAAGTCCACGTTCTCGATCGTCGGGTAGGTCTGGTTGTACGCTTGCCCCCCGAAATTGTAGAGGAACGCGGTGTAGAGCGTTAGGTTCTTCCAGCGCACGTTGAATTGCAAGGCCCCGGAGAGCAGCGGCTCCGTTTCACCTAACGTCTGTTGTTCCGCGGCACTCCAGGTGTGCGTGACCGTCCCGTCCCGCTTCACGTAGAGTTCGAATCCGCGGGCAGGATCTATCCCGAGGGACTTCATCCCGTAGATGGCGGAGAGGGAGTTCCCCTCCTCGTACTTCGTGAAGGGCCGGGCCAGGTTCGTGTTGGTGGTGTTGTAGGCCCCTCCCGAGGTGAAGTAGGCATCCACGCGCGCGTTATACTCGTTCAGCGCGGTACCGATCTTTTTGATCTCGTTTTTGTTATGGTTGCCGTTCCAGATCACGAACACGTCCACGTCCCGCGTCTCGACGGGTTTCAGCGTGAGCGAGAACTCGTACCCGCTGTTCAATACCTCGCCGATATTACCCATGTACGAGGTGAAACCGGAGGAGGAACGGATGCTGACCTCTTCTACCATGTCCAGCGTTGTGGCGCTGTAGAGATTTGCGTCTAAGCTTACCCTTCTCCCGAACAGCTCTACTTGTCCGCGGAAGTTCCATTCCCGTTTCTTTTCCCACTTCAAGTACTCGTTGCCCAGGGATTTGAGCACCATTCCCATGTTCGTGGCATAATCCTGGTCGATGAGCACGGAATAGCTCGACCGCGCCTGGTAGGGGTTAAAGTTCGCCTTACCCGTCTGCCCGTAGGTCGTGGAGAGTTTCAACTGGTTCACGAAGCCCACCTCCTGCATGAACGCGTACTTGTGGAGGTTGATACCCGCCCCGAGGGACCAGAATTCGCCGATCTTTTTCTTCGTGCCGAAGGCGGTGGATCCCTCCGCGCGGGCGGAGATGTCGGCCAGGTAGATGTCCTTGAAGGAGTAGTTGCATAGCAGGTAGCTACTGAACGAACGCGTGTTGGCATCCCGGTACGTGGGCTTTTCCGAGATCTTTACCGCGTTGGCGATCGTGGCGGCTCTGCCGTTAGCGAATCCCTCGTAGTACGAGTACAACGCCTTATCCAGCTTCTCTCCAATGTCCACGCCGAACGCGAGGTTGATGTTATTGTTATTGATCGAACGAACATAGGAGGCACTCCCGATGGCTCGTTTCTGCGTGCTTCGAATCTCGTGCGATGACAACTTGCCGCGTAGCAACGCGTTCGTCGAGGTGCTCAAGTACGTTCCAGAGGCCGGGTCAAGGAACTTGTTCAAATCCGTCAACACGAAGCCCAACCGGAATTGCCCGTTAACGAGCCAGTATCCGCTCTCCCACCTGACGCTCAGGTTATCGAACATCTCCGTGTACTGTTCCCGGTCAAAACTCCCCAGGCTTGCCTCGTAGAGGGGGTTATTCACGGTCGCGGTCTGGTTACTATAAGTGATCGAGAACACCTTGTTGAAGAGTCCATCCTCGGTGTATGGCTCTAAGTAGGGTTTCATTCGCACGTAAGAGCTAAAACTCCCGTAGGGAGAGTTCTCGGAAGACATCACCGCCAGCCCCACTTGATTCTTGATCTGCATACTCTTCCAGCGATAGTCGATCGTCAGGTTCGCGCCGTAGGTCTCCCGGAACGACTCTTTCATCACGCCCGATCGGTTATTGTAGTTGACTCCAAGTTCCCACCGGACTTCTTGGGACCCGCCGCCCAGGGAGAAGGTGTGTTTATGATCCACCTGCGTTTTCAACGCTTTCGCGCTCCAATCCGTGTCCACGCCGCGGAGGATCTTGTTCAATCGCTCGGAATAGGCGATGACCCCGTTGCTGAGATTGGTGTGAGAGGTTCCCGTGTAATAGCCGGCCGCGACCTCTGCCTCCAGCATCTCGCGTGCGTTTAGCAGATCGTAACTGGAGAGATCCGGGATCGTGACGGCGGCGTTAGCGGAGTAGCTCACGCGGATCTCCCCGGGGCGCGGGGCTACCGTTTCGATGACGATCACGCCGTTCGCCGCTCGTGCCCCGTAGACCGCCGTGGCCGCGGCATCTTTCAGGATCGTGACGCTCTCTATCCGGTTCATGTCCATGTCGTAGATGGCCTCCTGGCGAACCTCGAACCCGTCCAGGATAAAGATCGGGGCGCTCGGGTTATTTACCAGCGCGAACTGGGAGACGTCACTCGATGTAATCGCGTCCAGATCTTTCAATTGCGAGGTACCGGAACGGCCGCGGATATAGTACTCCGGCAACGTGTTCGGGTCTGATCCCATCACGTTGTTTTTGATGATCTTGAACCCGGGGTCAAACACCTCCAGCGCCTTGATCAAGTTCTGCTGGGAGACGCTCATGAGTTGCTCCCGCGTCACCTTCGTGGACGAGCCGGTGAAACTCTCTTTCCGGATGTTCGCGTACCCGGTCACCACCACGTCTTCCAGCGAGACGACCTCCTCCGCCATGATCACGTTCACGAACTCTTGGTTGGTATACGCGATCTCCCGCGTCTTCATCCCGATGAACGAGAAGATCAACACCGGTCGCTCGATGACGGGGAAGGCGAGCAGGAATCTCCCCTCGCGATCGGAGGAAGTCCCCAGGTTCGTCCCCTTCAAGCGGATGGTGGCACCGGGAATCGCCACGGAATCTTTATCCATGATCTTCCCCTTCACGATGATCCTCTCGTCGGCCTGCCGCGTCGCTTCCGGTTGGATCACCACCACGCTATCCTCGATCAGATAAGTGAAACCCGTGCCGTGGAGGCAGAGTTGCAAAGCTTCGTCGATAGAAGCGTTTTTCGCGTGTACCGCCTTGATCCGGATGCGCTCGATGTCGTCAATGTTATAGACGAACGTGTAATCGCTCTTCTCCCGGATCATCGAGAGCGCCTCGATTAACGAGATGTTATCCCACTTGAAGGTCAACTTGGTCTTCTGCGAGTAGGTGACGGCCGACAGCTGAAGCGATAACAAGAAGAAAAGGCATAGAAACTTCATGGTCAATAATGTCGTTGATGATTTTATTTTCATAAAACCACCGGGGTTACGTCTCTTTTTCATAATTTTGTTTTTGAGTTATACATTAATTTCATGTTGATGTGTACCCCGGACGGGTCGCGTGGGGCGCGGCCCGTCTTCATTGGGCTATATATAGAGTTTGTCCGTCAAGAGTGAATTTTACTTTCCGCGTCTGTTCCAGTTTCTGGAGGACGGCGTGGATGTTCTCGTACCGCTTCATCTCCATCGAGAAACGCAACTTCTTGACTTCCGGGGCCTGGTAGAGAAGTGTCACGTCGTACCACCTGGCCACGCGCTCCAGGATCATCCCCAGTTCCACGTCCTCGAACCAGAAAATCCCGTCTTTCCACAGCGTGAAGTCGCGGGCCACGACACGCTTGACCGTGAATCGTTCCCCGTCGCGCTCCACGATGGCTTGCTGATCCGGGAACAGCGTCACCTCTTCGCTGCCCTTCGTGAGTTGTACCTTCCCTTCCAGCAGGGTAGTCACGACCCGGTCGTCGTGCGAGGATACGTTGAACCGCGTGCCCAGCACGCGAATCTCCACCCCGTTCGCCTTCACGATGAAGGTACGCTGCTTCTCGCTTTTTACCTCGAAATAGCCCTCTCCGTCTAATTCCACCTCCCGCGTGTCGTCCGTGAAACGCAGGGGGTAACGCAATTTCGATCCCGCGTTCAACCAGACATGGGTGCTGTCCGGTAGTTTCAGCGAAAACTCGGCCCCGTAAGTGACGACCAACGTGTGGTATAACCCGGTCACCTCCCCCGGGGCCACTTTTTCGGAAGGGTAGGTCACGGTGTGTGATCCTGCCTTGACGGTTAACCCCTCCTCTCCCCGGATGAGCGTGTCTTTCTCCGGGGCCAGCACCACCGTCTGGCCGTCGTTCATGATCAAGTGTGCGCTTGCCATGCCGGGAGGAAGATCCTCCCACGCGGGGGTAGCAGGGAGTCCCGGATTTTCCGCGTGATACCACGTGTACACTCCTGCTACCAGCGGGATGAGCACCGCTGCCGCGTATTTTCCCCACCGCGGGAGGAAGTGCCCCCGTCGCCCGGTTTTTTGCTCGAAGCGGTGCCACTCCCGGTTGACTTGCCAACGTTGTAACCATTCGACACCCTCGCTCTCCACGGCTTGCTTGATCTCTTCCCACTCGCGAAGATGAAGGGGCGAACGGGCTAACCAGCTCTCTAACTCTATTGACTCTTTTTCGTCAAGCGTACCGGCCAACTTGGCGGCCATCCACCTGGCGACCTTGAATCGTTCGTGTAGGTTCTCTATCATTTCTCAGTTTTTATATAGAGACGACGAACAAAGCAAAAAGGATGAGTCGAGAGGCGTTTTTTTTTTCGCGAGCGCGATTTTAATCCCCGATCAGGATGAGCAACAGGAGTAAGTGTTCTCTTGAAAGGAGCGTGCGCAGAGTGGTAATAGCACTTTTTTTCAAGCTTTTGACGGTGTTGATAGACACATTCATCTCATTCGCGATCTCCAAGAAACTTTTGCCCTGGAGACGCGCGAGAATGATCGTTTGGCCGCGTGCGGGTAATTTGTTGATGGCGGCGTAGAGGATACGTAGCGTCTCTTGCCGGGTTACTTCTTTTAAAAAGAGGTGATCTTCCCACGCGTTTTCCGGTTCGATGTACGAGAGAAATTTTTTTTGTACGCACACGCGTTTACGGTGGTCCTCGTAAAGATTACGAGCGATGGTGTATAGAAAAGCTTTGGCATGTTCTATGTCGGGGATCTCTCCTCGTTTCTCGTAGATCTTGATGAAAGTCTCTTGCGCGAGATCGCGGGAGAGTTCCTTCTCTTTCGTGTAGCGCAACAAGAACGCGTGCACGGCAGGGAAAAAATCCTCGAAGAATTTTTTAAACTCTTTATGTGTCTGTATCGAGACGTTCATGATGGCGAGATAGATATAAGGAATTTAGACGGCAATCAACGTTCCGGGACGGGACGTTCGTCACGTCACTTTTTTCCCCTTGTAAGTGGCTCTTGTCTCCATTGATTCCATGATCACGGCCTTTACTTCGCCTTCTAACTCCTTCCCGTTGACCGTGGCGGTTGCTTGGACGCGGATCGGCATGTTATTGTAAGTGTAGGTGAAAGCGACGTGCAACCGGTAGGTTGGCTTCCCCTCCCTCTTCTCCGGTTTCACGGAAAGGCTCTTGGAGGTAAAGCTAAAGACCTGCCCGTTGGGGAGAACGAGGCGGGAGATCTTCACGATCACGCTGTCGTTATGTACGCGTTGTAATTCCAATTGTAACGGTAGCGTCGTTTGCATCAACTCGATGGAAGTTGTCCCGTCATATTTCCCGGCGACGGCCCGCCCGTGGTCGTTCTTTCCCTGGGCGTTCGAGGGGCTTACGAAGACTATCAAGCTTACAATAAAGATGATATACGAACGAATGGTTGTCATGTGTTTGGTTTTAATCGTTTTTTCGACGGTCGAAAGTAGTAAAAAAGAATTAAACTCGCGAGTGTCGCGCGTGAAAACCCAAAAAAGAGATCATTTTCACGCGGGCCACGGGGGATGGCTCGCGGCAGGCGAGGTCGCGAACCCCGTGCCGGGACGACTTGTTTTTATTATCTTCGCGCCGGTTTACACGTTAAAATTTAGAGTTATCATGGAATCACGAGATCACGCGGGGATCAACCCGTTGTTGGAAAAATTCGATACGCCTCGCGAGGCTCCCCCCTTCGACCGGATACGCGTGGCCCATTTCGAGCCGGCGTTCGAGGCCGCCATTGACATGGCCCGCCGGGAAGTGGAACAGGTGGCCGCCCGTCCGGATGCCCCTACCTTCGAGAACACGATTGTCGCCCTGGAACGGAGTGGCGAGTTACTGGAACAAGTCGCCGCCATCTTTTTTAACCTCAATGCCGCCGCTACCAGCGAGCAGATGCAGGAGGTAGCCCGTCGCGTCTCCGGGATGCTGGCGACCTTCCATCACGAGGTGCACGCGAACCGGGATCTTTTCACGCGCGTGAAGCGGGTGCGCGAGGCATCGCTACCGCTTGAAAACGAACAACGTGCCTTGCTGGAGAAGACGTGGCGGGCCTTCGTTAACGGGGGGGCTAACCTCGAGGGGAGAGAACAGGAGCGTTTCAAGGAGATAGCCATCGAGTTGGCGCGACTGTCGCTCGACTTTGACAAGAGGGTACTGGCCGATACCAACGCGTTCACGCTCCACGTGACCGACGCGTCCGATCTCTCCGGCTTGCCGGAAGGTGTACGCGAAATGGCCGCCTCCGTCGCCGCCGGGAAAGGCCTGGCGGGATGGCTCTTCACGCTCCATGCCCCCAGCTATCTCCCTTTCATGAAATACGCGGACAAGCGCGTGTTACGCGAGGCGATGTACCGTGCCCGTGCTTCCCGCGGCTTTCGCCGGAACGAGAACGATACCCGCGAGATGGTCGAGAAGATTACCGCCTTGCGCCTCGAGCTGGCGCGGCTTCTCGGCTATACTAACTACGCGGAATACGCTCTCGCCGACCGGATGGCGGGTACCCCCGATGCGGTGAATCGCTTCCTCGATGAGTTGTATCTCCCCGCGCGCGTGGCCGCGGAAAGGGAGTTCCGGGAGATCGCTACTTTTGCCGCGCGATCCGGCCCGCGGGAGGAGATGCAGGCATGGGACTGGAGTTATTACGCGAACAAATTGAAGCGAGAGCGGTTCGCGATCGATGACGAGATGTTGCGACCCTACTTCCAATTGGAGCGCGTGCAGGAGGGGATCTTCGATCTCGCGCGCCGGCTTTACGGGATCTCGTTTTGCCCCGCCCCGGGCCTTCCTCGTTACCACGAGGAGGTGCGTTGTTTCGAGGTGTTCGATGCTGACGGGGCCTTCCTCGCTCTACTCTACCTCGACTATTTCCCGCGCGAGAACAAGGAGGGAGGGGCGTGGATGACGTGTTTCCGCGAGCAGTCCGCCGCTCGTCGCCCGCACGTGTCGCTCGTGATGAACTTTACCCGTCCTACTGCCGGGAAACCATCGCTGCTCGCATTTGACGAGGTCACGACCTTCCTTCACGAATTTGGTCATGCCCTGCACGGGATGTTGAGCCGTTGTGAATACGCCTCTGTCTCGGGCACGAACGTGTGTCGCGACTTCGTGGAGCTTCCCTCGCAGATCATGGAGAATTGGGCGCTGGAGAAGGAGTGGTTGGACACGTGGGCCGTGCACCACGAGACGGGAGAACGCATTCCCGGTGAGTTGATCGAGAGGATCAGGTGTTCAAGCCGTTTCGCGAGCGGGTACGCGTGCAACCGTCAACTGGAGTTCGCCATGATAGATATGGCTTGGCACACGATCACGCGGCCCGTCGTGGAATCCGTGGTTGATTTCGAGACTCGTGCCATGGAGCGAACCGCGCTTTTCCCGCCGGTGGAGGACACGGCCTTGTCCACGGCCTTTACGCATATCTTCAGTGGGGGATACGCCGCAGGGTATTACGGCTACAAGTGGGCAGAGGTGCTGGATGCCGATGCCTTCTCGCTGTTCAAGCGAAACGGGGTTTTCGACCGGTCGACGGCCACCTCGTTTCGTGAGCACGTGCTCGAACGGGGCGGTTCCGAGCATCCCATGACGCTGTACGAGCGATTCCGCGGGGCGAAACCATCTATCAAGGCGCTATTGGAGAGGGATGGCCTCGTGGCGGTAGAATGATGAGAGTGCCCGTATGGGGGATCCCCTCCCCAGCCCGGGTTCTTTTTCAAGCAGTAGTAAATGCTTGAACACGGCGCGCGGGGAAGCCGTTGCCGCGATGATTAGATTCCTGTGGGTACACGACGGAAGTGGCGAAGCACAAGTCATGACCGAACGTATAGCTGACCGACGTGGACGACCAGAGGTGACCGTTGTATCGCTCGATATCCATGGTGCCCGCTGCGACGTGGCGATAGCCCGCCGCCGGGTGAAAAAGTAACCACACGGCGGGGATCTCGCGAAACCCTACTGCGCATGGAAGTTTCATTACCGGCAATAACGCGGATCAAGGGGAGTAAACCGGTATGGACGAGACTATCCAATTGCTATTTTACTATTCTCTTATCACTTGAAAAACAGTTCTATTTTCACTTAATGCAATTACAATCATTATATTACAATCATAAGAGCGATTGTGCGAAATTTCATCGAATTACACTAAACCGAAAATAAGTGGGGACTTTTAGAGGATTCTTTTTGAGGCTTCAAATCATCATTGTATCTTTGTTGTAAATTTAAAAACAGATACGATTATGGCAACAATTTATTTGACACTCTCCCGAAAGACGGATGGCAATACGCAAAGGGAAATAAGAATAAGGTTTAAACATAGTAAGATAGATCAGCAAGCCAAGACAAACATTTTCATCCCCGCCGAATATTGGAACAGTGAAACCCAACAAATCATTATCCCGACTTCCGTCTGATGAATGATGAAAAGAAGCGTGTCACATTGCTGAAATAAACGGAATGGAAACGATGACGCGAACAGAGGGTGGAAAACTGATAACGACTCCTTTTGAGAAATGGGAACATGTATCAAGCCATACAGGGCGGCGTTCTTTCTGTACTAAATATGTATAAACGTGGCTTACCTACACGCATGATTATGAGCATATCGGGACATAAAACCGAAAAATCATTTTTGAAATACATCAAGGTTAAACAGGAAGAACACGCCGAAATGATGAAAAAAGCATGGTCGAATATCTATCAATAATAATTAATCAGTAAAAATACGGATATGAATGCGAGAAATATAAATAAACTCGAAAAATTAGTTGCAGAATATCAGCAGGCAACACGCGGACAGGTAGATATGAAAAAATTTACCTGGTATGCGATTACCTATCACAGCACGGCGATAGAGGGCAGCACATTGACGGAAGGACAGGTTTATAATTTACTCGACCAGGATATACCCGCCAAAAACAAACCCTTTTCAGAACAACAAATGGTAATTGATCATCAAAAGGCGCTTGTTTATACCCTTCATCGGGCAAGTGAAAAACAGCCTCTTACAGAGCATTTTATAAAGGATATCGGCGGGATGGCAGTAAAAAACACCGGTAGCATTTACAGTACTGCATTAGGAACATTTGACAGCACATGCGGCGACTATCGGCTTGTTAATGTTCATGCGGGGGCGCGGACGTTCCCGAATTACAACAAAGTACCCGGCCTTATGAAATCTTTTGTTGAGGCTGTTAATAAGAAATATGCAGAGGCAATCACCTTTGAACAAAAATGTGAAGCGGCCTTTTATGCACACTTTCAATTTGTGAGCATACACCCTTTTGCAGATGGCAACGGACGGACAAGTCGCTTACTGATGAATTACATTTTATCTTGCTTTGACTTGCCGATTTTTTATGTGTATAAAAGTAACCGCATTGCCTACATTCAGGCTTTGGAAAAAGCTCGTGAAACCGATAATATACGGCCATTTTACAGTTTTATGTTTGGGCAATACAAGAAGTTTTTGGAAAAGGAAATAAAAGTGGTTAACAATTGAAGAACACGCCGGAATGATGAAAAAGCGTGGGAGAACATGTATCAATATACTTGTAAAAACTAAACAACATGGACATACAGCTTATTCAGAGCAAAATTTATGAAATACGAGGCCACAGGGTAATGTTGGACTTTGATTTGGCAGAAATCTATCAGACGGAAACACGTGTATTAAATCAATCCGTGAAACGTAATATCGAACGTTTTCCTCCTGACTTTATGTTTCAACTGACAAGATCTGAATGGGAAAATATCTCATCACAATTTGTGATGACATCACGGGTTAAACGTCCGAAATCGGCTGTTCCACTCGCATTTACGGAACATGGAATAGTTATGTTGTCGAGTGTCTTGAGAAGAAACTGAAATAAAATACATAGATATGGAAACGATACACATGCCGGAAGCCGATGGCCGGAGCGCCGATTTGATTCAAGCTAACCTGGAGCAACTGAAGCAGATTTTCCCCGAAGCAATCAAAGAAGGAAAGGTCGATTTTGAAGCCCTGAATGATCTGCTGGGCAATTATGCCGATACCGCCGAAGAGCGATTCTGCCTGAACTGGGCAGGTAAAGCCAATGCGCGCCGTGAAGCCCAGAAGCGCAGTACCGGCACCTTGCGCCCCTGTCCCGAAGAGAGTGTGGATTGGGATACCACAGAAAATCTCTATATCGAGGGCGACAATCTGGAAGTGCTGAAGCTCTTGCAAAAAAGCTACCACAGCCGCGTGAAGATGATCTCGTTTTTGTCTTTTGGATGACTTTCAGGTGACCGTTGAGGGGAATAAAAAAACCCGTAAAACTTTGATTTTACGGGATTTGTCTGCGTTTGTCCTTCATGTGCCCGAAGGCTTCTGCGGTATGAACGGCACCAGAACCTATAATTTCAAATAGAATCATAAAGTATTAATATTACTGATTATTAGGTGGTTATATGAGTTGTGATTTTCATAAAATATCTCCAAATATGCTTTGCTATCTCAAATATTGGGTGTACTTTTGAGTGTTGATTTAATCGGTGCAAAAAACACTATCACCCATGAATATAAAAAGAAACATACTCTTTTCGCTTGAAAGCAGGAAGAAAGACGGCAAACCAGTAGTTGAGAACGTGCCCATCCGTATGCGTGTCATTTATCACAGCCAACGCATAGAGTTTACAACCGGATATCGGATTGATGTTGCTAAATGGGATGCAGATAAGCAACGAGTGAAAAACGGATGCACCAACAAACTAAAGTAAAGTGCCTCTGAAATTAATGCAGACTTGTTGAAATACTACACAGATATTCAGGAGATATTCAAAGAGTTTGAAGTGCAGGATACAATTCCAACCCCGCAGCAACTCAAAGATTCTTTTAATGACCGTCACAAACAGCCGGAACCAGAACCGGAAAAGGTTGAAGTTTCACAGTCGGTTGTCTTCAAGAAAGCATTCAAGGAGTTTATTAAAGAATGTGGTAGCCAGAACAGTTGGGGCAGTGCAACCTATGAGAAATTTGCAGCAGTAGAAAATCATCTGAAAAACTTTGAAAATAACCTCTCTTTTGATGCTCTGACGGAAGCCAAACTTATGGAATATGTAAAACTATCTTCGTAGCACCTTGGATATGCGCAATACCACCATAGAGAAGCAAATTAGCTATCTGAAATGGTTTCTCCGATGGAGTACCAAGAAAGGATATAATACCAACAGGGCTTTTGAGGATTTTAAACCCAAACTGAAAAGCACAAAGAAGAAAGTCATATTTCTGACATGGAAAGAATTAAACCAGCTTCGGGAGTGTGTTATCCCTGAAACAAAGAAGTATCTGGAAAGGGTTCGGGATGTATTTCTGTTTTCTTGTTTCACAGGGCTCCGGCATTCGGACATATATAATCTCCGCAAGAGTGATATAAAAGAGAATCACATCGAGATTACGACAATAAAAACAGCAGACAGCCTGATAATTGACTTGAATAATCACAGCAAATCCATACTTGACAAATATAAAGATGTTCATTTTGAGAATGATAAGGCTTTACCTGTTATCAGCAATCAGAAAATGAATGATTACCTGAAAGAGCTGGCAGAAATCGCAGAAATAAACGAGCCTGTTCGGGAAACATATTATAAAGGAAATGAACGAATAGATGAAGTCACGCCCAAATACGCGTTGCTTGGAACCCATGCCGGGCGAAGAACATTTATATGCAACGCCTTATCACCGGGTATTCCTCCGCAGGTTGTTATGAAGTGGACCGGACACAATGATTACAAAGCCATGAAACCCTATATTGATATAGCCGATGACATAAGAGCAAATGCGATGGATAAATTCAATCAGTTGTGATTTATTCTGATTACTTTTGCATTACGAATAATTTTAGAAGATGATAACAGAAGAAGAAGTAAAATCATTAGCTATTAGCGGAGAAGGATACAATGTTGAATTCAAAGTAAGGGTGCCGTCTAAAATAAAGGAAATAATCTTGGAGATATGTGCGTTTGCAAACAGCGAAGGAGGATATCTGATATTGGGTATTGACGATGATGGAAAAATCTATGGCATTGAGATTGACAATGTCACTCGTTCCAGAATCCAAAACGGCATAAGAGATATCTCTCCTAATATCCAAGTAGATTTGTATCCGGTTCAAGTAGATGACATAAAAGTATGGGTGTTAAGTGTTCCTTCGGGGAAAGATAAGCCCTACGTTCTGTCTGGTGCAATCTATGTCCGGGAGGGTGCAAATAGTCAGAAGCTAATAACTGCCGAAGAAATAAGAAGCTTCTTTCAGACCAGTAACCGTATTTATTTTGATGCTATCCCTTGCTCTCGGCTTGATATTGATAAAGAATTAGATGAAGATAACTTTCAAAATTTCCGTCATGAATCTGCCATAACCGGAAATGTTACCACTAAACAGATATTGAATAATTTACAGGTGTTCGATGATTCAGGCGTTATAAAGAATGGTGGTGTACTGTTTTTCGGGAAAGAGCCGGAGAAATTATTTCCTCATGCTGTCATTCATTGTGTGCTGTTCAAAGGTGTAACAAAAGTGCATATCATTGATGATAAATATTATGGTGGTACTCTATACAATCAATATAAGCAGGCGGAAGCATGGATAAAGGACAAGCTTAAGGTATCCTACATCATAGAAGATATGGGCCCACGCAAGGAAATTTGGGAAATACCTCTTGCAGTTTTCAAAGAAGCCATTATTAATGCCCTTTCACATCGAGATTATTATGAACAGGGAGCCGTAACGATGGTTGAAATATATGATGACAGAGTTGTGATTTCCAATCCGGGCGGATTGCTTCCTGCTGTTCAAAAAGAATTTGGGACAAGAAGCATGAGTAGGAATCCGTTGATATTCGGTTTGTTTACACGCATGAGTTTGGTTGAACAGGTGGCATCCGGTATTCCTCGTATGCGTGATGAAATGAAAGAAGCCGGACTGCCCGAACCTGAATTCACAACAGACGGCGGCTTTTTTGCAGTTTCACTTAAACGGCCGAAAAGTGTCAACGCGGCAAGTGGCACTACAAATGATACTGTAAATGATACTGTAAATGATACTGTAAATTTGGAAGATACAATTTACGAAATAATTAAAAATAAAGAGGGGTTATCCGCTCCTGTTATTGCGAAAATTATTGCAAAAAGCGTTATTACGACTAAACGTTATCTTGGAGTATTGAAAAAAGACGGAAAGATAGAGTTTCGTGGTGCGCCTAAAACCGGAGGATATTACTTGAAAAAATAAACATGCAAACCCCAAGCAAACATATCTCCTTTCTTACCGACCTACTTCCCCGATATAGGTCGATCAACACACTATACCAAGAGATAGCAGAGAAGTTTGTATTGAGTTTCGATGCACAATGTACTATCACCGATTTTTACAACGAATTCAACGATGTACAGACTTTTGAGAAATCCATTCTGAACTTTCTTCTTTCAACGGACAAGGAAAAACAATCGCAAATCGTATCCAATTTATGCACGAAAATAGCCAAGAATACCGAAATATACTCCGCAAATAAAGACTTCTTTGACAGAATAGACACTATCAATGTCTGTTCCGGCAGGCGTAATCCACTCAAAATAGAGATAGACGGACAACTAAAGGACACCAATAAACTATGGCAGGAACTTGCTGTAATCAAAGGTAATTTGGAATCTGCCAGTTGGAAAAACGACAAAATCGCAATAGAGCGGTTGACCAGAGAGGAAGAAAGGTTTAATAGCCTGTATAAACAGGAGCAGCAAAAACTTGAAGCTCTCTATCAGAAACAGAAAGAATCTGATAACCACGTATCAGAGTATCTTGAAAATGTATTCAGTCAGATTTATGAATTAGGATGCGCATTCATTTCCTTACTGGATAATTATTTTCCTGTTGAAAAAGAAAAAGAGCAACAGAAAATCACCTCACCATTGAGAACCGGAGTGTATTTTGACATGCAATTGGTATCGCAAATCCACAACGAATGCAATAACATCCAATTTGAAAATCTGTCGGAGATAGATTTATATGCGCTCCTTAATCTGCAACCGACCAACTCCCAACTGAAAGTCAAGTCCAGAGAAGGTACACGTATGTGCTACCTGATTTTCAAGCTATACGATTACCTCAAAACCGATAACCGTTCTGACTGGCGTGCTGCCATATTAGAATCTGCCAGTATAAAAGAAGATTACTACCAGTCCAAATATAAAGAGCCAGTTTCCGAGTTCCCGAGTCGGAAATCAGAAGACTTTGCCAAACGAATCGACAGGATATTCAAAGAATTTTCCTGATACCACCCGATTACCACTTTTACCACTCAAAATAATTTTTATATCATTTGATTATCAATGATATAAATTTTTCACGTCCACCCATGCACCACCTGTTTCGGTCAGTAGCTTTGCAGTGTTCGAACATAACCGCCGAAGTACAAGGCATTTGTTTAACACTAAAACATTTCTATAATGAAAATAGAAGATTTAAAGCAAAAACCGCTCTGGCAGATGACAGGTGAAGAGTTCCTCTACCTGCAACAAAACTCGGAGCAAAAAGAGATGCAGGCGACCGTAGTCAATAACACCTCTAAAAAACATGTATATGGAATAGCTGGTATTGCCCGGTTGTTCGGGTGCAGTATTCCAACCGCTAACCGCATCAAGCAGAGTGGAAAGATTGACAAAGCTATCACGCAGATAGGTCGCAAGATTATTGTCGATGCCGAACTCGCCCTTGAATTGGCAGGGCGTAAAACCGGAGGGAGGAAATAGCTATGGATACACAAGTAAATGAGAAGATAACCATTCTCTGGCAAGCTTCCCGTCTGACACTTACAGGCAAATATGTAATTTCTCCCGAAATCTTACGCGTACATGGTTCGGCGATTGGTACTTTGGGCAATTTCAGTGCATCTATCGGGAAAGCGAAAAGTAAGAAAACGTTCAACGTGTCGGCTATTGTAGCTGCAGCACTGAAAAATGGAACTGTATTACAATATGATGCTGAATTACAGGAGAATAAACGAAAGATTCTGTATGTAGTCAGTCCTTATTAAGTTCTTTTTTAAGCCGCCGTACGGCAAAAATCTTGTGGAAAAAACAGTCGAAAAATAATCCACAAAAACTCTTCCTTGAGTTTTTGCATCATTTTCTTCAGGTTCCAGGCCGTGCCCGCCATGAGAGCGTTGATTTGAA
>JAISNC010000100.1 GCA_031276355.1 Odoribacteraceae bacterium
GCCACTGCCGCGTACACCGATAAATTCATCATGGACCGTAACTTCGGTGCCGCCAGCGCCGCGCGCGCCGATGGTATTGCCAAGACCCGCGGCCTGTACTACCAGTTCGGGCGCAAGGACCCGCTCCCCGGCTTTGGGGTGTATAATGCCTCCGGGACGGCGGTCACCACTTCTTGCGTTCCCGGGACGACGTCGATCAAGACGGCGGTACAGAATCCTTTTAACTTCTACTATGTCGGTGGCGACTGGGTTTCGGGCAACCCGTATCCCGGTACCTCGTGGAATAACCCGACGTGGTATACCTCGACGCCCGCCGGCAAGAGCCTTTTCGACCCGTGTCCCCCGGGATGGCGGTTGCCCGTGAACGGCACGTGGGACACGTTTGCCCTTGCTGATAACGTGCCCAACGCCTCCAACTATCCAGATGACTACAAGGGCGGGAACGTTCAAGCCGGCTGGGAGTTCTACATGTCCGGTTCTAGCGGCGAGACGGCCTTCTATCCGGCGGCGGGCTATCGCTCTCCCTCTTCGGGAGTCGTGGCCTTCGAGCGGAGCCACGGTGCCAGCTGGTCGTCCACGCCGTCCAGCGGCACGGGCGCTTATTACTTGCGGTTCGTTTCGGACAACGCGACCTCGCTGAGCGATTGGCGCAGTTACTGCTTCCCCGTGCGTTGTGTTCAAGAATAAAAGGGAGCGAAGCGACCGTGCCCGTTGGTGGCAACGTCCAGCCTACCCTCGCCTCGCGTCCCTGCCGGGATGCCTCGCCCGGTAGAAATGCCAATAAGGGTGAAAGATTTTTCGCCCCTACGTTTTTCCCGGCAATACAACCCGTACGGGCGAAAAATCTTTCGCCCCCACATCGTGCCCGGTAATACACCCCGTAGAGGTGTATCAAAAGTCGGTTTTCGTCATCGCGCTCCGCGTAGCTGGAAGCAATCCAGAACCCGTACACCCGGATTGCTTCACCCTCCGGGTTCGCGATGACGAAACCTGGCTTTCGAGACAGCTCCTTTTTCTTACTTTAGTTGCATTTACTAATTGAACTTACAGACTATTCGTATTTCCGGTGGATGATTTCGCTATAAATGATCGCTTCCTTGAGGTCAAACTCCTTCTGCTGCCCGTTGATTCCCGCTGTTACTTGCCCCCGTTGTTCGTTATCGCGGAACAGGGAGGCAAAACGCCGGTCGCGTTCGAGTTTCCGATCTCGTTCTTGTTCATGTTTCCTCTGTGTCGCCACCTCTTGATAACGGACGAGGTCTATATTAGGGTGGACTTCCGGTTGTGGAGTCGCTCCTTCCCCCCGGGTGAATTGCCGCATCACTTCCTCGAGCGGGTGATGCTCCTCCTCGTCCGGCCACGGCTCCTCCTGGCCGACCAAAGGAGGCATTCCGGCATCTTGTTGTTTAAACTTCCGGTAAGACTTCACCCCGCTCATCACGATTGCACCGATCACGGCCAGGATGTAAAGTAAAATCTGTAACGAATCCCCGTCCATAACGTTGTATTTTTTATATTTAAAATGAATCGCCGGAAGCCCCGGTTTTTCATTCCAAATGTAATACTATTTTTCGGGAGTTATGAAATAAATGAAATTCTTTTTTTCTACCTTTGTCAACGAATTGAGAGAATCACGACTAATTGGTCACATAAATTAAAAACATCCTAATGAGAACGAAGCGAGCGCTAATCAGTGTATTTGATAAGAAGGGTATCGTTGATTTTGCTAAATCGCTCCAAGGCATGGGGTGGGAGATCATCTCCACCGGTGGGACATCGAAAAAACTGAACGAGGAGGGTGTTCCTGTCAAGGACATTTCGGCATTGACCCGTTTCCCGGAATGTTTTGATGGAAGAGTGAAGACGCTTCATCCCCATGTTGAAGGAGGCATTTTGGCGATCAGGGACAATGAAAGTCATCGACACCAGATGAAGGAGTTAGGAATCGAACCTATAGATATCGTTGTTTGTAATCTATATCCCTTTAAAGAGACGTTATTAAAACCGGGAGTCTCCCATGAGGAGATCATCGAGAATATTGATATTGGAGGTCCAACGATGATTCGGGCTGCAGCGAAGAATTACCCCTTCGTGACCGTCATCACCGATCCGGAAGATTACGCGGAAGTGATCGCGGAACTCCAGGAGCGAGGCGATACTTCCATAGAGACCAAAGAGCGATTGGCCGCTAAAGTCTTCATCCACACCTCGCATTACGACGCACTTATCGCCGGTTATTTCTCCCGGCGGGTACATATTACCGCTCCCAAGACCCTGACGTTGACTTACGAGAAAAAACAAGAGCTACGTTACGGGGAGAATCCGCACCAGGCAGCTACTTTCTACGCCTCCGTGCAGGAGACGGAAGGCACTTTAACAGGAGCCATCCAACTTCAAGGTAAAGAGCTATCCTATAATAACATCGGTGATACCGACGGTGCCTTGGAGGCGTTAAAAGAGTTCGAGGAACCGACGGTGGTAGCGGCCAAACACGCCAACCCGTGCGGGGTAGGCAGTGCCGACACCCTCGTTGAGGCCTTTCAAAAAGCCCACGATGCTGATCCGGTATCCATTTACGGTGGCATCGTGGTCGCCAACCGGGAGATCAATAAGGCGTGTGCCGAGCGGATGGCATCGGTGTTCCTCGAGGTCGTCGCGGCCCCTTCTTTCTCGGAGGAAGCATTGCAAATCTTCGCCAAGAAGAAGAACCTGCGCGTGTTACAAGTCGAACAGATCAGCCGTGCGCACTCCTCCCCCAAGGTACGCTCCGTCCTGGGGGGAGTGCTGATACAGGAGCCGGATCTACACTTGATGGCGGAAGAACCGCGCGTGGTGACAAACCGCCCTCCCACGGAGAGCGAGTGGGAAGACCTGCTATTCGCGTGGAAAGTCGTTAAACACGCGAAATCAAACGGCATCGCGCTCGCGAAAGAAAAATGTACCACGGGAGTAGGCCCCGGGCAAGTCAGCCGGATATGGGCCTTAGAAAACGCGATCCGCCAAGGAGGTGACCGGGTACGGGGTAGCGTCATGGCCTCCGATGCCTTCTTCCCTTTTGCAGACTGCGTGGAGGCGGCTCACGGGGCAGGGATCACTGCCATCATCCAACCCGGGGGCTCCATTCGCGATCAAGAATCCATTGAAGCGGCTAACAAGTATGGCATAGCCATGATTTTCACAGGTATGAGACATTTCAAACATTAAATTACTATGGGATTATTTTCATTTTTAACACAAGATATCGCCATTGACCTCGGTACGGCGAACACGATCATTATCATGAACGACAAGATGGTCGTAAACGAACCATCCATCGTGGCAATAGACAAGAAGACGGAGAAGGTGATAGCCATTGGAGAAAAGGCGCGCCAAATGCAGGGAAAAACGCACGATTACATCAAGACCATCCGTCCGCTGAGGGACGGCGTGATCGCGGATTTTAACGCCGCGGAACAGATGATCCGGGGATTGATCAAGATGGCCAACGGCAAGAGTCGCTTCTTCTCCCCCTCCTTGCGTATCGTGGTGTGTATCCCCTCCGGGAGCACGGAAGTAGAGCTACGTGCCGTGCGCGATTCTGCCGAGCACGCCGGGGGAAGAGATGTCTATATGATCTACGAACCGATGGCGGCCGCCCTCGGTATCGGCTTGGATGTGGAGGCCCCCGAGGGCAACATGATCGTGGATATTGGCGGGGGCACCACGGAGATCGCCGTGATCTCGCTGGGAGGTATCGTGAGCAATAAATCCATCCGCATCGCCGGTGACGACCTGACGGACGACATTCAAGAATACATGCGCCACCAGCATAACATCAAGATCGGGGAGCGCACGGCCGAGGAGATCAAGATCCACGTCGGATCCGCCTTGTCGGAACTCAGCGATCCGCCTGCCGACTTCGTGGTACAAGGCCCCAACCAGATGACCTCTTTGCCGGTGGAGGTGCCCGTATCGTACCAGGAGATCGCTCACTGCATCGAGAAGTCCATCTCTAAGATCGAGATCGCCATCTTGGCCGCGCTGGAACAGACACCCCCGGAACTCTACGCGGACATCGTGAACAAGGGGATCTACCTGGCGGGTGGCGGCGCGTTGCTGCGCGGGTTGGACAAACGTTTGTATGACAAGTTAAACATCCCCTTCCACATCGCCGAAGACCCGTTGCGGGCCGTGGCGCGCGGGACGGGGATCGCGTTGAAAAATGTAGACCGGTTCTCATTTCTTATTCGATAGCGGGTGAAAGAGATCATCAAACTCATTATAAAGTATCATTTCACGATTGTTTTTATCATTCTCGAGATTATATGTTTTGGGTTGATCGTTCGACATAATGAATACCAGCGGGTAATATTTTCACATCAAGTTGCCTCCTTCACCGGCTCTATCTCCTCGATGACGGCCTACCTGAAAAGTTATACCCGATTGGACGAGATCAACCAGGAACTAATAGCGGAGAACGTGAAGTTAAAAAACCGGATCGAGCAATTGGAGATCGTGCGGCGCGACACGACCTGGGTGGAACACTCCCTCGAGGACAGTAGCGTGATATACGAATACTTTGAAGCCAAGGTTGTAAACATCACGTTCAACCGCATGAAAAACATCGTGGTGCTAAACAAGGGAAATCGCCACGGGATCGAGCGGGAAATGGCCGTGGCGACCCCGGCGGGTGTCGTGGGCTTCGTGTTAAGCGCCAGCGAACACTACGCTAACGTCATACCGTTGATCAACATCGAATCGCGCGTCTCCGCCAAGTTAAAACACAACAGCTATTACGGCTCCTTGCAATGGGATGGGAAAGACTACCGTTACTCTTACTTAAAAGACATCCCCCGTCACGTGAAGATCACGCCGGGAGACACCATCATCACGTCCGGCTTCTCCCCCATTTTCCCGGCCAACCTTGTCGTGGGGTACGTGGAAGAGATACAAGAGGAAAACGGCAACTTCCTGAAAATAAAGGTTAGATTGGCCGTCGATTTCAAATCGATGAGCGATGTCTATGCCATCAAGAATCATCGAAAAGAAGAAAGAAAAAAGTTGGAGGAGGGCTACGCCGATGAATAACGCGAGAAACTACCTGATCCACCTCTTGCTCCTCTGTTTTATCCAGATCGTCGTGCTGGATAACATCCATTTGGGTTCATACGTCCACGTCAATATCTACATCATGGCCCTCTTCCTGCTTCCCTACCGGATGAAAGGGATCTCTCTCTTGCTATACGCTCTCGGGCTGGGCCTGTTAATGGATTTAATGGACAACACGACAGGCATCCACGCGGCGGCCTCCACCCTCGTGGCCTACGTCCGCCCCCGGCTGCTGCAACTTACCTCCGGCCGCGAGGCGATGGACGAGGCACGCGGGTTCATTCGCCAGGCCGACTTCGCCTGGTTCTTCAAGTACGCTTTTTTCTCGATCCTCCTGTTCAACACGGTGTTAATCTTTGCCGAGGCCTTCACGTTTAGCAACCTGTTTATTTCATGCCTCAGGATTCTCTTCAGCACGCTCATCTCGCTGTTATGTGTAGTATTATACTACTTTATAGGATTTAGAAAAGTCAAAGAGTAGCCACGTCATGGACAAATTCGGATACAGGAAAGGAATCATCGCCGGCATCGTCGTCACGGTTTGTACCGTCTACATCATCCAGTTATTCCATTTTCAAGTATTAGATGACACATACAAGATCAAGGCGGAGAATAACTCGCAACGCGTCGAGACGTTATACCCGGCGCGCGGGTTAATTTACGATCGCGAGAGACGGCTGCTGGTAGACAACCAGGCCGCCTACGACCTGATCATGCTCCCCCGGCAGGTGAAACGTTTCGACACGACGGAACTCCTCGCGATCCTCGGCATATCGCGGGAGTTCCTGGAGAGAAACATCGCGAAATGCAAGGAACACTCCCCTTACAAGCCCTCCGTGCTGGTCTCGCAAATCGCGGGCGACCGCTATGCCGTCCTGCAAGAGAAACTCTATCGTTATCCCGGCTTTTACATCCAAACCCGCACCTTGCGGAAATACCACGTCAACCACTCGGGCGACTTGTTCGGCTATATCAGCGAGGCCGGCGCGGCCGATATCGAGAAGGATCCCTATTACGCCGCCGGGGATTACATCGGCACTACCGGCCTGGAAAGGACGTTCGAGTGGCTCCTGCGCGGGAAAAAAGGGAAGAAAATAGTGCTGGTAGACAACTTTAACCGGGAAAAAGGATCGTTCGCCAACGGCGAGTACGACGAGGTGGCCACGGTCGGGGAAGACCTCTACACCACGCTCGACATCGACCTGCAATCATACGCCAACCTGCTCATGCAAAACAAGAAAGGCGGTATCGTGGCGATCGAGCCGAAGACAGGGGAGATCCTGGCGAAACTCTCCGCCCCCGGCTATGACCCCCGGATGATCGTCGGCCAGGACCTGGGAAGAAACTACCCCTCGTTGCAGAACGACCCCTTGAAGCCGTTGTACGACCGGACCACCAAGGGACGTTATCCCCCCGGCTCCACCTTCAAGCCACTCCAGGCATTGATCGGGCTTGAGATGGGAGTCATCACGCCGGGCACCCTCTTCCCGTGCAACCACGGGGCCTACATCGGGCGTTTCGTGGCCTGTCACGGGCACAAATCCCCCGTCAACTTGCGAGAAGCCATCGAGACATCGTGCAATCCGTACTTTATCAACGTCTTCTCCCGCGTGTTGGAATCCCCGCGTTTCCGGGACGTGCGGGACGGCTACAACGAGTGGCGAAAGTACATCATCGCCTTTGGTCTCGGGGTGAAAGTCTCGGCCGACTTCGAAGAAGACAACGGGTTGATCCCGACCCAGGAGTACTACGATCTCCGGCTCAAAACCCGGAACTGGTACTCCTCCTACATCAACTCGCTGGCCATCGGGCAAGGGGAGCTGGCGATCACCCCCATGCAAATGGCCAATTTCACGGCGGCGCTGGCCAACCGGGGCTACTACATCACCCCGCACATCGCCTCCCCCACCAACGACTCGCTGCGGCGCCGCGTGCAACGCCACGAGGTACCCGTTGACCGCGCCCACTTCGAGGTTGTCATCGAGGGAATGCGGCGGGTAGTGACGAACGGCACCGGCTGGCGGGCCCGCGTGGACTCCGTCGCGGTAGCCGGGAAGACCGGGACGGCGGAAAACCCGCACGGCAAAGACCACTCCGTCTTCATCGCTTTCGCCCCCGCGGACGACCCGGCGATCGCGCTGGTCGTCTACGTGGAGCACGGCGAGTGGGGGGCCACTTACGCCGCCGCCATCGCCGGGCTGCTGATAGAGAAATACCTGAAAGGAACCATCTCCGGGGCCAAGAGAGCCGAGGAGAAAAGAATAATAGAAACCAACTTAATCTTTCCCGGGTCATGAGCAGGCGTGCTTCCATCGCGGCTAACCTCGACTGGTTATCCATTTTCCTGTACGTGGTGCTGGTGTTCATGGGATGGGCCAGCGTTTACGCCACCGGCCACGAGGAGGGTCAAGAGGGGATCTTCAACTTCACGAAAGAGTACGGGAAGCAACTGTGCTGGATCCTGGCCGCCTTCGTGCTGGGCTTTTTGATCCTCCTGGTAGACACGAAATTCTTCACCGCCTTCTCGCTCGTGATTTACGGGAGCGCGATGCTGCTCCTGCTCGGCGTGCTCTTCTTTGGCAAGGAGGTCAACGCGTCGCGTTCTTGGTTCGAGATCGGGAGCATCCGCGTGCAACCCTCCGAGTTCGCCAAGTTCGCCACCGCCCTGGCGCTGGCACGCGTCATGAGCCGCCACGAATTCAAGGTCATGCGCTTCGGGAACCTCCTCTTGCTCGGGCTGCTCCTCGCCATCCCGGCGGGCTTGATCAAATTGCAGAACGACACGGGGTCGGCGATGGTATACGGTGCCTTTCTCCTTGTGTTCTTCCGCGAGGGACTGCACGGGTCTATTCTTCTCCTCTGCTTCCTGGCCGTCGCGCTCTTCATCCTCTCCATCGTCTCCGCCCCGTTCACGGTGTTGTGCGTCATCATCGTCATCACGCTCGTCGCCACCTGTTACTACCGGAACGCGCGCGAGGCGCTCTCCTTCTTCGCGGCGCTCGTCGCCTGTTTCCTCTTGCTTCACCTCGGCAACCTCCTGCTGGACGCTCCTTTCGAACGGGACAAGGTGTTGCTGGCGGCCTACCTGTTATGCAGCGTCGCGTCGCTCTTTTTTATTTTCAGCAAGCGGTTAAAGCGATTGGCCGTGTTACTCCTGCTCTCCTGGCTCTGCGTGGGTTACACGGTCTCGGTAGACCGCATCTTCGACTCGCTACTCCCCCACCAGCAACACCGGATCAACATCCTGCTGGGCATCGAGGAAGAGACGAGAAAAAATGGATATCACGTGATGCAATCCAAGATCGCGATCGGCTCCGGCGGTCTGACGGGCAAGGGATTCCTGCAAGGTACCCAGATCAAGTACAATTTCGTCCCGGCCAAGAGCACCGATTTCATCTTCTGCGCCGTCGGCGAGGAGTGGGGTTTCGTCGGTAGCACGGTCGTCATCCTCCTCTTCATGACCTTTATCCTGCGCGTGATCTACCTCGCCGAGCGACAGCGCTCTCGCTTCTCCCGCGTGTACGGTTACTGCGTGGCTTCCATCCTCTTCTTTCACGTGGCCGTGAACATCGGCATGACCATCGGCCTGGTTCCCGTGATCGGCATCCCCCTTCCCTTCTTCAGTTATGGCGGGTCGTCGTTATGGGCGTTCAGTATCTTGATCTTTATATTCCTCCGGCTTGATGCCAACCGGCTGCAGGTATTCAGGTAGCGCCGGGTTGACCACTCGTCATGCTTGAAAGCACGTAAGAGGCTTGTCTCAAAAGTCGGATTTCGGGCGGTTTCTCTCATTTCGTTCGGGATACCCGGGCGGTTTTCGTCATTGCAAACCCGAAGGGTGAAGCACTCCACGCAAGGTACTTCTGGATTGTTTCACCCTCCGGGTTCGCGCTGCCGGGGGAGCACGGGAAACGGGTGCGGTCGCTTCCGCTCCCTTTATTCTTGGACACAGCGCACGGGTGCGCCGCCACCGCGATAAGTGACATACTGCGAGTACACGTAGGTCGCAGCGAATTGCAAGTTATTACTGAACATGTCGGTGGTCGGCGAGAACGCCCAGCAGTAACCGGTGGTGTAATAGTAGGTTAGGGAACCCGAGTTGTGGGCGCGAAAGCCCGCCGCCGGATAGAAGGCCGTTGCGCCACTGGAACCGGACATGTAAAACTCCCAGCCGGCTTGAGCGTTCCCGCCCTTGTAGCCATCTGGATAGTTAGCGGCGTTGGGCACATTCGTCGTACCAGGAAGGGTAAACGTGCTCCACGTGCTGGGCGCGGGCACCCGCCATCCCGGGGGACAGGGGTCGAAAAGGCTCTTCCCGGCCTTCGGCTCCGAAATATACCATCCCGGGTTATTCCACGAGCTGCTGGGATACGGGTTACTTTGCACCCAGTCGCCGGTACCGGGAGCGTAGAAGTTGTAAGGATACTGTACCGCTACCTTGATTGCCGTCCTCCCGGAAACCCTCACGATACAATCATTGGTGGTAGCGGTAAAAGCGGTTACCGCCGTCCCGGAGACATTATACAACTTCACTCTCGAAGTGGGGAACGGATCCTTGCGCCCGAACTGGTAGTACAGGCCGCAGGTACTGTCAACACCCTGTTCGCGGTCGGCACTGGCGGCGCCCAGGTTACGGTCCATGATGAATTTATCGGCGTAAGCGGTGCTCCACGTCGTGCCCGTCCCGTCGGCGTAGCGATGCACGGCCCCGCCGGGAACGCCGTACGAGTAAACGTCCTCCTGCCAGGCAGACGGCGCGGCGTCCGGGTCGTAACCCGTGAGCCACACGTGCCAGCTCCAGAGGTATTCGGTGGTACCTTTTTTCTTGACACCGATCAACACGTTCCCCCGGGCCTGTCGATTATTGGGCCGAAAGTAAAAATAAGATACTCCCCCCGTGCCCTCGTATTTACCCGTGGTTATGACCGTGCCGTCGGCCTGGCAAAATTCGATCAGGCCCACGTTCGCTTTATCCTGCCAGATCACCTCGGCCTCCCACTCGCTATCCGTGGCAAGCACGTTGGCCGCCGCCCCGTCCGTGGATCCCCAGAACCGGTTGACGCGGGTGACGGGCACGCCGTAGGCGGTCTGGAAGGCACCGGCGAGCGGGTTGATGATGTAGGAGTTCGACTCGGCCAGGTGCACCTGGCCCAGGTTCTCCACGCGGCTATCCCCCGCGGCTCCCGCGGAGTTAAAGACGACCGGCAGCGTGTAGTGGTAATTCGGCACGATGTTGAAATCGTTGGTCATGTTAGCGCCCGGGTAGAAGCGGTACCGAAATGGCACGCCCCCATCGTCAACGGCCAGGATCTCGATGAAGGTGGCGCGATCGGGAGCGCGCGTGTTCTTCAGGGCTTCCGTGCTCGTCCCGGTAGTGCCCTGGCGGTTGCGGGGCAGGTAATAGCGCAACGTCTTCACGGGCTCACCGGAAGCCAGGTCAAGCTCGTCGGCGGGAAGGTCGAACAGGCCCGATTGAGCGGCCGAGGGACTCGGGGGAGCGACACCGTCAAACAGCCGGTCGGCATAGAAAAGATGATCGGGCACGTTGCGCAACTGCACGGAGGTGATCGTCACGCCCGAGCCGCTATCGTTGGTAAGCGTCAGCGTGAGCTTGGCCACGTTACGGTATAACGTGCAGATCAACGCGGTGGTGGCGCTGGTCACGTCGACCGTGCCGTTCATGAACAAGTCGGGAGCGGCATCCGTGGCATTGTACATGTCTTCCAGGTTCCTGATCCTCTTGTGAACAGTTTCCAGGTCGGCCAGCGTGGTGACGGCCCCCAGTGTGACATCGAACGCGTCGGCATGGGTGTTGGCTAACAGCACGCACTTGTAGGTCTCGCCGGCCGGGGGAAGTACCACCGCGACCGCCGTGGTAGATTCCGTGGAGGGCATCAAGTAATAGCGGAGCGAGCCGATCCGGTATCCATCCTGGTCGAATTGCAACAACCAGAAGTCCTTGACGCGGTAGCCGGGGCCGGTCCCCTCGTTCACGACCGGCGAGTCGGGCAAGGCCCGCGTGTCGGCCAGGCCGGGGGCCTCGGGTGCCGCGGTGAGAGAGAGCGTGATCGTGGTCTCGTGACCCTCGTTGCCGGTGGGGTCCAGCGGCTCGTCCGCGCACGACAAGGCCGCACAGGTCGCCAGCGCAAGCAAGATGTTTCGTGATGTGTTCATGCTATTCCTGTTTTTATAGTTTATCATTCACTTTTACTGTTTCGTTTTCAAGATGATCGTTCCATTTCTCGTCGGCACACGTGACGACCTGACAAGCCACCCCGTGCGGGGCCATTTGCCTGCGAATCATCGACACGCGATTGGACGACACAAATATATGAATATATAATTAATTGAATGTATGAAATCAGTCATTTTTTTTCGCTCGCCCCGCTTTTATCGGGCACGCGGCTGTTTATAATGACTATAAATGGAAATTTTAGCGCGTTGTATCTCGGTCAAAGCGGTCGTTACGATATACGAGGGGATGGAGAACGGGAAAAAAATTACACGCAAGATACAGGATGGTGAGAAAAAACAGACGAAAGTGAAAAATAAGCCATCTTCTACCGATTTTATTCTATCTTTTCAACAAAGAATCGTAGGCCGGAGAAAATAAGGCTTTTCCACAACACCACATGCCACGTGCGGCTTGAGGATAAAAAGAGAGCTGTCTCGTTTTGAGACAGCTCCTTACGGTATAATGTAATCCCGGCCCGGGCCGGGGAAAGGAGTAGCGTCGGTCTCGCCCGGCCCTACTCCTTGGCCGCTACCTCACGAGAGGAAACTCAAGAGGATTCCCGCCGCCACCGCGCTCCCGATGACGCCCGCCACGTTAGGCCCCATCGCGTGCATGAGCAGGTGGTTCGTCTTGTCGTACTCCTGGCCGACCACCTGCGACACCCGCGCGCTGTCCGGGACGGCCGACACGCCGGCGTTCCCGATAAGCGGGTTAATCTTGTTCCCCTCCTTGAGGAAGAGGTTAAAGAACTTCACGAAGAGCACGCCCGCCGCCGTGGCGACGAAGAAAGAGGCCGCTCCCAGCACGAAGATGCCGATCGACTTGGGGGTCAAGAACGAGGTGGCCTGCGTGGAGACACCCACGGTAAGCCCGATCAGGATCGTGACGATGTCGATCATCGGCCCGCTGGCGGTGGTGGCGAGTCGCTTCGTGACCCCGCTCTCCTTGAGCAGGTTGCCGAAGAACAACATGCCCAGCAACGGCATCCCGCTCGGGACGATGCAGCACGTCAGCACGATGCCCACGAGGGGGAAAAGGATCTTCTCCGTCTTGGAAATCTGCCGCGGCGGCTTCATGCGGATGAGACGCTCCTTCTTGCCGGTGAGCAAGCGCATCAGCGGTGGCTGGATCACGGGCACGAGCGCCATGTACGAGTAAGCGGAGACCGCGATGGCCCCCATCAGGTCGGGTGCGAGTTTCGAGGAGAGGAAGATGGCCGTCGGGCCGTCCGCGCCACCGATGATGCCGATGGCTCCCGCCTCGGCGGGGTCAAAGCCCAGCGCCAGCGCGATGCTGTACGCCGCGAAGATGCCGAACTGCGCCGCCGCGCCGATCAACATCAATTTCGGGTTGGAGATGAGCGCCGAGAAATCGGTCATGGCCCCGATGCCGAGGAATATCAGCGGCGGATACCAGCCGTTGCGTACCCCGTCGTAGAGGATGTTCAGCACGCTGCCCTCCTCGTAGATCCCTATCTTGAGACCGGGATAGAAGGGAATGTTGCCGATGATGATGCCGAAACCGATCGGGATCAGGAGTAGCGGCTCGTATTCCTTGGTGATGGCGAGCGTGATGAAGATCAACCCGACCGCGATCATGATCACGTGGCCCACGGTGAAGTTGGCGAAAGCCGTGTACTCGAAGAACTGGGCCATCTGGTTCTGGACGAAGTCGAAGAACCCGGGTGAGGCTTGGAGTGCTATCATGGCTTATTCTCCTATGATGATTAAGACATCGCCCTCCATCACGCTGCTGCCCTTGCTCACTTTCAACTCGGCCACGATGCCGGCCTTGTCGGACTCGATGTTGTTTTCCATCTTCATGGCCTCGAGCATGAGCACCTTTTGCCCGATGCTCACCCGGTCACCCTGTTTGACGAAGATGTCGAGGACGGTGCCCGGTAGCGGTGCCTTGATTTGTCCCGTTTTCGCCCCGACCTTGACGGCAGCGCCCTGGTCGGTGGAGGGGACGGCCACGGGGCGCATCAATCTCGGCGTTTTCGTCTGCTTGATATCCCTGTCGACGACCACGGAGTAAGGCGTCCCGTTTACCTCCAGCTCGATGTGTTGTTCTTCAACGCTATTGATTTCAACCGCGTAGTTGTTCCCGTTGATGGTAAATTTATATTTTTTCATGTTTGGATTTGATTATTATCTTGTTAAAATAGGTGTTTAAGCCGTGGATCTTGGAACTCCACGGGGAGTACGCGCGGGATACCCTGTTGATGGTTAGGACGGTATTCTCCTCGTCGTGCAACTCCTCGTTGTAGAGGTGGATGGCCGCCGCGATGGCGACGTGGGCGAGCGTGTCGTCACCGGCGAGGGAGGTGCCGGGGGCATGGCCCGGTTTCCCCTTCTTGGTGTCCCGTCTCCGTTGCCTGGCCACCAAGGCCTTCCCGACATTCTTGAACACCAGGTAAAGCAACAGCAGCCCCAGGAAGACAACGCTCATCGCTATGGCCGCCATGCCGATGCCCAGCGGGTCGGCGACGGCGATCTTCTCGGCCATCTTGGGCCTGCGGTAGTGGAGCGCGGCGGCATCGTTCAAGTCCACGTGCTGGATACCGCGACTGGCGTCCAACGCCGCCACGTCGTATCCCGACGGGTTGTCCCCGGAAATGTACAACTCTCTCGCCTCCGGGCTATAACTGAAGGCGTTGGCCGCGCCCGCGAAGACGATTTTCTTGACCAATTGCCCGCTGAAGTCGAGCACGGCAAGGTAACAGCTGTCGCGGTGGGAGGCCAAGAAGACCACGTATCCCTCGTAAATAGCAACGCTCTTGGGGCGGTAGATGTGGTGGGTGTCGTGGCGTTTCTTGACAACGTCTACCTGGAAGAAGGAGTAACGCGTTAACTCTTTCCCCTCGACGCGCATGAGATCCACGGTGTTGTCCACGCCGTTGATGCCCGCGAAGACATTGTTCTTGTTATCCACCGCGAAGAGTTGCGGCACCAGCGGATCGTACGAGTCTCTCGCTTGCCGCGGCGCGGGATCTTCTTGCGCCATGACGGGGAACGCTCCCGCGAAGAGGAAGGCTCCCGTGATGACCGTGATAAATATTCTTTTCATCATCTCGCTCTTTGATTACAAGGGAATATTGCTGTGTTTCTTGGGAGGATTCGTGTCCTTCTTGGTGGAGAGCGCCTGCAAGGCCCGGATGACGCGGAAGCGGGTGTTACGCGGCTCGATAACGTCGTCGATGAAACCGTGCCTCGCCGCCACGTAGGGGTTGGCGAACTTCTCGGTGTACTCCGCTTCCCGCTCCTTGATGAAGGCGGCGCGCTCCTCGGGGTTCTCGACACCTTTTAACTGACGGCCGTAGAGCACTTCCGTGGCACCGCTGGCACCCATGACGGCGATCTCGGCCGAAGGCCACGCGTAATTGATGTCGCCGCGCAGTTGCTTGCAACTCATCACGTCGTGCGCTCCCCCGTAAGATTTTCGCAGGGTGACGGTGACCTTCGGCACGGTGGCCTCGCCGTACGCGAAGAGGAATTTCGCGCCGTGTATGATGATGCCGCCGTACTCCTGTGCCGTCCCGGGGAGGAAACCGGGCACGTCTACCAGCGTCACGATGGGGATATTAAAGCAGTCACAGAACCGGACGAAACGCGCGCCCTTGCGCGAGGCGTTGATGTCGAGCACGCCCGCGAGGTACTTGGGCTGGTTGGCCACGATGCCCACGGCCACGCCGTTGAAGCGCGCGAAACCCACCACGAGGTTGGCGGCGAAGTGACGGTGCACCTCCATGAACTCGTTGTTATCGACGATCGCGTGGATCACGTCCTTCACGTCGTAGGGTTTGTTCGGGTTATCGGGGATGATCTGGTTCAGGGCATCTTCCAAGCGGTCGATGGGATCCACGCAGGCCACGAGGGGCGGCTCCTCGAGGTTATTCGACGGGAGGAAACTGAGCAACTTGCGGATCAACAGGATCCCTTCTTGCTCGCTCTCGGCCACGAAATGGGTGACACCCGACTTGGACGCGTGTACCATGGCTCCGCCCAGCTCGGCATCGGTCACTACCTCGTTGGTCACGGTCTTCACCACTTTCGGCCCGGTGACGAACATGTAACTGTTCTCCTTGGACATCATGATGAAGTCGGTGAGCGCGGGCGAGTAGACCGCCCCCCCGGCGCAGGGGCCGAAGATCGCCGATATTTGCGGGACCACGCCCGAAGCCATGATGTTGCGCTGGAATATCTCGGCGTATCCGGCCAGGCTCTTGACTCCCTCTTGTATGCGCGCCCCGCCGGAGTCGTTGAGGCCGATGACCGGCGCTCCCACCTTCATGGCCTGGTCCATCACCTTGCATATCTTCTTGGCGAAAGCCTCGGAAAGGGATCCCCCGAAGACGGTGAAGTCCTGGGAGTAGAGGTATACCAATCGCCCGTCGACGGTGCCGTAACCAGTCACCACGCCATCGCCCAAGTAGCTCTCTTTCTCCAGCCCGAAGTCGTGCGAGCCGTGCGTGACGAACATGTCAAACTCCTCGAAGCTGCCCTCGTCGAGCAACAACTCGATGCGTTCGCGAGCCGTTAGTTTGCCCTTGGCGTGTTGCGATTCAACGCGTTTCTCGCCTCCACCTTGTTTGGCCTGGACCCGGAGGTCGATAAGCCCTTTTAACTTGTTTTGTTGTGACATACTATGATAATTAAATTTTTATAAGATAAAATTCACTCCTGGAGCAGTTCCGGGCGCAGGCGTCGCGTGCGCTCGTAGGCTTGTTGTTCCTGCCACTCGTCGATCAGGGCGGGGTTGCCGGAGAGCAACACCTCCGGGACTCGCCACCCGTTAAACTCCGCCGGCCGCGTGTAGACGGGGGGTGCGAGGAGGTTGTCCTGGAACGAGTCGGTGAGCGCCGAGGTCTCGTCACCCATCGCCCCGGGCAAGAGGCGAATGACCGCGTCGCATAGCACGCAAGCGGCCAACTCCCCACCGGTCAGCACGTAGTCACCGATGGAGATCTCGCGCGTGACCAAGTGTTCCCGCACGCGGTGGTCGATCCCCTTGTAGTGGCCGCAAAGGACGAGTATGTTTTTTTTCAGGGAAAGCGTGTTGGCCATTTTTTGCGTGAAGCGTTCCCCGTCGGGGGAGGTGTAGATGATCTCGTCGTAGTCTCTCTGGGAACGCAGCGTGGCGATCGCGTCATACACGGGCTGCAGTTGCATCACCATCCCGGCATCTCCCCCGAAGGGATAGTCATCCACTTTCCGGTGTCTGTCTGTCGACCAGTTCCGTATGTCGTGAACGTGTATCTCCGCTATACCGTTCTCTCTCGCTCGCTTGAGGATCGAGTGGTTCAACGGGCTATCCAGCAGGTCGGGCACTACGGTTAAGATGTCAAAACGCATACAAATGATGTATTAAAAAAACGCCAGCGAAGGTACAAAGATTTTATTATTTCACTCTTAACGGATATAAAAAAAATAATACAAGATAGCGTGTCACAAATGCACGTGGTTTTCCTACTGATTTCTCCGTCCGTCCGTTTTCTATAACACTAAATCCATTTTCCATGCCTTTATCCACTTCTATTTCAAAAAAAAAAAATTATCTTTGAACCGCCTTGGTTAAGAGGTAACGAGTGAATACAGGACTTTTATTCACCTTTAAAATCAATGTTATGAAAGCTACATAATTCTGAACCAGTGACTTAAGATAATACCACACTAACTTGAATTAACCGCTATCATGTTTCACGTTCTATTCACCGCACGAAACGAGTTCAGACTATTGTCCCGGGATCGCGGCCTGCAGGGTGTCGTTTTGTTCTTGGTGGCCTTTATCGCCTATTTTCACGTGTACTACCAGTACAAGATCTTGGACTGGGGATTGATCGGGTTACCCGCCTCGTTCCCGCTTGTCAACGCCATTCTCTCGGGCTTCGCGCAATGCCTGATGGCGCCCCTCGTGGCCATGAGTTTCGTGCATCGCTCCCGTGATGTAGACTCCGTACAAGTGTTCTTGTGTCGGCCGACGAGTAACGGGCAGCAAGTCGCGGGTAAAGCCGTCGGGATATTCGCCTTTTACTTGGTCTACAACCTGCTGTTCATCACGCCGGCGCTGGTGATCAACCTGCTCTTCTCTCCCTCGCCGTTCCGGTTTTCCTACTATATCTTCTACACCCTCACGCTGGGGATCCCCTCCTTCCTGTTTCTTTCCGGGGTGGCCGCCATGTTGGCCACCGTGACGCGTAACAAGGGCATCCTCCTGCTCTTTTTCTTTCTCCTCGTGATCCTCCTCCTCACGCTGTCGGGAGTTTTCCACGGTATGCTCGACTTCTCTTATCACGCCCAGCCGAACCTCTTCTCCACGATCGCTGGTTTCCCTGCTCCCGGGTCGTTTTTCCTGCACCGGTTAGCCTATTCCTGCCTGGGGATCGCCTCGTGGATCATGGTCGCGAGACAGTTTCCTCGCCTCCCGAACGTCACCCGCTCCCGGGGATATAACACGCGGGGGGCGGTAACGTTCCTCTTGCTTGCCGTGGCATTGCTGGGCACGCGGGACACGCTATTTCAACTGGAAGATCGTCGCCGGGCGAAGTGGAGGGCGTGCCAGGTAGCGCACGAGACCGGACAGCAGCCGATCGTCGTGGAACACGCCATCGAGTGCGAGTTGCCGGGCGAACGGTTGCAAGCGCGTAGCCGAATGACCCTTGAAAACCGGACGGGGACGCTGCTCCCCGTGATCCACCTCTACCTGAACCCCGGCTTGAAGGCGGGAGAGATTACGGTAGAGTGGATCGTTACCCCCTACCGCGTGAAGGGACAGGTGATCACCGTGGAAAGGGCGATGGCTCCGGGAGAGCGGGTCATCGTGGAGATGAGCTACGAGGGAAAGATCGACGAGACCGTCTGTTACCTGGACGTGGAGGATCACGCGTATCATCACGCCACCCAGGCCTCACTGCTGATGACACCGGGCAACCGGTACGCTTTTTTAGAGAAGGACCTGACCATCCTCACGCCCGAATGTTTATGGTATCCTGTCACCGTCCCGCCCGTGAGTCTCGTAACGGGATTGAGTCCCTTGCAGTTTAGTAGCTACTCCCTCAAGGTAAAGGCCGGGAAAGGAGTTGTCGTCCTCTCGCAAGGAAAAGGTAGCCGGGAGGGAGAGTATCACTTGTTCCAGGAGGATCACCCGTTGACGGCCATCTCCCTGTATGCCGGGAAAGTACACGGCGATTCCCTCGCGTTAAGGGGGCGCTTGTTCGAGCTATACCGGCAGGATAAGAAGGATTTTCTGGCACCGGCCCTCCGGAACAAGAGGTTCACGGCCCAGCTGGCAGATTACCTCGAAAGAACAGCCGACCGTTACCATCAAGGTGCCGGCAAGGAGTTCCTGTTATCCGGGCTGGTGCTGGTAGAATCCCCCGTGTCGCTCCGTGCGCACGAGAGGATCGTGACGAGAGAGAGCCACCTGGTACAACCTGGCATGGTTTTTTACCCGGAAAGACTCGTCTCCGCCGCACGCCTTGACTGGATATGTAAGAACCAGGACGGCGAGGAGGCTCTCGGCGAGGAGAAGGTCACGCTGGGACAATCTACAAGCTTGTACGATGTCCTGGTACAAGAGAAATTAAGATCTCTCCAGTACTCTTGGAGCAAGCCGTTTATCTACGAGTCGGCTGAGCACTTTAATAGCTGGTACCTTTATCCCGCGCTGGATCGCTCTTCTTGTTTTATTTACAGTCCCGATGTACCCGTCACCGGCCGTTTATTGGAAGAGGTGGGACAGGCAACCCGCGAATGGACTTCCACGCCTACTGTTGCTTTAAGCGGGCAGTTAGCCTATTCTCGAGAGGTCATCTCGCTCTTGGCCACGCGTAGCTTGCAGGAGATCGTGACGATGGATTTGACTCCCAAGATGAGAACGCTTCTCTTCCGGATGAAGGGTGCCGAGTTGTCGAGACGGATCGAACAGAGGATAGATAGGAAGAACTGGTTCGAGTTCATGGAGGAGTTCTACGCGCGCCATCGTTATCAAAACGTTCCGCTTGACAGCCTGTCACGCGAAACCGCGGAGCGTTTCGGCTTAGACTTGAAGCAGGAACTCGCGTCCTGTTACACCGGGCGCGGATTACCGGTTTATATTATCAAGGATATGCGCGTAGAACGGGTCCAGGACGAGCAACGACTGCTCTTCGCCGTGCATTTCAAGGCGTGGAACCAGGGGAGCGTGGAGGGTACGCTGGAAACTTACCTATATGATTATAGAAAGTATGACCATCATCTTAGTTACAACGATCTTCCCGTCCATCGCGTGGATATGCCCCCCGGTTCCTGCAAGGAGGTGAGGGCGGTGCTGGAGGGAGCGGCCCAGCACTTCTTCGTGTACACCGGTTACTCCGGTAATTTTCCCACGCGCCAGCTCTATTATCTCACCTCTCCCCTACCGGTGACGACGGACACCTCCACGTGGGCGCGGGAGATCGACTCTTCCCATTTCATGCTCCCGGCGCACGAGATCGTGGTGGATAACAGCGACCCAGGCTTTCACGCGCACGAGGCGAATAGTAGACGCTGGCTGGATCGTTTCAGGAAGATGCGAATGCAATGGAACTCCTACGCGGTCGCAACTTTCAATTGGCAACCGTTCGCTAACTCGGCCTGTTACAAGGATCCCGTGCGAGAGGCCTTTGCCCTCATGACCTCCGGGGGAAAAGCATATGCCCAGTGGAGCACGAATTTGCCTGAAAAAGGGAGCTACGAGGTGTTCGTGTATGGATTAAATTTTCTTATCCATGATGGATTCAGTTCCTTTATTAAAGAAAACAAAAGATCGTTTCGCGATGTCCGAACCAGTCCGTACAAGAATCATGTGCAGTGTTATACGATCTATCACGACCATGGAACGACCGATGTCTCTATCGATTTTTCCAACACTCCCCAGGGGTGGGTATCAGCCGGGATTTTCCAGTTTAACAACGAGCCGGGAAAAGTCATCTTGCACGACAGATCCTTCTACACCGGGCAGTGTATTTTCGCCGATGCGATAAAATGGGTAAAAGTCGCTGAGAACGCGTCGCGTTCTCCGGAGGAATAACACGCCCGGGTGAAGATTCTACCGAGGTTTTAACACCGCGTCGAGGTAGTCCGTGACCTTTTGCATCAGGTGGACACGGTGACGGCCCATGACGTTGTGTTCGGCGCGGGGATAAGGGAAATAGTCCATCTGGACGTTATGCTCGATGCAGGCGTTGACGAAACTCAGGCTGTGCTCCATGACCACCACCGGGTCCAGCACGCCTTGGCAAATCAGCAGTTTTCCCTTTAAATCCTTGGCTTTAGAGAGTAAGCTCGTCAGGGCGTACCCTTCCGGGTTCTCCTTCGGGGTGTCCATGTAGCGCTCACCGTACATGACCTCGTACCACTTCCAATCGATCACCGGGCCGCCGGCGACAGCGACCTTGTAAATGGCGGGATAGTTCGTGATCAAGGAGATCGTCATAAAGCCGCCGTAGCTCCACCCGTGCACGCCGATCCGATCGGCATCCACCCACGGTTGCGATTTCAGGAACTCGATGCCCTTGAGCTGGTCGGCCATCTCCTGCTGCCCGCAACGCCGGTGGATCACATCCTCGAACGCTTTTCCCCGGTGGGCCGTGCCGTGGTTGTCCAAGATAAAGACCACGTAACCCCGTTGTGCCATGTACATCTCCCATAACGAAAGAGAGGCTTTCCACGTGTTTTTTACCAATTGCGAGTGCGGCCCACCGTAGACGTAGTGAATGACGGGATAGGTACGCGCCGGATCAAAGTGAAGGGGTTTTATCAAGCGATAGTAGAGGTCGACACCGTCGTCCGCCTGGATCGTGCCCAAGGTCACCTCGCCGGTCGCGTAAGAGGCGAACGGGTTTTTGGCTTCCAAGAGGCGGCGACTTCCCTTGCCGTCGGTGGAGGTAAGCTCGATGACACGGGGCACGTTCACGTTGCTGTAATTGTCAATAAAATGGGAGCACCCCCCATTCAACTGCACGTGGTGCCACCCTTCGCCGGTCGTGAGGCGAACACGTTTCCCGTTTTTCATGTCGAGGCGGAAAAGGTGCTCCTCCACGGGAGAGACCTCTGCGGACAAATAATAGAGGTACCTGCCCGCTTTGTCCGCGGCAACGAACTTCACGTCGGCCGCGACGGGTGTCAGCCGTTTGATCAACTTGCCTGTCGCATCGTGGAGGTAAAGGCTGAAGTAGCCGTCCCGGTTATTGGTCGTGAAGATAAACCGTTCGCCTTTCTCGTCCATAAATTGCAACGGGTGCTGGGGTTCCACGTACGTTTTTGCCTGTTCTTCGAAGAGCGTGGCGAGGCACTTGCCCGTGGAGGCATCGTAACGGTTCAGGCGCAACTGGTCTTGTCCACGGTTCAGCACCTGCACGTAAAGCACGTCGGAGCGCGGCCCCCACGTGATGTTGGTCAGGTACTGTTCCCGCCCGAAGTCGTTCACCTCCAGAAAGCACGTTTGGCGCGAGGCAACGTCGTACACGCCTATGGAGAGCTGCTCGGAATCCAGGCCGGCCATCGGGTATTTGATCTCCCGGGCGGATCCCGTGCGGGTCGTGATGTCGAGCAGCGGGAAGCTCCCCACCCGGCTCTCGTCCTTACGATAGAAAGCCAAACGCTTTCCGTCCGGCGACCAGAAGATCCCTCCCTCGATGCCAAATTCATTCCGGCTCACGCTCTGCCCGTTCACGATGTTTGTATTATCGTCGTTCGTCACCGGCAAACTGTTCCCGGCCTCGTCCATGCAATAGAGGTTGTTGTCCCGCGTGTAGGCATACCTTCTCGCTGCCTTGGAGTAGGTGAGATTGGCCGCCCCGCGGGGATACGTGATCGTGGAGTGCAACTCCTTGTTCACGACATCCACCCGGTACTCCTTGCCCTGGTGGCGCAGTAGCAGTAGCTGTTCGTCTAACCACGAAAATTCAGGAAAGCCGCGCAGCCGCGCGTGGAGGAGCCTGTTCACCTCCCCTACCGTCAGGATCACGCGGGTCTCTCCCGTGACGGCATTTTCTCCCACCAAGGTGTCGCCCTGGATGTACGTGAAGTGATCCCCGTCGCCTTGCCAGGCGATGTATCGTGTCTCGGGACGCAGGTGATAGCCCAGTACCGCCTCTTCCATCGTAAAAATCTTCTCTTGCGCGTGTAAAGCCACGTTCGTCATGACGAATAAAACGATAATTACAGTTCTTTTCATGGATGATTTATGTTATAGTTCCAATTGATACGTATCCCTGTCCTGCAATACAGGAAAGCGCCCGCGAAACTCCCGCAAGGCGCTGAAATCTACCTCTACCATGGCCACCGCGTCCGCATCGGGAGCCACGGCCCCGATCACGTTGCCCTTCGGGGAGACGACTACAGAATCCCCCGCGTGATAGATGCCGTTCCCATCTACTCCCACGCGATTCACCCCCACCACGTACGCCTGGTTCTCGATGGCCCGCGCTTTCAGCAAGACCTGCCACGCTTCACGGCGACTTGCCGGCCAGTTAGCCACGTAGAGCGCCATGTCGTAGTTTGTCGCGTTCCGGCTCCATACCGGGAAGCGCAGGTCGTAACAGATAAAAGGAGCGATCTTGATCCCTTTATACGAGAAGAAGAGCAACTCCTTGCCCGCGGCAAAGTGTTGATCTTCTCCTCCCATCGTGAAACGATGGCGTTTATCGTAGCAGCACACCTCTCCGCCGGGAAAGGCCGCCACCAGCCGGTTGAAAAAGAGGTCACCCTCCTTGTAGACGGTCGACCCGACGAGCAACGCGTCACACCTCCTTGCCCAGCCCTGCATCCAGGCGACGATCTCGCCGTAAAAAGAGGAGACACGCGCTTTCCCTGCCATCGTAAAGCCGGAGGCGAACATCTCGGGTAACACGATCACGTCCGCCCGCGCGCCCCGCGCCACCCGCTCGTCGAAACGGAGCAGGTTACGGGGCACCTCTTCCCACTCCAAGCGTGCCTGTACCAGGGCAACAACGAGCGTCTCCTCTTTCATTAAAATATTTTGAACCCGAGGGTCAACGTGCAGGCGCGGGCCTTTTTCGCGCTACCACCCGCATTTTTTAAACCGAAACTGTAGTCGATATCCAGGCAAAGGTTTCCCACGTCAACGCCGCCGCCCACTTTGCCATTCCAGATCACCCTATCGGATTTCATGTCTGGAATGTCCTTCAGTTTCAGTTTATTCATTAAGAGTGAGAGTTCCGGTCCTACGAACCCGCGTACTTTCAACAGTTTGACGTTAATGATATTGAATCCCAAGACCAGCGGGATGTCCACCGAGGAGTAATCCATCATCTCCTTCGCGATAGATGGCCGTTCGACCTCGCACTTCTTATACACGAAGTTTAACGCGGGTTCCAAGTAAAGCAAGGGGAGTTTGACACGCAAGAAAGCACCCGCCATAAAGCCGCTGTGCGATTTCACGTTATACTCCTTGATGTCAATTTTCGCGTTGTTCCAACCCACGTGAACACCGAAATCCGTCCCTTGGGCCATGGTCGTCATCCCTGCCAGCCCACATACAATCAATAAAATAATCTTCTTCATGGTTTTCTATTTTAAATTACATCATTCATCTTCTTCTCCACACGAAAAATTCTCCGGGAATCGCGGGTGCGCGTCCCTGTACGTTGACATGATATAGCGCAAGTCCGCCTCCGGATCGTCCGAGGGATCAAAACGAGGCCCGAACGAACAAAACTTATCCTTGTAGTCCACCCGCCCCAGGTAGACCGGTACCCCGGCACTCCGCGCCACCAACAAAAAGCCTTTCTTCCACCGCTTTCGTCTCTTGCGGCTCCCCTCCGGGGTGATCGTGAGGTACATCGTGTCGCGCTTCTGGAACTCGGCGACTAATCTCTCCACCAAGTTATTCTCCCGGTTGCCCCGGTCGACGGGAATCACGCGCATCGCCCGCAAGAGAATCCCCAGGGGGAAGAAAAAAAACTCTTTCTTCATCAAGATATAGCTTGGAACTCCCGCGCTCATGAAGGATAATTTCCCGAAGATAAAATCGCGTAACGAGGTGTGAGGCACCGAGATAATTACCGCTTTTTTCTCCGCGGGGCTGGCACCTTCCACTCTCCAACCACACATTTTTAAAATCAATCGAGCAATATACTTCATCTGAACAATCTCTGAATTCAGGGCAAAAGTAAAACAAAATATTCAATTCCCTGACGAGGGCTACAATTTTTCGTGGTGCAATTTAAAAGTTTAGGATACAAATATTTGCAATAAAATTGTTATAACAGTTTGTATTTCAATAACTGTTGCTGAAAGAAGACATTTCAATCAACTATTAGCCATTTGACAACGGTCGCTACGAACTTGATTTCATCCTTGACAACGAAGACGGTGACGGTGACTTGATCCCGATTGAAGTGAAAGCAGCCAAAAACCTGTCAGTGCCAAGTTTCAGGATTTAGTGCGAAAGGCACCATCCCCGAACAGCCATTAAAACTTCATTGACAGACTACAAGCCCGAAAGCTGGATGCCCTATTTACGCTTGTATGAAAAATGTGGTTGTATTTTAAACAACCAAACTGTTGTCATTCAACATAAAATCGAAAATATTCATAAATATTATGCCGTTTTCGTTTTGATACTTCAAAATGCGGTCGCCCGTGATAACAAATTTTTGAAAACTGTCGCCGAGGCGAAGCAGTGA
>JAISNC010000110.1 GCA_031276355.1 Odoribacteraceae bacterium
CAGCGTGGTGACGCTACCCAGCGCGGCGTTGAGCACGTCGGAATGGGTGTTGGCTATCAGCACGCACTTGTACTTTTTGCTTCCCGTGGGCTTGATCACCGCGACCGCCGTGGGATTAGAGGCGGGCATCAAGTAATAACGGGGCGAGCCGACCCGTTGCCCGTTCTCGTTGAATTGCAACAACCAGAAGTCCTTGACGACGGTGCCGGTGCCCTCGTCCACCTCCAGCGGGTCGGGCAAGGCCCGCGAGCCGGCCAGGCCGGGGGTCTCGGACGCCGCGGGGAGAGAGAGGGTGATCGTGGCCTTGCGGCCCTCGTTGCCGGTGGAGCCCACCGGCTCGTCCGCGCACGACAAGGCCGCGAGGGCCGCCAACGCGAGCGTGCAAATTCGTGACGTGTTCATGCTATTCCTGTGTTTATAGTTTATCATTTTCTTTCGTCTCGTTTATCATTCCCCGGGGGGTGTCGCCCGCCCGCGAATCATCAATCCGCAATTTTCTGGTACAAAAGTATGAAAAGTAATAATACAAGATACAAAATCAGTCATTTTTTTTCGCCCGCCCCGCTTTGATCGGGCACATCGAAGTCAATCACCGGTTGAATGAATACAAACGCCGGGCACGTGAAAGGCTAACCTCTGAAGAAGGAATCAGGCACGGGGTCAGGCGGTGCGTGGAACCCGAGGCAGTCTTCGGTCAAGTGAAATACAACATGGCCTACCGACGCTTCCGACACTTTGGGAAAGACAAGGTTACAATGGGCTTTACCTTCTTTGCCACGGCCTTTAACCTCAAAAAACCATGTACAAAACTTGAAAAAGCAGGAAATGGAGGCTTTGCTCGCTTGATAATCGCCATTTTCAGGCTCTTTGTCGACCGATATGGCTGGATGCGGCCAACTTACTACCGAACAAACAAAAAGATCGCCGCGTAGAGAGAACCGTACAAAGACTCTTAGGATGGTGATAGAAAAAGAGGATGTGCCTGTTTTGACACACCCTCTTAGGAAAAAAGTTTTTACTTCGCGGTTGTCATGAAAAATAAGAAACAAACGCTACTTGCATCTGCCTTGTTTGGTTTTTTCCCGGATATCTATCGGATCGGTCGTTTTTATTTATACATTTGCTCTCGTTATTTTTTAGCATGGTACGATTGGGAAAACACGGGATCTTGTTACTCTTGACCCTGCTCTACCTGGGGCACGGGATCAGCGCTTGTCACTACGCGTCGTCGCGCCCGGTGACGGGAGAGGAAGCGTCGGGAGGCGAGCGGGCTTACCGGGAGTTGGCTACCATCCCCGGTGGGGCGGTGATGGGGCAGGGGAGTCACCTGACGATCCACGTGGAGCCTGCTTTCCGTTGTCCCCCGCGGGATGCCCGTCCGATGCTGGAACAGGCGCACGAACGCGCCCTCGTGCCGCGCTACAACTACATGGAGTCATCTTACCTACTCTCGTTCGCGCTGAGGCAGGACGCGGGATACTACGTCTTCTCCCTGCGCGAGATCCTCGTGTGATCTGCTTTTCCGTTCGCTGTTTTGTCTCGCGGGGCCGGTGGTCCCGCGCGGGACGTTATTTATAGTATAAAAAATAAAACACAAGATGATGGAAAAGTATGATTATATAGAAGACGTGATTTTGACGGTGGATGAGGGAAATGTCGTGAAGAAAAGCAAGCCGCTGGCTTTGGCGTTGATCGTGTTGTTAGTGGGAGTGGTGGCCCTCTATTTCAGTGTCACCGTGGAGAAGACGGGGGAGGGAGTCCTCTCCTCGTTGTTACTCGTGGCGGGGCTTTTATTGCTCGTGACGGGGCTTGTCCTTGTCATCGTGAAGAAGGGCCGGTACCTGTATCGCCCGACGGGCCAAGGCTTGAAAAAATACAAGGTATATATCGCCCCGGAGAACTCGTTCAAGTTACAGCGGGTGTTACAGGAGAAGAGTTACGGCGAGTTGAAGGCCTTGCGCCAGCCCAACGCGTCGAACTTGAGCCTGGAGATTTTCTTGTCCGACGACCGGGAGTATGCCCTGCTGCAGTCCCTGGAATTTATCCCGTATAACGACGTGCCCACGACTCCGGTGATTGTCTGCCGCGGCGAAGAGGTGCGGGCCTTGGCCGACGCGATCCGGTGATCACGGGGTGATCCCCAGGCGCTCGGCCACGGCGAACATGTAGGCCCGCGCCTCGTCCGGGTTGTTCCCGATAATGCCGTCAAGGATCGCCTCCTTGATGGCATTTTTTATTTCTCCCACCTGCTTGCAGGGGGGGAGGTGGAAGGTCGTCATGATCTCTTCACCGCTGACGGGAGGCTGGAAATCGCGGATGGCATCTTTCTCCTCGACCTCTTTCAGTTTCCGGCGGACGACCTGGAAGTTGGCCAGGAAGCGCTTGACTTTCGCCTCGTTCTTGGAGGTGATGTCGGCCTCGGCCAGCAACATGAGGTCTTCGATGTCATCGCCCGCGTCGAAGAGCAGGCGGCGCACGGCGGAGTCGGTGACCTCCTCTTCCGAGAGGACGATGGGACGCATGTGGAGGAAGACAAGTTTCTGGACGTATTTCATCTTCTCGTTGAGCGGTAGCTTCAGGCGACGGAAGATGCGCTCTACCATTCGCTCGCCAACGTGGTTGTGACCGTGGAATGTCCACCCTTGTCCCTCCACGAACCGTTTGGTGGCCGGTTTGGCGATGTCGTGGAGCAGGGCGGCCCAGCGTAGCCACGGGTTCTCGGAGCGCTCGCTCACGCCGTCGACCACGGCCAGCGTGTGATAGAAGTTGTCCTTGTGGCCGATGCCATCGACCTGCTCCACGCCTTTCAGCGCGACGAGTTCCGGGAAGAAGATCCCCAGTAGCCCGGCCTTGTCGAGCATCTGGATACCCGTGGAGGGGCGAGGGGCGGCGATGATCTTGTTAAATTCGTCCATGATGCGCTCCCCGGAGACGATCTTGAGGCGCTCCCGGTTGGCCTTGATCCCCTCGAAGGTGGGGGTGTCGATCCGGAAGTCCAGCCGCGTGGCGAAGCGCACGGCCCGCATCATGCGCAGGGGGTCGTCCGAGAAGGTGACCAACGGGTCGAGGGGCGTGCGAATCACGCCGTCGTGGAGATCTTGTAGCCCGTTGAAGGGGTCGATGAGGCGCTCGCGGTCGTTCCGGTCCAGCGAGAGGGCGAGGGCGTTGATGGTGAAGTCGCGCCGGCGCTGGTCGTCCTCTAAGGAGCCTGCTTCCACGACGGGGTTCCGGGACCCGGGGGTGTACGACTCCTTGCGCGCTCCCACGAACTCGAGCTCTATCCCCTTGTATTTGAACATGGCCGTGCCGTAGGTCTTGAAGACCGACAGCCGCGCGTTGCCGAACTTCCGGGCCGCTTTTTCGGCGATCTCGATGCCGTCGCCCAGGACGACGATGTCGATGTCTTTCGAGGGGCGCTTGAGGAGGAGATCGCGGACGAAGCCCCCGATGACGAATAGTTTCACTCCCTCTTCGGCCGCCACGTCCGAGAGCGTGTCGAAGATCCGGGTTTGCAGGCGCGTGAACATGGGCGGCGGGTATTTAGACAATCCCGGAAAAACCCATGAAGGCCATCGCCAGCAACCCGGCGGTGATCAGCGAGATCGCCGGGCCTTGCAAGCCTGCCGGCACGCGGGTGAAGGCCAGTTGCTCGCGTATCCCGGCGAAGATGACGAGCGCCAGCCCGAAGCCCAGGGCCGTGGAGGCGGAGAAGACGACCGATTGGAGCAGGGTGTACTCTTTCTGTATGACCATGATCGCTACACCCAGCACGCAGCAGTTCGTGGTGATCAGGGGCAGGAACACGCCCAGTGCCTGGTAGAGCGACGGGGTGGCCTTCTTCAGGATGATCTCGACCATTTGCACGAGCGCGGCGATGACGAGGATGAAGGTGATGGTCTGCATGAAGGCGATGTCCAGCGGGTCGAGGATCGTTTTCTGGATGATAAAGGTGACCAGCGTAGCCAGGATCATCACGAAAGTGACGGCTCCCGTCATGCCCAGCGCCGTGGGCACGCTCTTGGATACCCCGAGGAAGGGGCAGATCCCCAGGAATTGCGCGAGGACGATGTTGTTGACAAATACCGCGGTGATAAATATGAGCACGTATTCCATATCCGGTGGTTATAAAGATTTCTTTATCTTGTTGATGATCGCGATCAGGTAGCCCAGCGCGATGAAAGCTCCCGGTGCCAGCACGAAGACGAGTATCCCGTAGTTCTCGTCGTAGAGGGTGGCGTTGAAGAGTTTCCCGCTTCCCAGGATCTCCCGCGTGCTGCCCAGCAGGGCCAGGCCCAGCGTGAAGCCCAGTCCCATGCCCAGCCCGTCGAGGAGGGAGGAGAGGGGGGTGTTCTTGGCCGCGAACGCCTCGGCGCGGCCGAGGACGATGCAGTTGACCACGATCAGCGGGATGAAGATGCCGAGGGCCTCGTGCAACGCGGGCAGGTAGGCCGCCATGCATATCTCCAGGATGGTCACTACCGTGGCGATGATCACGATGTAGCCCGGTATACGGATCTTGTCGGGGATCAGGTTGCTCACCAGCGAGATGGTCACGTTCGAGAGGAGGAGCACGAAGGTCGTGGCCAGGCCCATGCCCAGCCCGTTGATCGCCGAGGTGGTGACTCCCAGCGTGGGACACATGCCCAGCAGGAGGACGAAGACGGGGTTCTCCTTGAAAAGCCCGTTAGAGAAGATCTTCCAGTTATTCATGGCGCGCGGGTGAAAGGTGGGTCGTGTCGGGAAGGGAGGTGTCCGTCCGGGAGGGGTCGTCGACCCGGGTGGCTCCCGATGAGGCATCGGGTTCTTCCACGGGCGTGGCTCCCGTGGTAGCGTCAGGTTGTTCGACGGGCGTGGCCCCGGGGGATGCCTCGAGGCCCGTCGCCCCGGAGACGGCATCCGCGTTGCCGCTGAGCGCGCCGCTGGCCCGGTTGACGGCATCCAGGAACGCCCGCGAGGAGACGGTGGCGGCGGTGATGGCATCGATCTCGCCGCCGTCTTTACGTGCCCGTAAGCCTTTGCTGCCGGGAATCTGGCCGGTGATGTCGCCCTTGTTGCCCCTGGCGAACCAGGTGCTCATCTTGGAGCCCAGCCCGGGTGTCTCCTTGTGTTCCAAGACGGTGTAGTTGTAGACGGCCCCGTCGGGGGTGAAGCCGATCATGAGCCAGATAGGCCCGCTGTACCCGTTGTTGGAGTAACTTTTCACGGCCGTTCCTACTCGCTCCCCCTCCCGGCTGGCGGGGAAGAGTACCAGCGTGCCCCCGTCGGGGGTGATCAACGTGTCGCTCTCCTCCATCGGGTTGTTGTCGAACGCGGGGAGCACGTCCCGGATGGCTTTCAGTTGATTCTGTAATCTTACCTCGTTGAGTTTCTCGGCGGTGAGCGCGTTGATGCTGGCCACGGAGAGCGAGGAGAAGAGGGTGATGGCGCACAGCACCAGCACCATGTTCTTGAAATTTGATTCTAATCTCTTTTCCATGTCATTTCGTTATCAAGCGAATCGCTTCGGTTTGCAATATTTGTTTATCAGCGGGGTGAAGGCGTTCATGATCAGGATGGCGAATGATACCCCTTCCGGGTAGGCACCGAAGTTCCGGATGATGATGGTGAGCGCGCCGATGCCGGTGCCGTAGATCCACATCCCGCGGGGGGACATGGGCGAGGTGACGTAGTCGGTGGCCATGAAGATGGCCCCCAGCATGACCCCGCCGGAGAGCAGGTGGAAGAGCGGCCCGGCGTACGCGGGGTCGATCCAGTGGAGGATGCCGGAGAAGAGCGCGATCGCGAGGAAGATAGAGACCGGGATGTGCCACGTGATGACGCGTTTGATCAGCAGGTAGGCGAATCCCAGCAGGAGCGCGAAGGCGGCTATCTCGCCGAGGCTCCCGCCGATGCCGCTGCCCGTGCCCAGATCCAGCAGGTCGCGTCCCCCCCCGGCCGGCGAGAATACCTCGACGAAGGGCTTGTGTTCCCGCAAGGCTTGTTTAACGAACACCAGCGGGGTGGGGCCTGTCACGGCATCCGTGGTCTCGAAGCCGCGCGGCACGGGCCACGTGGTCATCTGCACGGGAAAAGAGATCAGCAGGAAGACACGTCCCACGAGGGCGGGATTGAAGATGTTGTTGCCCAGGCCGCCGAAGCTCATCTTGCCGATGCCGATGGCCACGAGCGCGCCCAGCATCACGAGCCACAGGGGGATGGTGGAGGGCAGGTTAAAGGCGAGCAGCACGCCGGTGATGACCGCCGATCCGTCGTCGATCGTGGCGGGTTGCTTGAGCAGGTAGCGCTGGATGGCGTATTCGAAGAGCATCGCCGACGCTACCGCCGCGATGGTCACGTAGAGCGCTCCCCACCCGAAAAAGAGGATGGAGCAGAGCAACGCCGGGAGCAACGCGACGAGCACCCCGTACATGTTCCTCTCGATGGAGTCCCCGCCGTGAACGTGTGGCGAGGGGGATATGATGAGCTTGTTCATGGGATCTATTTCTAAATGTCAGGACGGTTTTCTCGTTTTCATCAGTTGCCCGACGCGGCTCTTGCCCAGCCGGATGATATCTAACAGCGGGCGGTGGGCGGGGCAGGTGAAGTTACAAGAGCCGCACTCGATGCAATCCATCACCCGCGCGCGCTCCAGCGCTTCCGTTTGCCGGTATTCGCCGAGGGTCATCAGCAGGTAGGGTTCAAGCCCCATGGGGCACGCCTTCACGCATTTGGTGCAGCGGATGCAGTCGCGGGCGGGTTGCCGGCGTGCCTCGCTTTCCGGTATCACCAGCACGCCGCTCGTCCCCTTCGTGACGACAACGGCGGTGCTCGTGAGCGCTTTTCCCATCATGGGGCCTCCCGCGATCACCTTGCCGGTGTCGCCGGGCAGCCCGCCCGCGGCCTCGATCAGACAGGCGACGGGGGTGCCGACGCGGCAGAGGTAGTTCCCCGGTCGCGACAGTGATTTCCCGGTGACGGTCACCACGCGCTCGACCAGGGGCTTGTGCATCGTGATGGCCTCGTACGCGGCGTAGACCGTGCCGACGTTGTGTACCACGACCCCGACGGAGATGGGGAGCGCCCCCGGCGGGACGCGCCGGCCGGTGATGGCCCGGATCAGTTGTTTCTCGCCGCCCTGCGGGTATTTCACCTTGAGCGGGCAGACCTCGATGCCCAGCGCGTGTTTCATGACGGCTTCCCGCATCCCCGCGAGGGCATCCGGCTTGTTGTTCTCGATGCCGATGACGGCTTGTTCTACCCCCAGCGCTTTCATCAGGAAGCGGGTGCCGATCAGCAATTCGCGGCTCTTCTCGATCATCAGCCGGTGATCCGCCGTCAAGAAAGGCTCGCACTCCACGCCGTTGATGATCAGCAGGCCCGGCTCGCTGCCGGGGGGCGGCGAGAGTTTCACGCGCGTGGGGAAGGTGGCCCCCCCCATCCCGACGATCCCCGCCGCCTGGATGGCCGCCAGTATCTCTTCCCTGGAAAAGGCCGAGAGGTGGCGGCCGGGGGACTCCTGCCGGCTGACGCTCGCGTCCCACTCGTCGCCCTCCACGCGGATCACGACGGCGGGACGGGCGTACCCGCTGGCATCGACGACCGCCTCGATGTCGAGCACGGTGCCGGAGACGGAGCTGTGCACGTTGGCGGAGATGGGGCCGACGGCCTCGCCGATGAGTTGCCCGGCTTTCACGCGATCCCCTTTTTTCACCAGGGGCGTCGCCGGGACACCGATGTGTTGCGATAACGGTATCGCCACCCGTTCCGGCAGGGGGAGCGGGACGGTGGCCTCCCGCGACGATAATTTGTCGGCCGGGGGGTGGATCCCTCCCGGGGTAAATGTTTTCAGCACGGTGTATCTGTATTTTCGGTTTCGACTCGCGTTAACTCTACCTTCCTCGGCGGGAAGTTGATCTCGTGAATGGCCCCGGTGGGGCAAGAACTGACGCACTTGCGGCATAGCTTGCACTTGTGGAAGTCGATGTACGCGAGGTTGCGCTCGACGGTGATCGCCCCGAAGGGGCACTCCCTGGCGCATTTGCCACACCCGATGCAGGCGGAGCCGCACGCCGCGCGGGCGATGGCCCCGCGGTCGCGGTTGACGCAACTCACGAACACGCGTCGCTCTTTGATCCCCCTGGCGCGCGCCTCGATGATCCCCCGCGGGCAGGCTTTCACGCAGGCCTCGCAACCCGTGCACGCCGCCTCGTCCACGACGGGCAACCCCGTGGTCTCGTCCACGCGGATAGCCCCGAACGCGCACGCCCGCGCGCAATCGCCGAGGCCGAGGCACCCGAACGGGCAATCGCCCTCCCCGCGGTACAACGCGTGTTCCACGACACAAGAGGGGTAGCCGTCGTAGACGCTGGAGCGCGGTCGCCGGTCGTGATCCCCGTTGCACCTCACCACGGCCACCCGCGGGACGCGCGTCCCGGCTTCCAGCCCCAGCACGGCGGCGATGGCCGGCATGGTGGCCGCGTCGCCCGCGGGGCACGCGAGCCCTTCCAGCGAGTTGGCCCGGGCGATGGCCACCGCCAGCCCCCGGCAGCCCGGTTGCCCGCATCCCCCGCAGTTGGCCCCCGGCAGGAGCGCCTCGATCGCGTCGACCCGGGGGTCTTCCTCTACCCGGAATTTCCGGGCGACGAGGTAGAGGATGACGGCGGCCGTGATCCCGGTGGCGCATAGCGAGATGGCGGTGTAAATGATCATGCTGCTGTTCATAAGGTATTCATGTTGTCTTTTTAAAATACGTGGTTATATTAAGGTGTCGCTCGTTCGCGCCGTCACGGGGACGCGAGCGTGAACGTTATCTCCCGGGCGAGCGCGTCGCGGCACGCGAAGAGCAGGAGGAGGTAGCCCGCGATGGCGGCGAGCGCGACCGCGGCCGTTGTCACTTCTCCCGCGCGGGGGGAGAGCAGCGCGACGACGGCGATCGCTATCACCGAGGGGACGATGTAGGCGAGAAACACCGACCGGGCGGCGTGCCTCCCGCTCACCCGCACCGTCACGCGTTCCCCGGCGTTGATGTTCCCGCCGGGGTGCCGGACGACGATCTCCCGCGTCTTCCCGCCGGACTGCCCGCACGCTCGCCGCGCGTGGCATCCCTCGCAGGCGGTGGGGCTTTCGATGGTCACCGTGACGCGTTCTCCTTCTACCCGCGTCACCACTCCCTCGTGTTCGATGCTGCTTGCCATGCTTTACTTCTTCCGCGCGAATACCTGGATGGGCACGCCGGTGAACTTCCAGTGGGCCCGGATCTTGTTCTCGAGGAAACGCTTGTAGGGATCTTTCACGTACTGCGGCAGGTTGCAGTAGAACGCGAACGACGGCGTTTTCGTGGGTAGCTGGGTGACGTACTTGACGCGGATGTATTTCCCCTTGATGCTGGGCGGGGGGAAGTTCTCGATCTCCTCGAGCATCACGTTGTTCAACTCGGAGGTCTTGATCTTTCTCGAGCGAGCGCGGTATACCTCGATCGCGGCCTCCAGGGCCTTCAGCACGCGCTGGCGCGTCAGGGCGGAGGTGAAGAAGATGTCCACGTCGTCGAACGGCGCGAGGCGGGCGCGTATCTCCTTCTCGTACTCGTGGGTGGTCGCGTGGTCTTTCTCGATCAGGTCCCACTTGTTGACCACCACCACCACTCCCTTCCGGTTGCGCTCGATCAGGTGGAAGATCGTCAGGTCCTGGGCCTCCATGCCGCGGGTGGCGTCGACGAGCAACATGCACACGTCCGAGTCCTCGATGGCGCGCACGGAGCGCATGACCGAGTAGAACTCCACGTCCTCGTGGACCTTCGCCTTTTTCCGCAGGCCGGCCGTGTCAATTAACATGAAATCGTGGCCGAAGCGGTTGTAGCGGGTGGCCAGGGCGTCGCGGGTCGTGCCGGCGATCTCGGTGACGATGTTCCGTTCTTGGCCGAGCAGGGTGTTGATCATGGAGGATTTGCCCACGTTGGGGCGTCCCACGATCGCGATCCGGGGCAGCGCCCCCGTGTCGTCGACGCTCTCCGCGCTGAAGTGCGACGCGACCTTGTCCAGCAGTTCCCCCGTCCCGGCCCCGTTGATGGAGGAGACGGGGAAGATCTCCTCGCCGATGCCCAGCTTGAAGAACTCGTGGGTGTCGTGCAGTCGCTCGTTGTTGTCCACCTTGTTGACCACGACGTGCGTGGGCTTGTTGACGCGTCGCAGGAGGCGCGCGAAGCTCTGGTCGAGGTCGGTGATGCCCAGTTCCACGTCGCACATGAAGAGGATCACGTCCGCCTCCTCCATCGCCAGCACCACCTGCTTGTTGATCTCCTCCTCGAAGATGTCGGACGTGCTGGAGACGTATCCCCCGGTGTCGATCACCGAGAACTCTTTGCCGTTCCACTCCGATTTGCCGTAATTGCGGTCGCGGGTCACGCCGCTCTCCTCGTTCACGATAGCCTGCCTGCCGCCCACCAGCCGGTTGAAGAGGGTCGATTTTCCCACGTTGGGGCGTCCCACGATTGCCACGATGTTGCTCATGATTTCTCCTTAATTATACGGGCACGCGTTAGAGTTGCTTGTACCCGAAGTTTTTTAACTCGGTTTCTTTATCTCGCCAGTCCTTCAGCACTTTCACGCGGAGGGACAGGAATACTTTCTTGTCGAGGAAGGCCTCGATGTCGAGGCGCGCTTCCGTGCCGACGCGCTTGAGGGCGCTCCCCTGGTGGCCGATGAGGATCCCTTTCTGGGAATCCCGTTCCACGTGGACGAGGGCCATGATGTCGACGCGCTTGTCGTCCTCCTTGAACTCCTCGATGACGACTTCCACGGAGTAGGGGATCTCCTTGTCGTAGTGGAGCAGGATCTTCTCGCGGATGATCTCGGCGACGAAGAAGCGGGCGGGCATGTCCGTCAACTCGTCTTTCGCGAAGTACGGCTCGCCGGCGGGGAGCAACTCGACGATCCGCTTGTAGAGGTTGGGCACGTTGAAGTTCTCGGTGGCGGAGAGGGGGAAGATCTCCGCCCGCGGCAGTACCTGGCGCCACGTGTCGAAGAGCGCGTCGAGCCTCGCCGGGGTGGTGAGGTCGACCTTGTTGATCACCAGCAGCAGTGGCGCTTCCCGTTGCTTGACCCGCTCGAGGAAGCCGGCGTTCTTGTCGAATTTCTCCACGACATCCGTCACGTAGACGATGATGTCCGCGTCATCGAGCGCCGAGCGGGAGAAGTCGAGCATGTATTCCTGCATCTTGTAGCTGGGCTTGACGACCCCGGGCGTGTCCGAGAAGATGATCTGGTATCCCTCCTCGTTGACGATACCCTTGACGCGGTGCCGCGTCGTCTGCGACTTGGCGGTGATGATGGAGAGCTTTTCCCCCACCAGCCGGTTCATCAGGGTCGATTTCCCCACGTTGGGGTTCCCCAGGATGCTTACGAAACCTGCCTTGTGTTCCATGTTTTCATGATTTTGGCGCGAAGATACAATAAAATCGCCAACCGGCAACGCGCCGCCCCGTAGAAGGCATAAAGCAGTGTGTCATATAGAGATGCGGTATACCGCTTCTATATGACACATCGTATGGAAAAAGTCTCTTAAGCGTGTCGCCCGGTCACTTCCCGTCGAGCGCTGTATCAATCTCGTGAAGGAGATACGCGTAATGCTCTCGCGTCTCCCCCGTGGCCGAGCGGACGCGGCGGCGCAACAAGGCGCGCCGGCTCGAGCGGGTGGCGCGCCGGTTTGAACCGGTGACTCGTCCGATTGAGTGGTGATGCCTGGTCAATCGAGACGCGCCCGTCCTCGCCGCGGCCGTTGCCGTGTTTGTAAAACGGGAATGATTTTATACTTTTGCGGTACCATTTTATCAGGATTATCACAACGTGCACGCGTGAAACTATAACGAGTTATTCATGGAAGTATCGAGACAAGTGGCCCTTTTCCAGGCGGGAGATGAAAGTGTTTTCCGGGAGATATACGAACGGCACGCCCCCGCCTTGCGTTGTTTCGCGGCGAGGTACGCGCTGGGGCGGGAGGAGATCGATGACGTGGTGCAGGAGGCGTTCGTGTGCCTGTGGGAGAAGCGGCGGGAGTTCTCCGCCGGGGACGCGATCAAGGCGTACCTTTACCGCGTGGTGCAACGCAAGAGCCTGAACTTGATCCGCCACCGGAAGACGAGGGAGCGTTACGAGGCGGTGCCCCGCGAGGAGGGCGAGGAGTCGTTCCTGGAGGGGATGCTGGAGGCGGAGCTGTTCCGGCTCGTGCTGGCCGTCTTCGAGGAGCTACCGCCGGCCTGCAAGGCGGTCTACCGGATGAGCCTGGAGGGCATGTCGCACGAGCAGATCGCGGCGAGCCTGCGGATCAGCGTGAACACGGTGAAGAAACAGAAGAATAACGCGCATCGCTACATGCGCGAGCGCCTGAAGGGGCTGGCGTGAAAAAACATTCCCGGCGGAGAAGCCGGGAATGTCGCGAACGTTTAGGGACGCGAAATTAAGCACTCGTGTTACGCGCGTTTCGGGAACTCCTTCCACTCCCCCCGCCCGGAGGGCAGGACGGCAACCGGGCACGGTACCGCCCCCCCCCCGGGCGGGGATCCTGGTTCGCGCCAAGACTTAGTACTTCCACGTGCCTTTCGCGAGCAGCGAGACGATCTTCCCGTCCATCTCGAGCGGCGGCTCGAGCGACTTCCCGGTGGCGATGTCGATCACGTGGATGTAGCTCTTCGCCCCGTCGCGGGTGGCGACCAGCAGGCGCTTGGCCGCCGGCCCGCTCTTGTCGACGGTCATGGCGGTCACTTCCCCCCGGGGGGCGGTGAACCAGTCGAGGGGGGCGCTCCCCTTCTCGTGCAGCCGCTTGACGGTGTTGCCCGTGGCGAGGTACCAGTACTCGGCGTTGTAGAAGCAGACGGAGCGCTCGTCGACGAGGTTCGCATGCTCGCCGAGGCGGGTGACGGTCATGTTTATAATTATCTCCCACGTTACCGGGTCGAAGTCATCCACGATGGTGATGCCGTAGAGGTAGGCCTTTCGCTCGGCGCTGTTGTAGAGGATGGCGCGGACTTCCGTGTAGGCGGAGGTGCCGCCCGTCCCGCCCGCCAGGAAGCGTTGCCCGGCGGTGGAGAGGTCGCCCTCGACGGTCAACGGGGTGATCTTGTCGTAGAGGAGCGGGTCGGTGCCCGGCTCGAGTTGCAAGAACTGTTCGCTCTTGTTGTCGTAGGTCATCCAGGCATAGGCATCGATCGTCATGTTCGTTTCCGCCCACCCGGCGAAGTCGTACGCGTCCTCGTCGACGGGGACGGGGCGATAGATGGCCTTGTTCCCCATGTAGTTGTAGTTATAGAGTTTCCCGCCGCCGACGATCATCCCGCCCATGTAGAGGGTGAGGCGTTCCGGGGTGAAGTCGCCGTCGTAACCGCCGCGGATCGTCTCCCCGGAAAGGGAGCGTTGCAGGGCCAGCGTGGCGGGGTTGAGGATGGAGAGTTGCCTCTCCCCCTCGCCGCAGAGGACACCCAGTTCCGCCCCCAGTAGCCCGGAGTAGTAGACCTGTCGCGGCTTTTTGCCGAGAGGCCCGAAGGCGGGGTTGGCCTCCTCGAAGAGGTCGTGGACGAGCGTCCCGCCGGGCTTGTCCCTGCGCTGGAAGGAGAGGCGGGCGGTCTCGTCGGCCCGTTCGCTGAGGATGAAGAGGCCGGTGGTGATGGAGGTGGTGACGATGACCTTGAAGTTCTTGTAGTATTTCAGGCCCGTGGCGTTGTCGGTCACGCGCAGCCCGGCCTCGTAGTAGGCGGTGCCGGTGTTGGGTGCCAGCGTGACCGGCGCGCGGAGCACGGGGGCGGTGGAGATGACCTCGTGGTTGATTTTCCACTCGTGGCTTAGATCCGTCAAGGGGCCCGCGGCGAAGCGGGGCGCGGGGTCGATGACGAGCGTGTCGAACTGGTCGACGCGGTAGGTGGTGTCAGCCGCGAACCCGTCGATCTCGATGGTGTTCAGGCGGGTGTATTCGTAGTTCCCGTTGTCCGTCGTGCAGCCGCCGGCGAGGGCGACGAGGAGCAGGGCGCATGTCGTGTTTTTCATGTACTTCATTTTCGTAGGTTTTCGCGTTTAATTGGGGTAGGGGATGACGATCCGGATGGAAGGCTCGTCGAGGTAGTAGGTCTCGTGTTCCTCGAAGTGGCGTCGCAGGTCGACGAGGGCGGTCAGCTCTTGCGGCGTGTCCCACCAGCTGGGGTAGGGGCTTGTTGGCTCGCCCTTCCCGTTGCCTTTCCAGACGCCCATCCACGCGCGGTAGATCTGCGGGTCGTAGGTGTCCCCGAAACGCTCGTTCCACGCGCTGTTCCACCACTCCGGTCGCTCGAGGATGTCGGAGACCTGGACGACGACGTGGAGGTGCTCCTGGACGCCCGCCTGGAAGTCGCCCCCGTCGCGGATCGTGAGGCCGATTTTCTTGGCTTCCCGCGCCATGTCGGCGGCGCGGACGAAGACGACGCGGATCGAGTCCGTTGTTTTCCCGGCGGGGAGCACCTGACGGGCGCTGATCGGCTCGTGATGCACGCCCTCGCGCGTGTCGCCGAGGGGGGTGATCTCGACGTGATACTCCCGGTCGCGGCCGGCGGCGAACCCGACCACCTCGACGGGGATGCAGATCTCGCGTCGCGTGGCGACGAGGTCGAAGGCGAAGGAGTAGACGATGGTGTCCTGGCGGATGATGAGGGAGGAGTCCCCGCGCGGCATCTGGAAGTGGATCGCGGCGGGGGCGTTGAACATCTCTTTCGGGGCCTCGGAGCAGGCGGCGGCGAGGGCCAACGCGCCGGTGACGATGATATAATGGATTCGTTTCATGTCGACGTGTTTTTAGTTGTTACCGTATTCGATCTCTTCTTCCGGGACGGGTAGCTCGAAGATCTCCCGGGAGGCGGGTATCGCGCTCTGGCGGATGATGATGTCGTGCGCGAGGCGCTTGTAGGTGTAGAAGAGTTTTCCCTCGCCCCAGAACTCCTTGAGTTGCTCGATGACGACCTGTTCCAGCAGCTCGGCGTCGGTGAGCGTCTCCGGCAGCGCGCTGGTGGCGAGTTTCCGGGCGTTGCGGACGGCTTGTAGCAGGCGCCGGGCCTCCCCGTTGTCGGTGCCGATGTTCGCCTCGGCCGCGATGTAGTAGACCTCGCTGAGGCGGATCATGCTGATCACCTTTTCCCATTTCGAGACATCCTCGGTGTTGCGCGTGACGCGGACGTACTTGGAGAGGTAGTCGATCGCGGGGGTCGTGGAGGTGCGGCCCCACCAGTGGTTGTAGCGCGTGTCGTCGCTGGCACCGTGCCCGATCCCCGTGTAGACGTGCTCGCGGAAAGCGCTGTTGATCGCGTAGTTAAAGGTGAAGGAGGTGTTCCCCAGGTGCCCCTCCTCGCTGATCTCCGCGTCGTAGAGCGCCCAGACCAGCTCGGGCTGGAACATGTAGTCCTCCGGCACCTTGGCGTTGCCGGGCTGGAAGATCCCCGAGTCGATGACTTCCATCGCGTATTTCAAGGCCTCGCCCTTCTTCCCGACCAGGAGGTAGAGGCGGGCGAGGGTGGCGCACGTGGCGTAGTAGTTCACGCGGGCGCCGCGGAAGGGGTAAGCGAAGGCCTTGCTCTCGGGGCTATTGTCGACGAGGTCGGCGTTTCGCCTCCCGTGCGTGAAAATCGGGTCGTCAGCGAGCAGGTCGTGCGCCTCCTTGAGGTCGGTCTCGATCCTCGTGAGGACATCCCGGGCGCTCATCTGCCGGGTGATGTTGGTCGAAAACTCGTCGCGGTAGGGGATCGACGGCCGGTCCAGCCCGTCCGGCAGCACGGGGCCGAAGAGGCGCAACAGGTCGAGGTGCAGGTAGGCCCGCAGGCCTTTCGCCTCGCCCACGATCAGGTTGTAGTTGGGCAGGTTTTCCGGCGATCGTTCCCTGGCGTGCCCGAGCAACAGGTTGAGGTTGGCGATGGCCTTGTACATCCCGTGCCACGTGGCGGAGAGCCGCTTGACGACCGCCGCGTCGTCGTACTTGAAGTTGTAAAACTCGCTGCGCTCGTTCCAGTAGCGCGCGATCTCGTCGGGGAACCCGGCGGTGAGTTCCATCCCGTAGAGGGCGGGCGAGGTCAACATGCTGTAGCTCCCGGCCAGGGTCTCCTGGAAGCCCCGTTCGTTTTCGAACATCTTGCTCTCGTCCACCTGGCCCAGCGAGGTGATGTCTAACCAGTCGTTGCAGGACGCGAGGGGGAAGAGCAACGCGAGGATATGGTATATTTTTTTCATGACGTGTTAGAAATTAAGGTTAACAGAGAAGGTGAACTGCCGCGCGAAGGGATAGTCGATGCCCCGTTCCCGTTTCACCGTCGAGAAGTAGAAGAGGTCGGTGGTGTTCAGCCCCAGCCGCGCCCGGGAGATGCCCCAGCGCTTCAAGATGTCCGGGGAGAGCTGGTAGGCGATCGCGATGTTGCTTAACTCCAGGTAATTGTTGTCCTGCACGAAGCGGCTGGTCGCGTAGGAGACGCTCCTGTCGGCGATGTCCTTGTAGAAGGAGCGGTCTCCCGGTTTTTGCCACCGCTCGTTGAGCACGCGCGCGTCGGCGTTGGCGTAGGGCGAGGCCCCCTCCACCCGCTCGGAGAGCGTGCTGTTGTAGAGCTGGCCACCGAAGCCGTAGCGCAGTTGCACGTTCAAGGAGAGCCGTTGCCAGATCAGGTTGCTGGCGATGTTCCCCTCCAGCGCGGGTTCAAGGTCGCCGGCGGTGATCTTGTCGCGGTAGTCCCACGTCTCGGTGATCGTGTTCGCGCGGGTGAGGAAAAGCTCCTTGCCGCTGGCCGGGTTGATGCCCAGGGAGCGCACCACCTTGATGGCCGAGAGCGACTCTCCCTCCTCGTACATGGCGATGGGGCGCGTGAGCGTCGACGCGTTGGCACCGGTGTGATTCGCGGTGTTCAACGCGGCCAGCACGCTGCTGATCTTCTCCACGCGATTCTTGTTGTGCGTGCCGTTGACGTTGACGGCCCAGTCGAGGGTGGGCTTCCGGATGATGACGGCGTTGAGGTCGAACTCGAACCCCTTGTTGCTCTGCTCCCCGAAGTTCTCCGTGTAGGTCGTGAAGCCGAGGGAGGGCGGCACGCTGACGGGCAACAGCAAGCCCCCGGTGCGGTCGTTATAGTAGTCGAAGCGGAAGGAGAGCCGGCGCTCGAGCATCTCCACGTTCACGCCGATGTTTCGCTTGGTGCTCTGTTGCCACTCCAGGAGCTTGTTCCCGTATCCCATGAAGAACGCCCCGATGGCCTGGTAGTAGGAGTAGCCCGGGCTGTATTGCAGCATGGTCTTGGCCATGTAAGGCTCGAATTGCTGGTTGCCGGTGACGCCGATGGAAGCGCGCAACGTCAGCCGGTCGAACAGCTTGTTGGCCCGCATGAAGCGCTCGTTGTTGATATTCCAGCCCGCGCCGGCCGACCAGAGGGGGGCGAAGCGGCTCTCCTTGCCGTACTTCGAGGAGCCGTCGACGCGACCGGAGAGGTCGACGAAGAAACGGTTGTCATAGGAGTAGTTGACGATGCCCAGCCACCCGATCATCCGGTATGTCCCTTCCGTCCCGACGGGACGCCCGCCTTCCGGGAAGGTCATGGCGAAGCCGATCTCGTTGAAGCGCTCGTCGAGGAAACCCGTGCCGGTGAACGCGCGGGAGTTCTCCCGGCTTTCGATCACGTTCACGCCGGCGCCGCTGTAGACGAGATGCTTATTGATGGCCAGCGAGTAGGTCAGCGTGCCGTTAACGTTATACGAGAAGCTGTTCCCGTTCGTGATCGTGTAGCTGCCTTTCTTGAGGGGATCCGTCTCTTTGGCGAAGCGGGTGTGCTCGGGGGAGATGTACTTGTGTTTCTCTTTCAGCTCCCGGTTCAGGGCCAGCGATCCCTTGAAGCGGAGTTCCGGCGTGATGAAATAGTCCACGCTCAGGTTATTGATGACGCTCGTGATCTGCTCGTGATCCTTGTAGGGGAGCGTTGCGTTGTAGAGGGGATTGTGATACTGGGTGGCGCTCTCGTCGGCGTAGTAGTGTTGCCTGGGGTAGGTCTTGACTAACTTCCCGTTCTCGTCGCGCACGGGGTTATACGGGTTCGCCCTGGCATAATCCGCGAACGACCCGTGGGGGGAGTTCCGCACGTTCACCAGCCCGTGGGAGAAGCTGTTGCGGATGTTGATCTTGTCGCGCACGCGGTAGGTGAAATCGAAGGTAAGCCCGAGGTTCTCGCGGGAGGATCGCTTGATCACCCCGCCGTTTTTCCCGTAATTGGCGTTTATGCCGTAGATCACGCTGCCCGTCCCGCCCTCCACGTAGATGGAGTGGGCATGGGAGAGGGCGTCGCGGGTCGGCTGGGCGAGCCAGTCGGTGTTGACTCCCCGCGCGATGTTGGCCTTCGCGTACTCCAGTTGCTGGTCCAGCCAGTGTTGCGAGGAGGGAGTGGTGCCGGTGTACACCCCGGCGGCGATCTCGTACGCCAGTTTCTCCCGGGCGTCCAGCAGGTTGTACTCCGACAGGTCGGGGGCCGAGAGGCTGGTGCGGTTGGTGTACGAGACGGTAAATTTCCCGCTCGCCGGGCGCCGCGTCTCGATGACCACGACGCCGTTGGCCGCCCGCGAGCCGTAGTGGATCGTGGCGGAGGCGTCTTTGAGGATGCTCATGCTCTCGATCCGGTCCATGTCCATGTCGAAGACGTATTGTAACGAGACCTCGTGCCCGTCCACGATGAACGTGGGGAGGTTACTCTCTCCCAGGAAACTGCTCTCCCCGCGGACGAAGAAATCGGGGAGGGTGTTGGGGTCGGATCCCCGTTCGTTATCTTCCCGGATCTTGAACGAGGGATCGATCATCTGGAGGGCGGAGATCAAGTTCTCGTTCCCGAACTTGCGGAGTTCCTCCCGCTTCACGGAGGAGAAGGCGCCGGTGAAGGTGCTCTTCGACCGTTCGAAGTAGCCGGTCACCACGACCTCGTCGATCGCCTTGTTCTCCTCCTCCAGCCGGACGTTGATGGTCGTCCGGTTGCCGATCGCCACCTCCTGCTGGAGCATCCCGATAAACGAGAAGCGCAGCACGTTCTCGTCGTCGTCCGGCACGTTCAGCGAGTAGTGCCCCTCCGCGTTCGTGGCCGCGCCGGTGCCCGTCCCCTTGAGCATGACGCTCACCCCGGGCAGCGGCTCTCCCCGTGTGTCGGTCACGATGCCGGAGATGATCCTCGTCCCGCCCGGCCGTCGCGGGGTCTCCTTCCGGATGACGATCGTCTGGTTGTTCACGGAGTAGACTAACCCCGTTCCTCGCAGGCAGTCGGAGAGGATCGCGTCAAGCGTCACCTCGTGGAAACGGACGTCTCGCCGCTTGAAGGCGGTCAAGTCCACGTCGCTGTACACGAAGTCGTAGTTCGAGACGCGCTTGATCTCGTTGATGATCTCCTTGAGCGAGGCGTTTTGCAGGTTCACGGTCAACCTCTCCTCTTGTTGCGCGAGGGCCTCTCGTGGAATCCCGGTGGTCAAGGCCACGAGAAAGAGGAATAGAAATCCTCTCTTCCACTGAAAAAGTCGTTTTTTCTTCATAATTTTGGTCGTTGTTAAATTAGACATGGCCACCCGTTGCCGCGGGTGGTATCGTGCGGGCCGCCCGGGAATCAACACCCGCGGCGGTCTTTTACTTCCGCGCGATCACTGGACGGTGATCGCGTGATCGTTACGTTCGAAGCGTACCTTTCCCGTCTCCTCCAGGAGTTGTAGCACGTCGCTGACGCTCCCGTGCCTCTTCATGTTGAGCGAGAAGGGCAGCGAACGTGCCGCGTCGCTCCGGAAGATGACGTCGAGGGAGTACCACCTGCCCGCGTCCTTCAGGATCGTCTCCAGCGGGGCGTTGTCGTATACTAAACGCCCTTCCTTCCATCCCAAGAAGAACGCCGGGTTCGCCGGCATCGTCGCCATCGTCTCCTCCCGGCGGTCGTACACCGCCCGCGTGTTCGGCACCAGCGAGACGACGCGCTCTCCCGCGTGCATCTGGACCCGCCCGCTCTCCAGTATGGTTTGTATCACCGCCTCGTCCTCGTAGGCGCGCACGCCGAAGGAGGTGCCGGTGACCTCCACGCGTACCGGGAGCGCGTGGACCGTGAAGGGGCGACGCGCGTCCGCCTGGACGTTGAAATAGGCCTCCCCCTTCAGGTAGACATCGCGGCGCGAGCCGGAAAACGCGGCCGGGTAGGTCAATTCCGTCCCGGCGTTCAGGTAGACGGTGCTCCCGTCGGAGAGGGTCAACACGTACTCGCCGCCGCGCGGGACGCGCAGGACGTGCATCTCGCTCGCCTCCTCTTCCCGCGCGGTGTAGCGGAGGGATGCCTCGTCCGCTTGCAGCCCGGGACGGGCGAGCGCGAGCGCGTTCAGGGCTTCCTCGTCGCCCAGGTCAACGCGCGATCCGTCCGGCAGGAGCAACGTGGAGGAGGCCACCGGGAACGGGTCGACGGCGGGCGCGGCGCCGGAAGGACGCGGGAAGAGATAGTATGCCGCGCCTCCCGCCGCGAGCAGCAGGGCGACGGCGACGGCGCGGGCTATCTTTCGCCGCGTCACGATCCTCTTCCCCCGGGTGACCCGCCGGCGCAAGGCTTGCCACGCGCGTGTTTCTTCCTCTTCCGGGTAGACGAAGCGGGCGATTTTCTCTTCCGCCGCTTGCAACGAGGTCGCCCGTCGGAAGAACTCTTCGTGCCGGGGAGAGGCCGCTCGCCACTCTTCCAGCTCTTTGGCTTGCTCCTCGTCAAGTTTGCCCTCGATGTACCGGGACAGTAACGGGCCTATGGGTGTTTCTTTGATCATGCTTTTTCTTTTTTCTAATACTAAAACACGGTGCACCCCGTTAGGTGTAATAGCGTGTCCCGTTTTTTTTTTATCGCCGGGCGCCGGTGACCTTGCTACTGAGGTTGTTTAGTTGATTGAATGAGGTAGAAATGAGGTTATTACTTGACTTGTGACTTATCGTCATGCGGGTTGTTTTGTTGGCTGAACAAGGAGTGGGCTTATCCAAAACTCAGGTATCTGGACTTTTGAAACAACCCTCGCTCGCCCGTTTATTCCCCGGGCTGCCATTTTGTCGCTAAAAGCGCGGAAATCCTCGCTCGGGGCGCGGTCGTTGTCAGTAAAAGCGAGGACGTCCTCGCTCGGAGCGAAGAATTTTAAGTTCCGAGTGAAGAATTTTAAGTTCTGAGTGAAGAATTTTAAGTTCTGGGCGAGGAATTTTAAGTTCTTAGCGAGGGATTTTAAGTTCTGGGCGATGAATTTTAAGTTTTAAGCGAGAAATTTCAAGTTTTTAAATAGGAATCTTGAGTTCCGAACAAGAAAATTTGAGTTCGGGGCGCGGTCGTTGTCGCTAAAAGCGAGGCCGCCCGCGCCCGGGGCGAGGAATCGCGCGCTCGGGCAATAAAAATCCCCGCCCCGGGCACCAGCATGGGTGCCGCGGGCGGGGATTTTGTTGATTCAAGCCGGCCGCTCCTCGTTTTTAGGCCGCGTTCTCGGGAACCGGGCTTTTGACACGCCCCGGGTAGGGAGTATCTAAGCAGTTCGTGGCACCGGCACCGGGGTCAACGGACGACGATCGGCTTGTATCGCGGTACCAATGCCTTCATCACGCACCAGCCAACCAGGTAGGCCACCGCGCAGATGATGAACACGATAAAATAACCCGCCGGTTCACCCTCGAAGCCCAGGAAACGCATTTTCGCCGCGCCCGCGAAGTCGAAGAGTTGTCCGGCTCCCTTCTGGATGATGAAGGAGCCGACGCCGCCCGCCATGCCGCCGATGCCGGTGATGGTAGCGATCGCGGTCTTGGGGAACATGTCGCCCACGGTCGAGAAGATGTTCGCCGACCAGGCCTGGTGCGCGGCGCACGCGATGCCGATTAACGCCACCGGCAGCCAGTAGCTATATGCCCCCAGCGGCTGCGCGAAGAGCGCCAGCAACGGGAAGAACGCGAAGATCAGCATCGAGCGCATCCGCCCGGCGTAGGGATCCAGCCGCTTCCGGTCGATGAAGTACGAGGGGAGCCAGCCGCCGATAAGCGAGAGCATCACGATCGTGTAGAGGACGGTGAGCGGCAGTACTTGCGCCGTGCCCTCGAGGCCGAAGACGGATTTCAGGTACTTCGGCATCCAGAAGAGATAGAACCACCAGACGCCGTCCGTCATGAACTTGCCGAAGGCGAAGGCCCACGTCTGCTTGAACTTGAAGCACTCGATAAACGTGAGTTTCCTGCTCCCGTCGCCGCCGGACGGCGTGCTGTCCTTGTCCGAGTGGATGTAGGCCAGCTCGGCCTTGTTGACGCGGGGATGTTGCTCCGGTTTCTTGTAGAGAAAGACCCAGAAGCCCATCCACACGAAGCCCAGGAGACCGATGAGGAGGAAGGCGGCTTCCCAGCCGAACGCGTCGGCGATGTAGAGGACGCAGGCGGGGGCAATCATGGCGCCGATGGTGGCCCCGGAGTTGAAGATGCTCGTGGAGAAGGCGCGGGCGCGCTTCGGGTTGTACTCGGCGGTTGCCTTGATGGCCGCGGGGAAGTTGCCCGCCTCGCCGAGGGCCAGGATGAAGCGACAGGAGATAAATAGCATGACGCTGATGTTGATGATTTTGCCGCTGTCCCCCACCGTCTGGATCAGGTTTTTGGCCCCTTCGAACTCGAAGACCCACGTGCCGGTGGCGATGCCCGCCGTGGCGATGCCGCAGAAGGCGTGAAGGCAGGCACCGAAGGACCAGATGCCGATGGCCCAGAGAAAACCTTTCTTGGTGTCTAACCAGTCGACGAAACGGCCGGCAAAGAGCATGCAGGCGGCGTAGAGGAGGGAAAACCAGGAGGTGATGGTGCCATAGTGGTCGTTCGTCCAGCCAAATTCGGGGCCGATGAAGCTTGGCCAGGTCAGCGACAAGACTTGCCGGTCAAGGTAGTTGATCGTTGTCGCGAAGAAGAGGAGGGCGCAGATGACCCAGCGGTAGTTGGTCATCTTGCTCGTTTGTGTGAGTGTTGTCATGACGTATGTTTTTTAATGATTTTCAACACGTTTTCGATCCCGCGCGCGATCTCGTCCCACGCCCCCCGCGCGAGGAGCGTCTTCGGGAAGAGGTTGGATCCCATGCCCACGCAGGTGACTCCTGCCGCGAACCACTGGGTGAGGTTTTCTTCCGTGGGTTCCACGCCCCCCGTCACCATGACACGCGTCCAGGGCATGGGGGCGAGCACGTTCTTGACGAACGAGGGGCCACCGACGTTGCCGGCGGGGAATATTTTCACGATTTCCGCCCCCAGCTCCTGGGCGAGGCCGATCTCGGTGACCGAGCCGCAGCCCGGGATGTAAGGCACCTGGCGGCGGTTGCATACCTTGAAGACATCGGGGTTAAGCAACGGCCCGACGATGAAGCTGGCCCCCAGCTGGAGGTAGAGGGAGGCCGTGCCGGCATCCACCACGGAACCGGCACCCAGGATCATCCCGGGGCACTCCGTGGCGGCCCATCGCTCCAGCGCGCTGAACAATTCGTGGGCATGGTCGCCGCGGTTGGTGAACTCGAACAGGCGCGCTCCCCCCGCGTGGCCCGCTTTCACTGCCTGCTTGACCACGTCGAGGTCGGCGTGGTAGAAGACCGGCACCAGGCCCGTCGCCGCCATCGTCCGGCAGGTTTCTATCCTATTGAATCGTGCCATGGCATCAGGGTTGTTTGCCGATGTACGCGAGGATGCCGCCGTCCACGTAGAGGACGTGGCCGTTCACGAAATTCGAGGCATCGGATGCCAGGAAGAGGGCCGGCCCCTGGAGATCTTCGGGGGTACCCCAGCGCGCGGCGGGGGTTTTGGCGATGATGAAGGAGTTGAAGGGGTGGCCCGGCTCGCGCAGGGGGGCTGTCTGTGGCGTGGCGATGTAGCCCGGGCCGATGCCGTTGCACTGGATGTTGTAGGCCCCGTATTCCGAGGCGATGTTACGCGTGAGCATCTTGAGGCCTCCCTTCGCGGCGGCGTAAGCGGCCACGGTCTCCCGCCCCAGCTCGCTCATCATGGAGCAGACGTTGATGATCTTCCCGTGCCCTTTCTTGATCATGCCGGGGATTACCGCTTTGGCAACGATGAAGGGGGCGTTGAGGTCAACGTCGATCACCTGGCGAAATTCGGCCGCCGTCATCTCGATCATCGGGATGCGCTTGATGATGCCGGCGTTGTTGACGAGGATGTCCACGCTCCCGACTTCTTGCTCGAGGCGGGCGACTAAGGCATTGACTTGCTCTTCGCTGGTGACGTCGCAGACGTGGCCGTGCGCGTGGATGCCGGCGGCCTTGTAGGCGGCGATCCCTCTCTCCACGAGTTCCGGGTTCAGGTCGTTAAACACGATCGTGGCGCCGGCGGCGGCGTAGGCCGAGGCGATGGCGAAACCGATGCCGTAGGAGGCTCCCGTGACCCAGGCCACTTTTCCTTGTAATGAAAATAGTTCTTGCATAGTTTTAGTATCAGGTTATTATTATTCGTATAGCGTGCGAGCGATGCCCAGTTCCAGGCCGCGTAGTTCGGCGAGACCGCGTAGTCGACCGATGCAGGAGTATCCCGGGTTCGTCTTTTTGCGGAGGTCGTCGATCATCTGGTGGCCGTGGTCGGGGCGGATGGGAATGGATTTCCCGCGCCGTTGTTGGATGTCGAGGAGGGCTCTCATGACGCCGTACATGTCTACGTCGCCCTCGAGGTGGTTGGCCTCGTAGAAGTTACCATTCGCGTCTCTCCGGGTGGAGCGCGGATGAGCGAAGTAGATCCGCTCGCCCAGCCGCTTGACCATGCCCGGCAGGTCGTTGTCGGCCCGCACGCCGAAGGATCCGGTGCAGAAACAGAGGCCGTTGGAAGCATTGGGCACGGCTTCCGCGAGCAGCCTGAAGTCCCGCTCCGTGCTTAGGACGCGGGGCAAGCCGAGGATCGGGTAAGGGGGATCGTCGGGGTGAATGGCCAGGAGGGCGCCCACCTCGTCGGCCACCGGCGCGATTTCCCGCACGAAAGCGAACAGGTGGCGTCGCAGCGTGTCGGCATCTATCTCCCGGTAGCTGTCGAGGCGCGCCTGGAACTCCTCCAGGGTAAAGCTCTCCTCGGCACCGGGCAGTCCCGCGATGATGTTACGTGTCAGGCGTTCCCGCTCCTCGCTCGTCATCTGGTCGTGCCGTTTTTTCGCCGCGGCCACCTCCTCGTCCGTGTACAGTGCCACGGCCCCCGGGCGTTTCAGGATAAAGAGTTCAAAGGCGATGAACGCCAGGCGTTCGAAGCGTAGCGCGCGCGACCCGTCGGGAAGGGGGTAGGCCAGGTCGGTGCGCGTCCAGTCGAGCACCGGCATGAAATTATAGGTGATCACCTTCACGCCGCGGGCGGCCAGGTTGCGAATGCTCTCCTTGTAGTTGTCGATGTACTGTTGAAAACGTCCCTCGCGGGTTTTGATGTGCTCGTGTACGGGGATACTCTCCACCACCGACCACGTGAGGCCCGCCGCCTCGATCATCGCGGCCCGTTTTTCGATCTCCTCCCTCGTCCACGCCTCGCCGTTCTTGACATGATGGAGGGCGGTGACGATGCCGGTGGCCCCGGCTTGCCGGATGTCTGCCAGCGAGACGGGATCGTTAGGCCCGTACCAACGCCATGTTTGTTCACTTAAGATCATGTTACTCGTTGTTTAAATGGAAAATGCGTCGAAGCCGCCGTCCACCACGAGGATGGTGCCCGACACGAAGCGCGAGGCGTCACTGACGAGGTAGTGCAACGACCCCAGTAACTCTTCCGCTTCGCCGAAGCGACGATAAGGCGTGTGGGCGAGGATCGCGCGGGCGCGATCGGTGTAGGAGCCGTCCGGGTTTGTCAACAGCGTCCGGTTCTGCTCCGTGATAAAGAACCCCGGCGCCAGCGCGTTGACGCGGAAACCTTCGCCGAACTTCAGGGCCAGTTCCCCCGCCATGTATTTCGTGAAGTTGGCCACCGCCGCTTTGGCCGCGCCGTAACCGGCCACGCGGGTCAAAGGCCGGAGGGCCGACTCGGAGGCCATGTTGACGATGTTCCCGGCCCCGTTCTCGACCATCGCTCGCGCGAAGACCATCGTGGGCAGCACCGTGCCGAAAAGGTTCAGGTCGACGACCTTGCGGAAGGCATCGACTTGCAGGTCAAAGATCGTTTTATCCGGCGCGATCGTGGCCCCGGCCATGTTCCCTCCCGCCGCGTTGACCAGCACGTCGATCTTGCCGCACGCGGCGAGGATCTCCGCGCGATTCTCCTCCAGTTTTCCCGTGTCGAGGACGTCCGTGTCGAGGTACAGGGCTTTCCCGCCCGCCGCCTGGATGTCGGCCACCAGCTCGTTGCCCTTCTCCGCCACCCGGTCAAGCACGACGACCGTCGCTTTTTGGCCGGCCAAGTAGCGCGCCATGGAGGAGCCCAGCACGCCGCATCCCCCGGTGATGACGATGACTTTTCCTTGAATACAAAATAAGTGGTTGTTCATAGTTATGATTGTTTAAGATTCTCTTTGCTGGCGGGGCCTCTATCGTTACCCGTTCTCGTCTCCCTTGTCACGTTCATGTTTTTTCGTTAATTTTTTGTCCTCGCCGCGATGATACGAAAAACTTCCGATAAATCAATACCGGCAACGCGTTTAAATGCACCGGCGTGGAGGGGAAGATTTTTCTCGCCGCGCGGCGCTCCCTGTCCGGGGGAGGGACGCGGTATCACGCCTCCTTTGCCTGCCGCCGTTGCCGTACCGCCTCGTAGAGCACGATGGCCGCCGCGGCCGAGACGTTCAGCGACTCGATCTTGCCCAGCAGGGGAACGCGTACCTGCTCGTTGGCAAAACGGAGCAACTCCTCGTTGATGCCGGTGTCTTCCGCGCCGAGGATGATGGCGCAGCCCTTGTCCATCGGTACCTCCGTGTACTCTTTTTCCCCTCGCTCGTGGGCGGCGTAGACAAGCAATCCCTTGTGGCGCAGCGTCCGGATGACCTTCTTCAGGTTCAGCTTGCGGCACACCGGCAGGTGATAGAGCGCGCCGGCGGAGGTCTTGATCGCGTCGGAAGAGATTTTCGCCGAGTGCCTGGAGGGGATCAGGAGCGCGTGCACGCCGGCACACTCGGCCGTGCGGGCGATGCCCCCCAGGTTGCGCACGTCGGTCACCCGGTCCAGGATCAACACCAGCGGTCGTTCCCCGGCGGCGATGACCCGGTCGACGATCTCCTCGATCTCCTGGTAGGCGATCGGCGACACCTCTGCCAGCACCCCCTGGTGGTTCTTGCCGTTAAACGAGCGGAACACCTCCACCGGCACGTACTGGTACGGGATCTCCCGCTCGCGCACCAGCGCGAAAAGTTGCTGGAAAAGCTCCCCCTCACGCGTGCCCGTCCCGAACATCACCTTGTCGATCTCTTTTCCTTGCTGGATCGCCTCGATGACCGCGCGCAACCCGAAAATACACTCTTGTTTAAACTTTGGCATGTCGTTTTTATTTTAAATGAATTGGTTTCACGTGATAGGGCGGGGCGCGCGCGTTGAGCCGCGCCGTTCACTTCATGAGGTTATTTCACGCCCTTTTGCAGTTTTTCCAGCGCCTCGTGTTCGTTGGCCCACGCTTCCATGCACTGCTCGAGGCGGGCCTTGTTCGCCTCGTAATCTTTCAGCACCGCGCCCCCCGCGTCGCCTCGCGCCAGCCGCTCTTCCGCCCCGGTGACGCGCGTTTCCAGCGTCGCGATCTCCTCTTCCCATTTCTGGACGCGCCCTTCCGCGCGCTTGATCTCCCGGTTCAGTCGTTTACGCTCCTCGAAGGAGCGCGCGTCCGGGGCCGCGTCGCCCGTCGTCTTGGGCGGGGAGTGCATGCGCTCGTACTCGCGGAAACACTCGACCTTCTTGTTCTCCAGGAAACGCGCGATCCCGCCGAGGTGCTCCTTGACTTGCCGGTCGGCAAACTCGTACACCTTGTCGACCAACCCCGTCAGGAAGTCGCGGTCGTGTGACACCACGATCACCGTCCCCTCGAACCCTTTCAGGGCCTCTTTCAATATATCCTTCGTCCTTAGATCCAGGTGGTTCGTTGGCTCGTCGAGGATCAGCACGTTGTACGGCTCCAGGAGCAGGCGCACCATCGCCAGGCGCGAGCGCTCGCCGCCGGAGAGCACCTTGACCTTCTTCTCCACGTCGTCGCCGGGGAAGAGGAAGGCGCCGAGGATGTCGCGGATCTTCTTGCGTATCTCCCCCACGGCCACGCGATCCACCGTCTCCAGCACGCTCAGCGAGGGATCCAGTAGATCGGCTTGATTCTGGGCGAAATAACCGACGCGCGCGTTGTGCCCGATCTTCAGCTCTCCCGCGTAGGGAACCTGGTTCATGATCACGCGCACCAGCGTCGTCTTCCCCTCGCCGTTGCGCCCGACGAAGGCCACCTTCTCGCCCCGGAGGATCTCCGCGTCGATCTCCCGCAGCACGACGCGGTCGCCGTACGCTTTCGTGATCCCGCGGCACCGCACCACGACCTCGCCGGCGCGCGTCGCCGGCTGGAATCGCACGTGCAACCGGCGCGCGTCCTCCTCTTCCACCTCGAGGCGCTCCAGCTTGTCCAATTGTTTGACGCGCGACTGCACTTGCACGGCTTTCGTGGCCTTGTAGCGGAATCGTTCGATGAACTCTTCCGTGTCCTTGATCTGCTTTTGCTGGTTCTCGTAGGCGCGCCGTTGTTGCTCGACGCGCTCTTTTCGCAGTTCGGTGAACCGGGTGTAGGGCACGCGGTAGTCGTAGACTTTCCCCAGCGATATCTCGATCGTGCGCGTCGTGATGTTGTCGAGAAAGGCCCGGTCGTGCGAGACGAGCATCACCGCCCCCGGGTACCCCTGCAGGAACGATTCTAACCACGTGATCGATTCGATATCAAGGTGGTTCGTCGGCTCGTCCAGCAGGAAGAGGTCGGGGCGGGCCAGCAGGATCTTCGCCAGCTCGACGCGCATCCGCCAGCCCCCGCTGAACTCCTCGCAGGGACGCTCCAGGTCCTCGCGGCGGAAGCCGAGTCCCTTGAGCACCACCTCTATCTCTCCCTCCACGTTATCGCCCCCGTGGAGGTGAAACCGTTCCGTCTCGTGGTCCAGGCGCTCGATGAGCGACATGTAGGCGGCCGACTCGTAGTCGTCGCGTGAAGCCAGGGCCGCCTGCAGGCGCTCGATCTCCGCGCGGGTCGCCTGTATATCATCGAAGGCTTGCCGCGCCTCCTCCCGCACGCTTCTCCCCTCCGCGTACGCTTTCACCTGCGGGAGGTAGCCGACCTTCAACCCGGACGGGCGGGCGACGGTGCCCGACGACGGTTCCTGCTCCCCGGCGATGATTTTCAGCAGCGTCGATTTCCCCGCGCCGTTTTTCCCCGTCAGGCCGATCCGGTCGCGCTTGTTGATCAGGAACGAGACGGAGTCTAATAACGTGAATCCCCCGAACAGCACGCTTACGTTGTTTATTGATACCATGCATGAAGTGTTTAACGGCCGCGAATATAACGAAAAATCAGGAAACGCGAGGGACGGTAAAGGCCGTTCCCGCTCCCCGTTCCCCGCCCGGGGTGGCCTCGCCCGTCACCCGTTCCGGAACACCACGCGGCCCTCCTCGACGTCCACCACGACGCGGCCGTCGCGGGAGACCTCCCCGGCGAGGATCCGCCGGGAAAGCTCGTTGAGCAACGCGCGCTGGATCACGCGCTTCACCGGGCGAGCGCCGAACCGCGGGTCGTACCCCTCCCCGGCGATCCACTCGACGGCGCGATCCGTCACCTCGAGCGCGATCCCGTTGTTGGCCAGCATCCGGCTCGCCCCCGCCACCTGCAGGCGGACGATCTCCACGATCTCCGCGCGGCGCAACGGGGCGAACATCACCACCTCGTCCACGCGGTTGAGGAACTCGGGGCGGATGGTCTTCTTCAGCAACTCGCGCACCTCGCGATCCGCCCGGGCCAGCACCTCCTCTCGGTCGCGCTCGTCGAGCTGTTCCAGGCGCTCCTGGATGATCTCCGCGCCGATGTTCGAGGTCATGATGATGATCGTGTTCTTGAAATCGACCACGCGGCCCTTGTTATCGGTCAGGCGCCCGTCGTCGAGCACCTGCAGCAGGATGTTGAAAACGTCGGGGTGCGCTTTCTCGATCTCGTCGAGCAACACCACCGAGTAGGGCTTCCGGCGCACGGCCTCGGTCAACTGCCCGCCCTCGTCGTAGCCCACGTAGCCCGGGGGCGCCCCGACGAGGCGCGAGACGGAGTGCCGCTCCTGGTACTCGGACATGTCCACGCGGGTCATCAGCGCCTCGTCGTCGAAGAGGAACCCGGCGAGGGCCTTGGCCAGCTCGGTCTTGCCGACGCCGGTGGTGCCCAGGAAGATGAACGACCCGATCGGGCGCTTGCCGTCCTGCAGCCCGGAACGGTTGCGGCGCACGGCGTCGGCCAGGGCCTGGATGGCCGCCTCCTGCCCGACGACGCGCTTGTGCAACTCCTCCTCGAGGTGCAGCAGCTTTTGCCGTTCGCCCTGCATCACGCGGCTGACGGGGATGCCCGTCCACTTGGAGACGACCGCGGCGATGTCCTCCCCGGTCACCTCTTCGCGCAGCAGCGAGCCGGCTCGCTGCGTCTCCGCCAACCGGGCCTGTAGCTTCTCGATGTCCCGTTCCGCCTCCTTGATCTTCCCGTAGCGCAACTCGGCCACCTTCCCGTAATCCCCTTCCCGCTCGGCGCGGCCGGCCTCGAAGCGGAACGCCTCGATGGAGTCCTTGTGTCGCTGTATCTCGTCGATCAGCGCCCGCTCGGCTTCCCACCGGGCCTTGAGCCGGGCGCGTTCCTCCCCCGTGTTGGCCAACTCTTTTTCGATCTCGTCGAGTTTCTTGCTCTTGCCCTCGCGCTTGATGGCCTCCTTTTCGATCTCTAATTGCTGCACCCGCCGGTTCAATATCTCCATGTCCTCCGGCACGGAGTTCATCTCGAGGCGCAACTTGGCCGCGGCCTCGTCGACCAGGTCGATCGCCTTGTCCGGCAGGAAGCGGTCGGAGATGTAGCGCCTGGATAACTCCACCGACGCGATGATGGCGTCGTCGGTGATCCTCACCTTGTGGTGGTTCTCGTAGCGTTCTTTTAACCCCCGCATGATGCTGATGGCGCTGGCCGCGTCCGGCTCGTTGATCATCACCTTCTGGAAGCGGCGTTCCAGCGCCTTGTCCTGCTCGAAATACTTCTGGTACTCGTTCAGCGTCGTGGCGCCGATCGCCCGCAGGTCACCCCGCGCCAGCGCCGGCTTGAGGATGTTGGCGGCATCCATGGCCCCGTCCGACTTGCCCGCGCCGACGAGGGTGTGAATCTCGTCGATAAAGAGGATAATCTCCCCCCCCGAGTGGATCACCTCGTTGACCACGGCCTTCAAGCGCTCCTCGAACTCGCCCTTGTACTTGGCCCCGGCGATCAACGCCCCCATGTCCAGCGAGAAGATGTTCTTCGAGGCCAGGCTCGAGGGGACGTCCCCGTTCACGATCCGTTGCGCCAGTCCCTCGGCGATGGCGGTCTTGCCGACGCCCGGCTCGCCGATCAGGATCGGGTTGTTCTTGGTGCGGCGGGAGAGGATTTGCAGCACGCGGCGAATCTCGTCGTCGCGACCGATCACCGGGTCGAGTTTCCCCGTTCGCGCCCGTTCGTTCAGGTTGATGGCGTAGCGGCCGAGCGCGTCGTAACTCTCCTCGGCCGACGGGGTGTTGACCTTCGCCCCTTTGCGCAACTCCTCGATGGCCGCGCGGGTCTCCTGGAGCGTCAACCCGCCGTCTTTCAGTAGACGGGCGACGGGATCGTCCGCCGAGAGTAGCCCCAGCAGCAGGTGTTCCAGCGAGACGTACTGGTCGCCCATCTCGCCGGCCGTCTTGCTCGCCCGTTCCAGGGCCTTGCCGGCTTCCGAGGAGAGGTAAGGCGCGCCGCCCGATACTTTCGGGTACGCGGCCACTATCCGCTCCAGGGCCGCCGGGACGTTGCGCCCGTTCACGCCCAGCTTGTTGAAGATAAACTGCACGATGTTTTCTCCCTTGGCGATCACCCCCTTCAGCAGGTGGCCCGTCTCGATGGCCTGGTGTCCGCCTTGTCGCGCCAGCTGCACGGCTTCCTGCACGGCCTCTTGCGCCTTGATGGTATAATTATTCATGTTCATGGCTCTTTGTTTTTTCCCATCCTTCCTAACAAAAGCCATTCCACCCGTTCGGCATGTCAAAATGGCGCTATTTAGTTAAGGTGAATGACAAAACGCGGGTCGCGGTCGCCGTGCGAAACACTTTTTCGAGCGGACGTCTCGAAAGCCTCGAGCGGGCGTCATCGCGCGTGGAAGCGATGAACAAGGTTTGCACTCAAGTTCAGTAACCCGTTTTTCTTTTGTTTGGTTTTTGTGTTCTTTGAAAAATGCCTAACTTTGCATCAAGTTGTTAATAACATTCATGATCATGGGAGAAATTGCAGGTATAAAGTACACAAAAGACGCGACCGGGAAAAAGCGGTATGTCCGCGTGGATCTGGACGTGCACGGGGACAATCAATTGATCGAGGATTTCCTGGACTTGGTGGAAATCGAGGCAAGCAAAAAAGAGCCTACTACTCCATTGCGAGATTTTATAAAAGAGCAAAATCAAAAACGCGGCATCAATGTATAATGTCGTTATAGGTAAGAAGGTAGAAAAAATGTTGGACAATCTGCCAAATGATTATTATCAATTAGTCATTAAACACCTTTTAGACCTGGAAAACGATCCACGTCCTTTGGGCTGTATCAAGTTGTCCGGTTCTGAAAAGGCTTACCGTATCCGCGTAGGTGTTTATCGTGTCATATATACGATTGAGGATGACATTCTTACAATTAGAATTGTCAAAATAGATCACCGTAAGAACGTTTATAGATAACTTGTACAACGTTATCCCTGCTATAAGGGTTTCGCCTGTTTTCTTATATCGCCCTGCCTGCTCCCGGGGCGCGAAGAGGGCGTGAATTTCAACCGAACAAGGGTAAAAAAAAGGCAGATTAGAGTCCGAATATTTTCTCTAATCTGCCGATCTTCTCTCTTTATATTCCTTTCTTACCTGGTACCCGGGGCGGGAATCGAACCCGCACGTCTTTAAGGGACACTGGATTTTGAGTCCAGCGCGTCTACCAATTCCGCCACCCGGGCCTGTAGACCGGGGCAAAAGTAGCGCTTTTCTATCAATCTACAAATGAACGCGCGCTTTTTTTCGCGTGATTG
>JAISNC010000016.1 GCA_031276355.1 Odoribacteraceae bacterium
AGTATGTTAAAAACATATATGCAGTATGGCAGGCATAAAATGGAGGTCACGATGAACGGTACATATTTTCTTATTATCAACCATTGTATTATATGTATGATCAAATGAATGGAAAACGCTGTAAACATGCCTGTCCATAAACCGTAAAAATCAAAATATATGGCGCTTGCGGTGATTAGGATAACAATTACATATTCTTCGAAAACAGCAAGCGCAAATGCGGAAGTGGAGATATTGCCCATTTTATTCAGCGTGTATTTTGACAGTTTGGGAAATCTGTCGGCAAGTCTGTTTTTGTTTTTTCGCAACCAGCCGGGAAGAAAAATAATTTCTTCACACTCATGAATCATGAAGATAATTATAAACCAATATAGCCAATCATTCATACAGTTATCACTTAATTAAAGCTTCTCACGTCCGGCTCATCATGGCGCAAAGGCGTGCGATCGTGTCGGGAATTTGTTTGAACACGATCATTCCTGATTATTATTCGCCGTTTATAAGTTTGTTCATTAATTCCTTAACGCTTATAATCTCTTTTAATTTATACCCGTTCGCGCCGGTAAAAAAAAGCCCGCTCTCCTCTTTGCCTGCCCAGGCATCCCCGAGACAATTGGCTATGCAATAGCCTGCCTCTTTCGCGCCTTTACCTCTTTGGCACGGCGCGACACAGTTACTGACGCAGTTGATAGCCGCGCCTTCTTTTTTATCCGCGAGATTTATAAGATTAGTTCTAACGCCTCTTGCCGGGTAGCCCACCGGTGACTTCAAGAGTTGTATATCTTTTTTCCCGGCACGAAGAAGCACCTGTTTAAATACTTCGCTCGCGTCACACTCGTGAGTGCCGATAAAGCGGGTACCCATTTGTACGCCGTCAGCGCCCAAAGAGATCACTTTTTCTATATCGTGTTTATCCCAAATACCGCCTGCCGCGATAAGAGGAAAATCGCCCCACTCTTTTATCTCGTCTTTGACGGGCCGGATGAGATTCTCAAGCCGGTACTCTTCCATGGCGCATTGCTCGCGCGTGAAGCCTTGATGCCCGCCACTCAAGGGACCCTCCAGGACAACGGCATCGGGTACGCGGTTATAGCGTTGCGTCCAGCGTTTACAGATAATTCTCAACGCTTTCCCGGACGAGACGATCGGCACGAGGGCTATATGCGGGAAATTTTGCGTGAGCTCGGGTAAACTTGTTGGCAGGCCCGCTCCCGAGATAATAATATCTATGCCGCTTTTACACGCGTCCGCCACGACCCTGCCATAATCGTTAATAGCGCACATTATATTCACGCCCAGGGGTTTTTGCCCGCATATTTTACGCGCGTTCTCAACGATTGCTTTAAGAGCCTCGAACGAGTATAGATTTCGCGTATCGTACGGGCGGGAATCGACGATCTTCGTGGTGAATCGCATATTTTGATAATACCCGGTACCTATAGCGCTTATAACCCCGAGACCGCCTTCAAAACTTACAGTACCGGCAAGCCTGTCCCAGCTGATACCTATACCCATGCCGCCCTGTATGATCGGGAAGTTTATCGTGTATTGCCTGATTTTTAATGTTTTCATTATATATATATGAAGATTTATTATCTCTTTTAACAAGTTATTTTTATCATTTTCCCGTTCACGAGTTCATTCGCGAGCGATTTAGTTTCCAGCGCAAAGGTAACATAAAAGTCTCGGGATCGTGTTTTTTTTCGAGTTTTCGACAGGCCACGATGCTGTTTCCACAAAATCCCAAAGCCAGGGAAGGTGATTTATCACCCAAGCGTAAACAGTTTCGCGTCACGTTCAAAAGCCGATCGACTTCCGCTCGTATGTCATTCCTTTCAGGAATCCCGGGGTAAAATCCGCCACGTCCTCCAGCGTGATGGAACGCGGGCACTTCTCCCCTTTCGCCTCGCCCTTTGCCGTTAGTCTCCGGATGCAATTCCGGATCATCATCTCCCCTACCAGCTTGATCAGGCGGGCACTAACGCGGTTCCGGCTTTTCGTCGCCACTAACTGCTCGATAAACGAAGCGACATGTTGCTGGGCCCGTCGCGTCATCCGGTACGCCTCCGAGGTCAAGTAGCGTTTCAAGATCTCCATCAACTCGCCGGTCGTGTAATCCTCGAACGGGAGGATATTAATCATATCCGACGCTCGCTCCACGTCCTCCGTCAAGAGATGGCGCGGGGGATCCTGGTCGGCGAAAATCACGATCCAGGTTCCCGGATTCCCGGCCATTTGCCGCGTTAGGATCGCGCGCAACTGCTTCTTGAAGCCGCGCACATCATTCAACCCCGGGGAATCTTCGTCAAAAAAAAAGATTCCGCCCTTGGATTGTAGCAAGGCCATGCCTATCTGCTGCTCGATTTCCTCCTCGCTACGACCAATCAGTTTCTCGACTTTAAAACGGCTAACCTCTATCCTGTCGATCAGCCCCATGGCTTTGTAAACGCGGGCTATAACGCGAGCCACCGTTCCCTTCCCCATGCCGGAATTACCCGTGAAGCACCATTGCAACGAGAGGTGGGTCGTCAATTTCGTCCCCTGCCGGTTATAATGCCGCGCCAAGTTCACGAACTCGCGCACCTGCTTCTTCAGTTTTTGTTGCCCCACCATCTGCTCCAGCTCATCGAGAGCCGCGTTGATCTCCTTTTCGTCGAACGTCTCTTTCCCGTTCCCGGCAAGTTCGTCCGGCGTGTCGGGGATATCTGCCGGGCGTAGCGTCATGAGTTCCTTGCGGGTCAGCGCACGGCCGGAGCGTGACTCCATCGTGCGTCGAGACAGATTCCGGATGGCCTTCTCCACGACTTTCTCGATAAAGAGCGAATTACCGCGGGGGTGATCACTCGTCTCGCACGCTTTATGAATCAACGCCATCAGGCGTTCACCGGCCTTGGGATGAAGGGCATAATCCCTCTCCTTGAACGCTTGCAAGGCGATCTGGAACAACTCGTCGGGACGGAAATCTTCAAAGTGGAAAACATACGGGAAGAGTTGTCGCAACAAGGGATTCGTGGCCAGCAGTCCCTCCATGCTCCCCGCGTCTCCTTCCAAAATCACGAGCGGGTCCCCGCCCTCTTCTCCCGAGATCTTCCCGATGATAGTTCCCAGGGCCGTCAATCCCGGTGTGTCCTGCAACAATCCCGGCGTGGCCCGGATGTAGAGGATACCTCCTTTCGCCTGCTCCATCGCGTACAGCGCGAACTGTTGTGGCGGATAACTCCCGTCCCCTACCAGTTCACCGCGTTCCTTGACCAACACATCGGGACGCGCCGCGACTCCTGCTGCCGCCAACACCTCGCCGAACACCTTGGCCACGGCAAGCCTCCCTGTCCCCGGGTTCCCCGCGAAGATCGCGTTCAGCGGGGCAAAAGGCCCCGTGAAACCGTGACGTTGCCGTTCGCGCAAGAAGTAGACATGATTCACGTAATCCCGTATCTCGCTCTTTAGCCCACCGGGGAGAATCAACGCGTCGAATCGCGCGAGGTCGGCCCCCGGTTCACACGGTGCACAAGCGGGCACATCCCCGGGGAGTACCAGCATCATCTCCTCCCGGGAGCAGTGTTCCCCGGTATCTCGCGTCATCAGGCGTTTGGCCACCCGGTCGATCATCTCCTGGATATGCTCCTCCACGAGATGCCCGTTAGCGAACGTGCCTTCGCGGCTCGCGGAAAGATTCTCCAGCAACGCACGGTATGCCTTTCCTGCCCCCGGGGCGAGGCGGAACTGCTTTCGTTCCAGCATCCGGGAAAATATCTCCATCAACTCGTCCGTGTTATAGTCCTCGAACGCGAGTTGGAGAGGGAAGAGCGCCTCCATTCCCGGCATTCTACCTGTCAATCGCCGCAACGCTTCCTGCTCGCCTGCAAGGATCACCAGCCCGGGAGGGCGCTCGTGTTCAAGGATCGCTAACAGCGTCATCAGCACACGCGGGGAAGTATCATTCGACGCGCCGGCCGGGTATAGCTCTTCCACGTTCTCGACGAGCAAAACGCCTCCCGTGCTTGCCGCGATGGTCTCCCGGGCCAGGCGTTCGACGGCGGCCTCCTCCAGGCCACTCCAGGCGGGGTAGCTGCAGCGATGCAGTCGCCCGTTGTCTAATACTCCCGCACGGTGGAAAATCTCGCCGAGCACCCGGGCCACCGTGCTCTTTCCCGTCCCCGGGTTTCCCATGAATATCATATTCAGGGGCGGATATGGATCATCGAAGCCATGCTCTCGACGCAGCCGGACAAACGCCACCCGCTCGTGCAGGCGCGTGATCTCCTCTTTCACGCCCCGCAACCCGACCAACTGATAGAGTGCGGCGAGGGCCTCCTCCCGTTCGGCCGCCGTGAAGGTCGAGGGCGTAGCCGGTTCCTCCAGGCGAATCTCGTCCGACAGGCCCGTCCGCCCGTTGATCACGACCTGCATACGGTATATCCCCGGACGGAAAACACCGCCCTCCAGCTCGGTCGCCGTAAACCGTGCCTCGTGGCGAAAGGTCTCCTGCCCGGGGGCAACGATCAACTTCTCCCCTACTCGTCCCAGCAGCACTCCCCGGTCGCCTTCCACGAGGAAAAGCCCGACGAGTACCGTCGCTTCCCACTCCTTCCGGTGATAATGATTGTTGACACACTCTGTCTCCACGACCAGCGATTGCACCTCGTGGCAGGGGAAAGTCGTGCCCCACTTCTGCTGCCCCTCCCCGCGACTCGCCACCCGGATACCCTTGAACGTGAAGTCCGTATCCGCTCGTACCTTTTCCGCGCTCACGGCAAGTCATGTTTCACGACCGCCGCGAATAACTTGTTGCGGAGGTGCTTTACGGTATAATCGGGATTTGCCTCCCGGATAATCTGCTCCAACACCACGGGATCGTCTGGCAGGTGATACGTACATATAGAGAGCTTGGGAGCAAATCGCCGCAGCACGTTGACGGCTCCTTTTAACATCTCCCGCTCGGCTCCCTCGATATCGGCCTTGATGAAGTCGACGCGCTCTAATCCTTGCTCCTCGACATACTTGTCAAGGGTCGTGATGCGGACTCGCTCGTAGCGCCCCGCGCCGTGCTCACCGATCATCGTGTTTGCACCACTATTGCTCGCGTTGATCGCGATGTCTACCTCCTGTTCTTTGCTTCCCAAACCGGCCCGCACGGGAAGGATAGTGTTCCCGTTCAGTTCCCGCGTCTTGCACAGCAGCCGGAACGTCTCTTCTACCGGTTCGAACGCGTGTACCGTGGCCCCCCGGGCGACGACGTAGGCGCTAAAGTCCCCGATCCATGCCCCGGCATCAATCACGATATCCCCCTTCTGGACACGCACGTCGAACGGCTCGTCAACGTAACCGTACGGGCCTTCCATCATATTATACCGATCGATCTTCTCCACCAGTGCTTTGTCGTAGAGATCCCCATAATAACAGGGGAATAGGAAAACGTCGTTCAACACGTATGCGAGGCCGCACAACTTCTCCGGGCTGCCCGACACATCCGGGAGTTTCATGCCGTTAAACTCGAACCACGACTCGCCGCCAACCCGCCGCAGCCAGCGCCGCTTTAACTCGCTGGATACCACCTTCCTATAACGTCTATCGAAGAATCCTGGTGCTATCCCCAGCTCACGGGCCACGCCTTTAATAAAATAGGCGCACGTCCTCGGGAATGACCAGTGCAGGTAGCGCATGCCGGCCCGCGTATTTTCAATTAGTTTCATGCTGTAATGATATTAATGTACTCTCAAATTAATTCGAAGACGATCTCTTCTCCCGCGCGCCCCGGCGGGTTCCAGGCGAAATCGGGATCTTCCGTCAGCCGCCCCTCTTCGCACCGGAAGACGCGCCCGGGATAACGCTCGATAAGGTCATACTGGTGGGTAGCGATCAACACCGCGGTGCCCCCCCCGGAGATCTTCTTCAGTAACTCGATCAGACGGTACGAGGTCTCCGGGTCGATATTCCCCGTCGGCTCGTCCGCCAGGATCACGGGCGGGGAGTTGAGTAACGCCCGCGCCAGCACCACGCGCTGTTGCTCGCCACCCGAAAGCTCGTGCGGGAACTTCTCCCCCGCGTCGGGCATCTCCACCTGGTCCAACACCTCCTCCACGCGCCCTCGCACTTGCTTCTTCTTCCAGCCGGTGGCCCTGAGCACGAAGGCCAGGTTATCGTACACGCTCCGGTCCGTAAGCAGGTGGAAGTCTTGAAACACGATACTGCACTTGCGGCGCAACCGCGCGACGCGCGACTTCTTAATGCCGTCCAGCGAGAAACCGGCCACCTCGCCCTCTCCGCACACCAGCGGTAACTCCGCGTACAACGTCCGCAACAAGGAGCTTTTCCCGCTACCCACCCGGCCGATCAGGTAGACAAATTCGCCGCGGGCAATCTCCAGGTTCACCTCGTGCAGAATAGCCACGTCCTGTTGCCCGATCGTTGCATTCTGTAATCTTATAATCGTCTCCATACGCTTTAATTATTATCCGATCTCTTTTAATCCCGCGATACACCGCGCCGGATCGGGCGACTGGAAGATAAAACTCCCCGCCACCAGCACATCCGCTCCCGCCGCCACCAACCGCCGGCCCGTCTCGAAGTTCACCCCCCCGTCCACTTCGATCAACGTCTGGCCGCCCCGCCGGTCGATCCTATCCCGCAACCGGGCAACCTTTTCGACGCTTCCCTCGATGAACGACTGCCCGCCGAACCCGGGGTTAACGCTCATCACGAGCACCATGTCAAGTTCCGGGAGCACCTCCTCCAGCAACGCGACCGGCGTGTGCGGGTTCAAGGCCACCCCGGCTTTCATGCCCGCCTGCTTGATCTGTTGCACGACGCGATGCAGGTGCGGTGAAACCTCGTAATGCACGGTCAACACGTCCGCTCCCGCCGCGCTAAATGCCTCCACGTAGCGCTCCGGGTGAACAATCATCAGGTGCACATCCAACGGCTTCCGCGCCACTCGCTTGACCTGCTCGACGATCGGCAAACCATACGAGAGGTTCGGCACGAAGAGCCCGTCCATGATGTCCAAGTGCAGCCAATCCGCCGCGCTCTCGTTCAGCATCTCCACCTCCTGCCCCAGCCGGAGAAAGTCGGCAGCGAGCAAAGAGGGCGCCACCAGCGGGCGCCGCGTATCCCTTCCCCCGTTCATTGCCCCTCCTCCTTGTACCAGCCGGCGTACAACGCGTACGCGTTCGCGATCCGTTCCACCTCGTCTCGCAGCAACGCCGGACCCAGCTCCTTCATTTTCCGCGCGGGTGCACCGGCGTACACCCACCCCGACTCCACGACCGTTCCTTTCGTCACCACGCTTCCCGCGGCCACGATCGCGTTGCTCTCTACCACGGCATTGTCCAGCACGATGGCTCCCATGCCGATCAGCACGTTATCGCGGATCGTGCACCCGTGCACCACGGCGTTATGCGCTATCGAGACGTTATTGCCGATGCGCGTCGGCGACTTTTCATAGGTCGCGTGAATCGTGGCGTTATCCTGCACGTTCACGTTGTTCCCGATCTTGATGTAATGAACATCGCCACGGAGCACGGCACCGTACCACACGCTGCAGTCGTCCCCGATCTCCACCTCGCCGATGATCACGGCGTTTTCCGCCAGGAAGCAGTTCTTCCCGAATGTCGGCACGTGCCCTCGCAATTCCCTGATTATAGCCATAGTGATTGATTCAAGTAAATGATTTTTCATCGCCCCCGCCCCCGCCTGTTTCACGATTCGAAAGTACGGAAATTTTTAATAACCAGCAACGCCAAGGCACGACCACGACAGCGGCCTCGCGTATTTTTTCTCTCCACGCTTGCCGGCCTCCATGCGTTTCGTATCTTTGCCATCGAACTAAAACACGGCACGAAACAAGATGAAAAACATGACACTATTCACGGTAGTCGGGCTTTTATTCGTCGTATTCACGGGTTGCAAGAAAGACGACGACCCCGCATCGGAATTTAAAATCAAGGGCCTTACGTTTGAGAATTATCCCAAAACGGACGGTTCGACTTCGACGCGGCCGTTGCGGTAACGACGAAGATATCAGCGCGTTTGTTCGTCCTCCCAATTCGGGCAGCCAGGAAGTGATGGAAAGTCTCGTGATGAAGGACGCGGCAATAGACGATTCGTTCGAAGCCAGCGAAATCTTATCCATGGCGGGCGTTTTTCCCGAAGTCACGCGTCTCACGAGCGGTATATGTTATACTTTTGACTATTACAAGGAGACAATGATGCAAGTCTCGCCCGCGGTGGGGCCGAAACTGGCCATCAATAACGTCTTCCCCGATAAAAAGAACGTGGCAAACAGAACCTATCCTTTTGTCGCGGAAGTTCATGTCGCCATTCGTTCCGACCTGGATAAAAACTCGATGGCCTACAAGCTGTACGAACTCCTGCAAACGAACGCCGGGAAAAGTATCATCGCCGAGAGCGGGTATGTCCCGGATTGATCCTGTTTACCTCACGACGATCGTGCGATTGCCGGGACGGACGCGATAGGAACGCGTTTTACCGTTGAAGAGGATCACCAGCGTATAGGGCTTATCGGTGGTGATCGTCACGCGACCGGTAGAGGGATTCGCCGAGCGATCGCCGGTGATGATACTGGTTGTGGTGTCGGCCATCCGGAGATTCCGGATGCCATGGCGGTCAAGGCGACGCAAGTCGTACGTCAGGACTCTCCTCGCGCCATCAACGCGAAACCCCAGGACGTTCTCGATAAAGATAGAGATGGGGCCTAATCCCGTCCAGCCCACGAAATCGCGCCGGCAGTCGGCGGGGGGTGTCCGGTCGTTCACGCCTTGCTTGAATTTGCCGTCAATCTTGTCGGCGGCATAATTCTCCCACAGCGTGCCGGTTTGCAAGTAGACCTGATAAAGCCCCTCCACGTACCGTTCCGCCGCCTCGTGAGCGAAGGCATTCGCCCCGACCCGTTCCAATCCCTTGATGACGGCGTAGTTCGTCGGTGCCCAAACGGCACCCAGCCAGTAGCCACCGTTCGTCTGGTAATTATCATGATTGGCCGCGAGCGTCGGGAAGACCATGTCTCGCCAAAACTCGGCGGGATTTTTCAGGTGCTCGATCAAGGCGGAATCCTGGCGCGGGCAAGTGATCCCCGCTAACATGGGCCAAAACGCGGCGATGGATCTCCATTTCATGCGCGTGCCGTCCACGTGCACGTCATAATAGATCCCGTCCTCCTCGTCCCACATCCACGCGTTGATACTATCGGCAATCACCCGGGCTTTTTCCCGGTAGGTGGTCGCTTTTTTCGTGTCGCCGAGCGCCTCGCAGATCGCGGCGATATTATCACACTGTATCACCATCTGGGCAGAAGCATCGACCCACCCCTGGTGGTCGGAAGACCAGTGAGAGCGCGGGCGCCCCTTGTCGCGCGGCGTGTTATCCATGCCGGAAGATTGCCCGTTGCTCCAGTAAAGCTTGTGGGGCGTATCAGCGCTATGGCGCTTCGAGCAGACAAACTCGTAGTACTTCTCCAGCACCGGTAACACCCCGGCGAAGCGGCCTTTGTCGCCGGTCATCTTGAAATTCTCTACCTCGGCCCAGCTAAAGAGAGGCGGGTTAATGAAATTAGGATCATTCTCGTCGGGAAAATAGTCGGCACCCGTTTTCTCGTTGATCATCCGGGAAATAGCCCCGGAGGCGGCCTGCCGACAATAAAAATTATCGAGCGACTGTATGCCGGGGAACACATGATGGGCGTACCTGCCGAAGATCGTCATGAAGATGATATCCCACTGGTAAAGGTGATGATCGAACGCCTCATCATAATAGTTAGAGACAAACGGTGTCCCGGGGGCGGGTACCTTGATATGAGAAAAAGCCAATTCCCATGCCTTTTCATACATCTTTACCCAGCCCGGGTTGCCGTCCAACACCGGCGACGGGAGGCGTTCCTTGTTAGCGGCATACGCGGGGACAGGTTCCGGGGTATACCGTTTCTTGTTGAAATAGACACCCCTCTCGTCACCACGCAGGCTGTCGGGGGTAGAGGAGACCATCAAATCCCGGGCACGCGCCGTCGCGCAAGAACACGCGAGCGACAGGAACAACGCGCTAAAAATACCTTTTACCATCATGTTATCGTTTATTGTTTATCGTTTCATCGTTTCCATCGCTTGTGCGACCAGAGCCAGCCACCGGGATCCTCCCTGATATTCTCTTCCAGCAAGCGCGTGTACGCGTCGGTAATCCCCGTCTCCACCGCGCGCGCGGGGTCGAGGCAGAGATCTTTACATTCGACCCGGTATTTCCCGCGGGAGATCCTCGTGACGTGCAGGTACACCACGACAGCCCCCGTCGCGCGCGCTAATCTCTCTATCCCGGGGAACACCCTTGTCTCTTGATGCAAGAAATCACACCGGATCACCCCCTTCTCGCCCCGCGGGCACTGGTCCGCGAGAAAAAGATAGACCGAGGGGTTTTCTTTATTCGCCACGAGATGCCTCGCGACAACCTGGCGAGGGATCATGTTCATTCCAAAGCGGGACCTGATCTTCAAGAACAACCGGTCAACGCACCGCGTGGAGAGCGGCTTATACACCGTGTTCACGTTAGCGGACAGCATCACGGGCAGCACGTTCAGGAGTTCCCAGTTGCCACAATGCCCCATGCTCGCGATGACGGGACGTCCTTGCTTCAGGTAGCTCTCTATCACCTCTCTGCCTACCAACTCCACCTTCTCTTGCTGGAGCCGCGCGGGGATAGAGGCGGACTTGAGGATCTCCACGAGGCTGTAACAAAAAGAGCGATAAAAATCACGCGTGATTGCCGCGATCTCGTCGTACCTCTTCTCGGGAAAAGAACGCGACAGGTTCTGTATCACCACGCGCTTCCGGTAAGAGAACACGTGAAAAATCAACACGTACAGCAAACCGGAGATCCCGTACAACACGCGCATCGGTAACAAGCTCACCGCGTAAACGATAGCGTACAAGCACGGGAACAATATGCCTTTACGATCACGTTTCATGCGCGCGGTCATTATCGTGACACGGTTGATCACGCGGGTCTTTCTGCTTCTCTAAATAGCTTATCATACACGTCAAGATTAGTACAAGCGTCATGGAAACAGCACCTTTCCCCGGAAACCGGGCAACGCGCGATTCCGGCGGTAATATTAGGCAAAAGAACGCCACGGGCCAAATCATGAGAGAAGAAAAATTTTAACGAAAAACTTCATCTGCCGGGAGCTCCCTCCTTTGCTTTCGCTTACTGGTTATCAATCAAGAAGCATAGATTTTTCGAGAATGATAAACAATTAGAAAAAAACGAGTACTTTTGACAGGTGAATTTATACCGTATGAGCGATCGTCATGAAGTAACAGTTTCAAGATTGCAAATGGGCGATGAAAATGAACTAAAACTTTTTTATCAGCAGTATTTCACTTTGTTTGTCACATTTGCCAATCACTTGATGCGCTCCGAAGAGGAGGGCAGGGATATCGTGCATGACGTGTTCATCAGTTATTGGAATATCCGGAACGATTTTCACGACTTGATCGCCATTCGAGCCTTTTTTTATCGTTCGATACGGAACAAATGCCTGAATGCCATCCGTCATAAAAAAATAGAGGATAAATACGTCACGGAACATGTTCAACGCGTGGAGAACGACGAATACATGTACGAGACGATCCTGAAACGAGAAGCATTTCACCTCATCCATGAAGAGATTCGCAAATTAACAGCGATGGAACAACGTGTTCTACTGCTCTCCTTAGAGGGAAAATCCAACGACGAGATAGCCTTGGAACTGGGCGTCGCCCTCTCGACCGTGAAGAGTCATAAAGCCAAAAGTTACGCTGAATTACGCGAGAAGTTAAAATATTTACGCTTTCTGACCTTACTATTACAGTAAGGGGGAGTGCTTATCTTGTTATTTTTTCGTAAAAAGGCCACGTTGCCTCCATCCAAACGCGCAGTTAAGTGTTTCTTCAATATGAAAAACAAGAATAATTTTTACGATGCAATCAGAAAAGGCCTATTAATCGGTCGTTTTTTTACAGGACAAACGACCGAGGCCGAGAAGAATCTGCTAAAGAGATGGCGCAAGGCTTCTGAACGACACGAATCGTTACTGGAAGAGATCGTATCCCCGGAAAATCTAAGAGAGAACGTGAAAAGATACGACTCCTTGAACGCGGAGAAAGAGTGGCAAATTTTACAACCGCGTTTAAAACATCACGCGAGCATACCCTACCGGCGGATCGTCTCGATAGCGGCCGCGGTGGTACTCTGTACGGGGGGAATCTACTTGTGGTTACTCTCTAATCAAGGAGATCAAGCTCCCCGGGAGGCCACATCCATTCTGCCCGGTACCTTCCAAGCGACCCTGTACACCGGAGACGGGACGGCAATCCCGATCCGGAAGGATATGACAGGGGCATTACTCCAGGACTCTTCGATCGTGATAGAAAAGAACCTCCTGATCCATAGGGCTTCTTCGGCACCACAAGAGGAGGTCGCTGATCGAATGATCGTCACGCCAAGAGGTGGAGAACTCCCGGTAGTCCTGGCCGACGGGACAAGGGTATGGCTGAACTCGGACACTCGCTTGACTTTCCCGGCAATCTTCTCGGGGAAGGAACGAGTCGTGACGCTGTACGGAGGAGCCTACTTCGAGGTGGCGGAAAACAAAGAGATGCCGTTTATCGTGAAAACCGCTCGCTCTCGCGTTCAAGTATACGGGACAGCATTTAACATGAGCGCGTATTCGAACGATTCTCGCCAGAAGACGGCGTTAGAAAAGGGGAGCATTAGCGTGTGGGTCGGGGATAACGAATACAGGCTATATCCCAACGAACAGGCCGAGGTATGGGCAGACGGGGAGGTGGCCATTGTACCGGTAGACGCGAAAAAACAAGGTACCTGGCGAAAGGGTAAATTCGTTTTCGAGAATGAGCGACTGGAGGAGATCATGAACCAGCTGGCCCGCTGGTACGATGTAAAGATCGTTTTCGCGAATGCACGTCTCATGCAACTCCATTTCAGCGGAGAACTGAATCGTTACAACGACTTGGAACGATTACTGTCTATGATCGAGTTGACTACACACATCGGTTTCAAGATCGATGGAACGACAATTATCATTTACTCACAATCAATCACGAAGACCATGTATTGAACACGACAAGAAACGCGGACGACCTCTTGCAGGGGGCGTCAATAAAAAAAGCCGGAGCGATATTCGACCCTCGTCTCCGGCGAAACTCAAACAATGTTGAATTTTAAAAGACAAATCTATGAAGAAAATGTTTGACATTTGTCATAATTACCGGCGAATGTCACGAAAAAGCGGTAGAACTACGCGATTGCTATTGCTCATGGTATTGGGATTCTCTCTATCCGCCTTCTCCAGGGCGGGCACGACGTGCCAGGTAAAAAGCAACTGGAAGCAAAAGCGGCGTTAGCCCGCGCGCTATGCAACGGCAACGTCGACGAGATCGTCCTCTTGTTAGAGCGCTACCTGCCGGACGAAATCATCTCGCTCTGGCAGTGCGAGAAAGCGCTGGAACTCGTCAAGACCCGCGGGGACACCCTCTCGTGGCAACGCCTGTCGACACTGGGCAAGCGATTGGTGAACATCGCGGAGACAACGAGGGAAAGATACAAGCAGGCGTTTCAAGCCTTCGAGAAACAGTGAGACAACGAGCCGGTAGGGGCTCTCGAAAGGGATCGCGCCCGCGGGAGTAGACGCGGGCACCCTGTTTTTCCCCCTACCGGCACGATCCTCTGCCTTTTTTCCCGCGCCCGCGTCCCCGC
>JAISNC010000053.1 GCA_031276355.1 Odoribacteraceae bacterium
GGGGATGTAACCGCTGCAAATCTCGGAGCGAGGCTCTGATATCACGCGCCCGGGGCTTTCGAAGCAATGGCCGCCCCCGTCGTACCGGGTGCAAGAGGCGCAGCATTTGTGGGCCGTCGTGCCGCCGGAAGAGAATCTCCCGGCGAGGGCGCCGAACGAGCCGGACAGGCCGAAATAGCCGATGAGGCCGATGATAATAAACACCCCGACCCATAACAAGAGGTAGCCGATAAGAACCCCGGGGAAGAACCCGATGAGGTACAAGACGCTGTTTATCGCGTAGCGGATCCAGAATCCCGGTTTCTTGTTGGGTATAAATAGCAGGGCTATCGCCAGTAGCAAGATGCCGAGGATGGAGACGATCATGGCCACGAATATGACCTCGTCGCTATTGGTGGCCCTGTCTTTCCCTTGAAGATCATAGAACGAACCGATGATGCCGCTCACGGCGCCACCGCCAAAGCCGATCCCCAGGAAACTGTAGTTCTTCGGGAAGAACTGTTCGCCGAAATTCCGGGTGATCGCCCGCCGTATCGCCTTGCCTTTAACTAACAGGACGATGAGAACAATAAATAGTAATGGTAACATGGCTGTATGGATTAAAACCGGGTGGGGAACGCGTGGTATTTGATAAACCGGTTACCGTCCGAGTCTTGAGAGAGATCGGCGCGGACGTTTTCCTTTTCAGCTATCGCGACGGGATCGTTGCTGCTGCACGAGGCGACCGTGATGGCCGCACATGGGATAAAGAACAGTTTTTTAATCATCGTTTTGTTGTTTTTGTTGTGAGACTTAATGTTATATGATCATCATGCGGGTTGGGGGGGATTGCAGGCGGGTCGCGTGTAAACATGAAACTGTCCACGAGCGCCGGGGGGAGGCCCGTCGCCGTTCGCGTGAATGAAGCGGCGGGGAGAAGTGTTATAACGAACTGATTATCAGATAGTAGATGGGGGGGGGGTGCTAAATACCGGGAAAACCGGGAGGGTTCCGGCGCGCGAAAGGGATATACTCGGGCGGTTTGTCATATTCTGTTCGTGTGTTTAGGGTGACAAATGTGGGGGTATTTTCTGAAAAATGCAAACCGGGTTTGATTTTTTTTCGATGTTCGGGGAAGAACGGGCGGGTCGCGACGTGGGGGCCAACCCCGCCCCTGCATGGTCCGTTCCATGCCGTTTCCGGGTTTCGCCCTCGCGTCGTTCTCGAACGATCCGCGACACCGGGGAATGAAAAAACGGGGAACGGTACCTCCCCGTTGACCGCTTCCCGCCCCCGGGACGCGGGACACGGGGCGAGCGAACCTCGCCCCTACAACGTGCGGGTGCGGGGGGCGCGGGCGACGTTCACCTCCAGCGGGTTCTCCAGCTCCTCTTTCCACGCGCGGGCGTGGGTGAACCACGCTTCCGGGGTCTTGTACCCGAAGCGTTCCTTCAGGGAGGTGAAGGTGACGTGGTAGCGGATGTACTTCTCGCCGGGGGCGGCGAGGATGTAAAGGTAGTTTAGCGAGTCCTTCACCTCCGAGCGGAGATAACGCGCCGGGATGCACGTGGCCAGGCCGACGGTCTCTTTGGCGTACTTGACGGTGTCGTTCACCGGCCAGTCCGTTCCCCAGCAAGCGATCAGGCCCGCGTGGTCGGAGAAGGAGAGCGATCCCTTGATATTCTGTACACCGGTGCAAAACAGCTCGTCGCCGGGGGGCGAGCGAAAGAAAACCTCTACCACGAGGTCGCGGTGGCCGGCGTAGAGCGTGTAGCGGGTCACCATGTCGAGCGTCGCGCCCCCGTGCTTCCACTCGTTGACTTCCACCTCTACCACGGCGCGGACGGGGCCGCTGGCCACTACCCGTTCCGCGCGGGTGGCCACCGGTTCCACGTGGGTCGCCCGCGTGCCGTCCCACCCCTTCAGCGTGCCCGCGCCGCAACTGTTGCCGACGCGCAGGACATCGTCACCGAAGCCGCGGGCCAGCTGCTCGTCCGTGGGGTAGAAGCCGGAGGCCTCGATCTCGAGCCCCTTGTTGAACTTGCCGTAGATGTCCACCGTCTGTTTCCGGTCGAAATAGAGGCGGTAGGCCACCAGTTCCGACTCGAACGCTGGCCCGTGGTGGTGCAACTGGTTGTAAATGGAGCTGCCGCCGGGGATGGTGATCGCTTGCACCGGCACGTGTTTCCCCTTTTTGTCGCTTATCAGCATCTGGGCGTGCACGCGGGACGGGTACGCCGTCGCGGGGCGTTCCGGGGAGAAGGTGATCTTGAGCGTCTCCCTGCCCCGCGGCGGCACGTCCATCACGAACGATAACTCGTCGGCCACCCGGTCGCCGTCCAGGTCGTCGAGTTGCGAGGGGATCTCTCTCCCCCGCGGGCCGATGACGAGGGCCGACCGGACGGTGAAGTCGAGCTTCATCGCGCGCAGGTCGATGACTACCGGGGCGTCTACCCTTTCCCGCGGGCCGGGGTTGTACACCTCGCACGTCGCGTTCACCTCTTCGCCCGGTACGCGCGCGCCGAGAACGAGCGCGCAGAGGCAGGTGATGATCATGATTTTTTTCATTTCTTCCTTAGTTTACTGTTCGATATCCCAGTCGCCGGGGAAAGGCTCCCCGCCGGTATTTTTGGCAAAGACGCGGCGCGGCGCGTAGGCGGCGACCTCCTCGTCGGTCAACTGGTGGCTCCACGCGACCCGCTCACCGGGAGCGACCCCCGCGCCGGTCGAGCGGTATTCGGCGTAGTAGGCCGTCTTCTCTTTCTCGGGCGATCGCCAGTTGTCCCACCCGGCCGGGGCGATCGCCGCCGGCAGCTCGCAACGGATGAAGACCGTCTTGGCGAAGGAGCGCCACGGGCGACCCAGGTACAGGCGCGTGACCCCCGGCGCGGCCGTGAGGCGGCAATCCCGGAAGACGTAACCGTACGTGTTGCGCTCGGTGGTCGAGGCCGCCGTGATGTAGGAGTTCTTCTTCGAGTGGAGATGACAACTGTCGAAGAGGACGATCGAGGGGCCGAAGATGTAATCCGTGGTACCCTCGATGTAGCAGCGTTCCAGGTAGACGCGGCTCACGGCCCCCCGCGTGAAGAAGGTGTCCTGGTTGCCCACGAGGCGACAGTTCGTGAAGCGGACGCGGTCGCCCCGCGTCTCGCACGCCACGGCCTGGCCGACGGGGCCGGCGCTGTTCTCGATGGTGATGTTCTCGAGGATCACGTCGTCGGCGCGCACGGAGAGGGTGTAAGAGGTGTAGGTGTGGATCGTGTCCCCGCCCGTGACCTTGCCGGCGTGGTCGTCCCACGTGATGATCGTCGTCAAGGGATCCTCGCCGGCGATCTTCACCTTGTCTTTATGAACGTCCAGCACCAGCTTCTCCTTGTACACCCCCGGTTTCACGCGGATCGTTCTCCATTCCGCCGGGTCATCGGGCAGCGCGCGGAAGGCCGCCGCCAGCGTCGCGTGGTCGCCGCTCCCGTCTTGCGCGACGACGATCACCCGCTCTCGCGGGCGTGTTCCCGCGCAGGCCGCCGCGCAGAGCAGCCACGCGAGTATCATCCTATTTCGTTTCATCCTGGTTTATGTTATAGCGTTACGCCGGTCTTGAAAATCGCGATCTCTTTGAAGCCGGCGCGCTCGTGTTTCACCCGCTCGCCGTTGACTACCCGGAGGAGGTAGTCGATGAACCGTTCCAGCACCTCGTCCCGTCCCTCCTCCTCCAGCAGTGTCCCCGCGTCAAAGTCAATCCAGCCGGGCTTGCGCCGGGCCAACGCCGGGTGGGTGGAGATCTTCATCGTCGGCACGAAACTGCCGAAGGGGGTGCCCCGTCCGGTGGTGAAGAGCACGATCTGGCAGCCCGATATGGCCAAGGCCGAGGAGGCCACCAGGTCGTTGCCGGGGGCTTGCAGGAGGTTTAACCCCGGCTTCACCACCGGCCGGGCGTAAGGCAACACGTCCACCACGCTGGCCCGGCCTCCCTTCTGCACGCACCCCAGCGATTTCTCCTCCAGCGTGGTGATGCCGCCCTTTTTGTTGCCGGGCGATGGATTCTCGTGGACGGGTTGATCGAACGCGCGGAAGTACGTTTTGAAATCGTTGATCAGGCGGACGGTTTTCTCGAAAACGGCCACGTCGACGGCTCGTGCCATCAGGAGCGTCTCGGCACCGAACATCTCCGGCACCTCCGTCAACACGGTTGTTCCGCCGCGCGCGATCAGCCAGTCGGAGAACCACCCGACGAGCGGGTTCGCCGTGATACCGGAGAAGCCGTCGCTCCCGCCGCACTTCAAGCCCACTTTCAGCCGGGACACGGGGAGCGGTTCCCGGCGATCCTCCTGCATCTTCGCGACCAGCTCCCGGGCGATCTCGAAGCCGCTCTCCACCTCGTCCTCCACCTCCTGCGCGATCAGGAAGCGTACCCGTTCCTCGTCCCACGCGCCGAGTTCCCGCTGGAGGTCGGCCACCTGGTTATTCTCGCACCCCAGGCCCAGCACGAGGACCCCCCCGGCGTTGGGGTGACGGATCATCGCTGCCAGGGCCGCCCGCGTGCGCGCGTGATCGTCTCCCAGCTGGGAGCAGCCGTAGGGGTGGGTGTAGGCACACGCGTCATCCACGCGCGCGAGATCCACTTCCCGCTTCACGCGCTCGACGATGGCCCGCGCCTGCCCGTTCACGCAGCCCACCGTGGGGATCACCCACAGCTCGTTGCGGATCCCCATCTGTCCGTCCGCGCGCCGGTAGCCCAGCACGGCCGGGGGAGGAGAGGAGGGGAGGGGCAGGGAGCTCTCCACGGGTTGATAATCGTACGTCAGGGTGTCCGACAGGTTCGTTTCCAGGTTGTGCGCATGCACCCGCTCGCCGGGAGAGATGCCCGCGGTGGCGTGACCGATCGAGTAACCGTATTTCACGATCTTCTCCCCCGGCGCGAGGCCGCGCAAGGCGAACTTGTGGCCGCTCTCGATCGCCTCGCGGATGACGATCTCCTCTCCCTCCACCTCCACGCGTTCCCCCGCGACCAGCGGTTCCAGCGCCACGGCCACGTTATCCGCCGGGTCTATTTTCAAGAAGCGTTTCATGACAGTAGCTGGGTCAACGCTTGTTCCATCCCCTCGTCCAGTATCGTGCGCGCGAACTTCGCCACGGTAGGGATCAGCGGGGGCACGGAGGCCAGCGGCACCGTCCAGATCTGCTTGTTCTCGATGATCTCGCGCACGCCGCGTTCCACCTCCTCGTTATTCCAGTGTTGCCGGATGAACGCCACGTGCCCGGGGGTGTCGTCGGGAGTAAAGGGGACGGGGGCGTGGCCGCTGTACAGCACCAGGAGCGCCGCTAACGAGAAGAGGGAGTACTCGGCCACTTTCCCGGCCTTCTCGAGGTTATCGAGCACCGTCGGGAAGTTCCTCGCTTCCCACTTCGATAACGAGTTCAGCGAGATGCTACGCAACGCGTGGCGTATGCAGGGATTGTAAAAGCGCTCCAGGATACCCGCGGCGAAGGACTCCAGCTCCTCCCGCTCCTCGTCGATCACCGGTAACACCTCGCGCGCGACCAGCGCGTTGATATAGCGCTCCACGAGCGGGTTCCGAAAGGCATCCATCACCGTCTCGCATCCCAGCTGCAAGCCCACGGGCACCATCGCCGTGTGCGAGCCGTTCAGGACGCGCACTTTTTTATCGCGAAACGGCTTGATGTCGGGCATGTACAAGACGTGTAAGCCCGCCCGGTCAAGCGGGAAACGGGCGCGTACCTCCTCGTGGGCTGCCCCGCCAATCGCCCACAAGTGGTAGTACTCCGCCTTCACCACGAGGTTGTCGTTGTACCCCAGCTCCGCTTTTATCTCGTCGATATTTTCGCGCGGGAAGCCGGTGACGATGCGGTCGACCAGCGTGTCGCAGAAGCGGCAATGCGCGTTGACCCAGCGAACGAATGCTTCCTCTAAGCGGTTGGCCCGCGCGTGCCGGAGCACGTGCTCCCGGAGCGTGCTCCCGTTATTCTCTATCAGTTCACAGCATATCACCGTCAACCCCCGTTCCGGATCCCCGTTAAAGTGCTTGAAGCGCTTGTAGAGCAAGGCCGTTATCTTGCCGGGGTACGAGGCGGGCGGTTCCGCGAAGATATCCTCCCCCTCCTCGTACCGGATGCCTGCCTCCGTGGTGTTGGAGATGATGGTCTCCAGCCCGGGGGTTAGGAAATAGTGCTCGTACCGGTCGTACTCCGCGTAGGGATTCACGGCATCCTGTATGCAGGTCACGAGCCGGATCTCCTTGACGGTTTTTCGCTCCCGGATACCCTCTAAGTAGACGTGATAGAGATCGTCTTGCCGGTTCAACGCGTCGGTCATCCCCTTGTCGATGGGCTGGACGATCACCACGCCGTGGTGCATGACACCCCGTTCGTTCGCGATGTCAATCATCCAGTCGACGAAGGCACGCAGGAAGTTCCCCTCCCCGAATTGCAACACTTTCACCGGCAAGAGCGGCTTGTGCACGGTCGTTTTATTCAGTTCTTTCACGTGTCAGAAGTTAAAGTAATTTTTGGCATTATGATAACATATATTCTCGACAACCTGCCCGATAAACGGCAACTCGCTCGCCGGGAGTAACCCTTGCTCCACGTCGTTCCCCAGCAAATTACAGAGTGTCCGACGGAAATACTCGTGGCGGGGATAAGAGAGAAAACTCCGGGAGTCGGTCAACATGCCGACAAACCGGCTTAACAGGCCCAGCAACGAGAGGGCGTTCAGTTGTTTTTCCATGCCGTCGCGTTGGTCGAGGAACCACCAGCCCGACCCGAACTGGATCTTCCCGGGCACTGTCCCGTCCTGGAAGTTTCCCAGCATCGTCGCGATCACCTCGTTCGCGCACGGGTTCAAGTTGTAGAGGATCGTCTTCGTCAACTTGCCCTGCAGCGCCAGCGTGTCGAGGAACCGGGCCATCGCTTGGGCCGTGTTGAACTCGCCGATCGAGTCGAAACCCGTGTCCGGGCCGAGGAGACGGAACATCTTCGTGTTGTTGTTGCGGATCGCCCCGTAATGGAACTGCTGCGTCCACCCCTTTTCCCAGTCCATGATGGCGAACTCCACGAGCATCGCCGATTTGAACTTCAACACCTCGTCGGGAGTCAACGCCGTGCCGCCATACACCTTGTTGAATAGGGTAGCGATCTCTTTCGCCGTGTACTTCTCGGCGTAAAACTCCTCGATGCCGTGATCCGAGAGGCGGCACCCCGCCGCGGCGAAAAAGTCGTGACGCGCGCGCAGCGCGGCGATCAAGTCGTCGAACGTGTCGATCCGCGTCCCGGATACCTCGGACAGCTTCTCCACGTACGCGCGGAAGCCCCCCGGCGACTCCACGGCCATCGCCTTGTCCGGTCGCCACGTCGGCAACACCTTCACCGCGAACCCGTCTGCCTTGCATCGCGCGTGGTGTTCGAGGCTATCCACCGGGTCATCCGTGGTGCAGACCGTCTCCACGCGGTACTTCAACATCAGCCCCCGGCACGAGTAACCGGGCGAGCGCAGCATCCCCGAGCAGGTATCGTAGATCTCCCTGGCCGTCGCTGGCCCCAGCAATTTCGTCACGCCGAAAGCCGTCTTTAACTCCAGGTGCGTCCAGTGGTACAGCGGGTTTCGCATCGTGTAAGGCACCGTCTCTGCCCACTTCTCGAACTTCTCCCAGTCCGAGGTATCTTTCCCCGTGCAGAACCGCTCCTCCACGCCGTTCGTGCGCATGGCCCTCCACTTGTAGTGGTCGCCCTCCAGCCACACCTTCGAGAGGTTGTCGAAGACGTGATCCCGCGCGATGTACTCCGGGTTCAGGTGACAATGATAATCAATGATCGGCATCTTCGCCGCGTGCTCGTGATAGAGCCGTTCGGCGGTAGCCGTCTGTAATAAAAAGTGCTCGTTGTTAAAGTCTTTCATGATTTGTGATATTAGCGGATTCTATCTTTTGTCCGTTGATAAACACCCGATCAAAAGCGACGTTCCCGGCACCGGTGATCCGGTTGGGTGTTCTGTCCTGGATACCCTCAAAGGTACAATTTTTTACGAATACATCATACACTTGATTGCGATCCGCGAAGCCGTCGATAAACAAGCCATAGCGACTCTTGCGACAGGAGATGTTTTCGAGATGAATATTCCTGACCACCGGCAAGTAAGGGCCATCCACCACTTTTTCGTACTTCATCTCCACGCGGAAGATGGCCTCCTTGCACTCTCCCACGCGGATGTCCCGCACGAAGATATTCTCGATCACCCCTCCCCGGACGGCGTTGGACTTGATGCGGATCACCCGGTCGAGGTTCGCGCTATTCATCTCGCAATTTTCCACCCACACGTTCCGGCAATTCCCCGATACCTCGCTCCCGATGACGACTCCCCCGTGGCCGTTGCGCATGACGTTGTCCCGCACGATGATGTTCTCGCTCGCCACGTTCCATGTCCGCCCGTCGTTGTCGCGCCCCGACTTGATGGCGATGCAATCGTCCCCGTTGTTGAAATAACAGCGCTCGATCAGGACATCCTGGCAGGATTCCGGGTCACACCCGTCGTTATTCGGCCCGTGACTCTCCAGGCGCACCTCCCGTATCGTCACGTTCTCGCACAGCAGTGGATGTATCAGCCAAAAAGGCGCGCGCGTGATCGTGATCCCCTCGATCAGGACATTCTTGCAGTCGAGAAACTGGATAAAGGGGGGACGCAAGCAATCCTCTTCGTCCATCACGCGTTGTTCCACGGGCACGCGCTCCTCGTTCATCCTTGCCAGCCGCTCGCGGCCCGCCGGGCTGCCCGGACGGAAGTGTTGGCTCGACATGCCGGGTTGCCAGCCGTGCTCCCGGCTCCCTTTCCAGGGCCACCAGCGCGCGTTGTCTGCCTGCCCGTCCAGCACGCCTTTGCCCGTCACGGCCACGTTTTCCGCCCCGCGCGCGTAGATCAGCGGGGAGTAGTTGTAGCAGTCGATCCCCTCCCAGCGGGAGAGCACGAAGGGAGTATAATCCTTCGGGTTGGTGGAGAACTTCAGGAGCGTGCCCTCGGAGAGGTGCAGGTTCACGTTGGATTTCAACGTGATCGCGCCGGTAACGTACTCTCCCGCGGGGATGATCACGCTCCCCCCGCCCGCGGCGTGACACGCCGCGATTGCCGCGGCGATCGCCCGCGTGATATCCTGCCCCTCGCCGGCCCCGAAATCACGCACGTTCCATGATTGCCCCGGGAAACGCGGGGGAACGATCCGGGCTAACACGCGTTCCATCTCTTGCCACGGGTGGTGCTTCGGGGTGTTGGCGCACGATTGACACACGAGCAGCAGGAGTAGGTGGCTAAAAAATGTTTTTATCGTCATAAGGCTTGTCTATTTTACGTGTTTACGATTGCCGCGAGGCCTTTTCATTCAGGTAGACCTCGATGTTGGTATACCCCGTGTCGAGCGAGTAGAGGGCCGAGTTATCTATCTTCGGGTCTAACCCCTTTGCCTTCTCCCATTCGTCGGGCATCCCGTCCCCGTCTGTATCCTGGGCACCCTTTCCTCCTTTCAGCTCGGGCCACCCGCCCACGTCCTCCTGCGAGTCAATGAGGCCGAACCGGCTGCCCCTCGAGCCGGTGTACGTGTAAGTGCCCGCGCGCGTCTCCTCCACGAGACGCTTGTCCACGGCATCCCTCGACAGCGATGCCCCGGCCTCTTGCAGCACGGCCTCGTAGGCCTCCCGTGCCGTCCGCGTGAACGCGGTCTCGCCGATCGTGAACTCGTCGTCGGCACGTATGCTCTTCCACCCTTGCCAGTATTGGCTGGTGTCGTGGGGATGCATCCCCGCCCAGTTATCCGTGTTGACGGTGGCCAACAGCGCGTGCCACCCCGTGGGGAGGTGCGGGGAGGAGGCATCGAAATAGTTCCCGGAGAGGTAGAAGCGCCCCCACGTGCCCTTCGCGTTCTGTTGCGACCCGTCGTCGTAATTCGGCTGGAAGACGCGGTTGACGAGCCGCTTGGCGGTAGCGGTCGAAGGCCCCGGTTTGTAGTAGTTGTTGACGATGTTGTAGCTGCCTCCCTCGCCGGCGTACGCGCCGTTGACAGGCCCCCAATTATAGATCACGTTATTGCGAAAGTCGACGCTCTCCTCGTCGGGTTTGCCGGTGTAACGACTCCCGCAGAAGCGCGGGGTGCGGCTGCTATGATGCACCAGCAAGTTGTGGTGGAACGTGGCCTGGTTTCCTCCCCAGATGCCGCCAAAGCCGTGTTCGCCCTTCGCGTGGGTGGAGGAGCGGAGACTTTCGGCGATGATGCACCATTGCATCGTGAAATGGGTGTTATCGTAAAAGGAGGCACACTCGTCGATGCTCCAGCTCATGGAGCAGTGATCGACGATCAAGCGCGAGACCCGTATCCCGCTGATAGCGTCCTCCTGCGTCTCTTGGGCATCGCCTAAACGGAAGCGGAGGTAGCGGATAATCACGTTATCGGCCTTCACTTTCATCGGGTAATCCCTCAGCCCGATGCCGTCTCCCGGGGCGGTTTGCCCGGCGATCGTCACGTCCCCGTTGTTGATGTCTAATGAACGTTGTAACGTGATCCACCCGGCAACGGCGAAGACGATGATGCGCGGGCCTCTCTGTTGCAAGGCCCAGCGGAGCGTCCCTTTGCTACCGTCGTCTTTTAGGCTTGTCACGGTGTAAATTTCTCCCCCGCGCCCCCCCGATGTGTATTTACCCCCGCCCTCGGCACCGGGAAAGGCGGCCACTTGTCGCGTCTCTGGTCCCTGTTGTTCGTCGTCAGGCGCTTGCCGCGCGGAGAGGCAACCGGTAAATGCCCCGGCATTGAACAGTAGTAGAAAAAGAATTGTTTTCATCTTGATAATATAAAAATGCACCGTAAAAGTAAGGCAAGGAGAACACATCCGGCAAGGTTCTTTTACCATTCATGGGGGACAGGATTCCCAAAGTGTTTATCCCGAATCCGGGTGCGCCGGCTATTTTTTCTTTTTCTCCACCGACCAGCCGAACTTGCCGATCGGGGTACCCAGCGAGAAGTACTCCCCGTGGAGGTAGACCAGCGGGAGGGCGGCGGCAAGGTCGAACTTCCCGGTGACCGGGTGCAGGTATTTGTCGTCGGCCTGCACGTTGAGGATGTCAGCGATAAACGCGTGGTGTGAACCGAGGGGGATGATCTCCCGCGTGCGGCACTCGATGCAGACGGGCGACTCCTCGATGGTGGGCGCGTGCACCACCGTTGCCCGGCCGGGCGTGAGGCCCGTCTCCCGGAACTTGTTGTAGTCTCGGCCCGACCGAACGCCGCACCAGTCCGTTGCCCGGGCCATCGCCTCCGTCGTCAGGTTGATGACAAACTCGCGGTGGCGGTCAAGGAGCGCGTACGAGTGGCGCTCCGGGCGCACGGAAATGTAGCATACGGGCGGTTCGGAACAGAGCGTGCCTACCCACGAGATGGTCAGAAGCGTGTACTCGTCGGGAGTCGCCCCGCAACTTACCAGCACGGCGGGCAAGGGATAGATCATGTTCCCCGGTTTCCAATCGTGTTTCATGGCGTTTTATTGAAGAGAAGTGAAGAGTTCCGCCACCGTGCCGCTGATGAGCAGGAGGGCAAGTTCGGACATCTTCGCCTGGTACATGGCCGAGAATTTGCGGTCGACGGCGTTAATGTAGCTCTGCTGGAATTGCCGGAAGTCGATGCCCGAGAGCGCCCCGAGCTTGAACATGGCCAAGGCCTCATCGAGGTTGGTACCGGCGATGTCGGCCCCCTCGCTCTCGAAACTCACCACGAGCAGGTTACTCTTGTAAGCGTTGTGGACGAGGGCCAGGTCGCTGAGCAACTCCTGCTCCGTCTCGCGGTAGGACCAGGCACTGTTCTCTACCTCCAGCCGGGCGTTGCGCGCGCGCGCGCGGTTGAGCGTCTTGTTGAAAATCGGGATGGTCGCGGAGAATCCCCAGTAGGGGCCGTTCGTCCGGTTGAGGCGAGGGTCCGCGGCGGGGGTGCCCGTTAGGGTGTAGTTGTAACCGGAGGAGAAGTCGAGGGTGGGCAGGAAAAGGGCGCGGCTCTTCCGGTAGTCCAGTTCGGAGATGCGTTGTTCGCCGCGCGCGATCGCGAGGAGTTTGTTGTTGTTGATGGCCTGTTTTTCCAGTACATCCGGCGATGGTGGTGTTCCCATCACGAGGGTATCTCGCACGTAGGCGGTGAGTTGCAGGTTGACGTTCATCGTCTTGTTAAGCTCAATGTAGGCGTTTTTCACCTGTTCCTCTTGGCGGACGTGGGCGGAACTGTCGGCGTGCAGGTCTACAATCGCTTGCCTGGCCTCGAGGCCGGAGATCTTGCCGATGCCGTGGCGGAACTGGGCATCCTCGTAGCGTTCGCGGGAGAGGGCGAGGGTGTGTCGCGTCGCCTCCAAGCGGTATTGTTGGACGACAACGTCGTAGTACAGGGAGCAGACCCGGACGACGAGCGCCTCGATCTCGTGTTGCAGGGTCAACTCGCCGAGGCTCTCCAATTCCCGGAGGCGGTCGCGCGTGGCGAACATGTCGAGGCCGTCGAAGAGGCGCCACTGGAGGGCGACCCCGGCGGAGTAGCTGTTGGTGGCGACCCCGTCCGTGCGGGTGATTGTCCCGGAGTTACTCTCCCTGCGGGTGTCGTTTGTGGCCTGGTTCTGGCGGGCGGTGGCCTCGATGGAGGGGAGGAAGGGGGAGAGGTTCGCGTTCTCGCGGGCCATGGCTGCGGTGTTGCGCTTGATCTTGAGCGCGAAATTCGACTCGATGGCGCGTGTGATACATTCGGCCAGGTCTCGCTTTTGCGGGCAAGCCGTGGCGGGCAAGAGGAGGGCGACAAGCAACAGGGTCACGCGGGTATTCTTGATCGTGTTCATGGTATGGGTTATTTTTCTTCTTCTTCGATCACGCGGGCGTGTTTGGTCGAGAGGTAGGTATACATGGCCGGGATGACGAATAGCGTCAGCAACGTGGAGAAGATCATCCCGCCGATCACGGCAATGCCCATGGCGATGCGGCTCTCGGCCCCCGCTCCCGAGGCCATGGCCATGGGAAGAATGCCCAGGACGGTGGCGAGGCTGGTCATCAGGATGGGGCGCAGGCGTGCCACGGAGGCCTCGCGGACGGCCTCTTGCATGGATAGACCGGCCAGTTTGCGCTGGTTGGCAAATTCGACGATCAGGATGCCGTTCTTCGACACTAACCCGATCAACATGATGATCCCGATCTGGCTGAAGATATTCATGGTTTGCTGGAAGTACCACAAGGCGATCAACGCGCCGCCCAGTGCCAGCGGAACGGTGAACATGATGATCAGCGGGTCGCGGAAGCTTTCAAACTGCGCGGCCAACACCAGGTAAATGAACACCAGCGCCAGCATAAAGGCGAACATCAAGCTGGAAGAGCTTTCGACGAAATCCTTTGAACTGCCGGAAAGGGTAGTCTTGAACTCCTCGTTCAGCACCCGCGCGGCGATGCGGTCCATCTCCGCGAGGCCTTGCGAGATGGTCACGCCCCGGGCAAGCCCCGCTGAGACGGTGGCGGAGACGAAACGGTCGTAGCGGAACAACTGCGGTGGCATGGAACTCTCCTCGACGGAGATCAGGTTGTCGAGGTGGATCAGTTGCCCCTCGTTATTGCGCACGTAGATGCGCTTCAGGTCGTCCGGTTTATTGCGGTTCGCGCGGTCGAGCTGGCTCAGTATCTGGTATTGTTTCCCGTTCATGATGTAGTACCCGACGCGTTGTTCGCTCATCGTCAGCTGGAGCGTTTGCGCGATGTCCTGCACGGAGACACCCATAACGCCGGCCTTGTGGCGGTCGATGCGGATCGTTAACTCGGGCTTGGTGAACTTCAGGTCGACATCCGACGCGGAGAAAGCCGTGCTTTGTCCCACCTCGTCCATGAAGCGCGGGAGTATCTCCTTCAGCGCCTCGAGGTTCTTGGCCTGGATGACGTAGGAGACGGGCAGGCCGCCGCGCCCCCCGCCGAAGGTCTGTTGCTGGGAGACGATCGTCCGGGCACCGGTGAACTGCCGCACCTGCACGGCGAGTTCGTCGGCGATCGCTTGCTGCGAGCGTTGTCGCTTGTCCGGCGGGAGGAGCCACACGTTGAGATTCGCGCGATTCGTGCCGCCGCCCCCGACGAAGCTCACGATGCGGTCTTGCTCGGGCACGCTCGTCTCCACGAACGCGGAGAGTTCGTCGGCGTAGCGGTCGATGTACTCGAAGGTGGTGCCTTCCGGGGCGGTTGAATTGACGCGGATGCTGGAGCGATCCTCCACCGGTGCCATCTCGGCGGGTAGTGCTTGCCACAGGCAGACAATCAGCACGCCCGTGATGCCAATGATGATCAACCCCCAGTAGCGCACGCGGAGGAAGTTATCCAGCCATCGCCGGTAGAGGGCGTTCATCCCCGTGAAGAACGGCTCCGTCTTCCGGTAGAGCCACCCCTCGCTACTCTTGCGGCTCACGAGTTTCGTGGAGATCATCGGCGTGAAGGTCAACGCCACGAAGGCCGACACGGCGACGGCACCCGCGATCACGAGGCTGAACTCGCGGAAGAGCCGTCCCGTCGTCCCCTCTAAGAAGACGATCGGGATAAAGACGGCCACGAGCACGACTGTCGTGGCGACGATGGCGAAGAAGATCTCGCCCGCGCCCTTAAAACCGGCTTGCACGGGGGACATCCCCTCCTCGACCTTCGTGTAGATATTTTCCATCATCACGATCGCGTCGTCCACCACCAGCCCGATGGCCAGCACCAGCGCCAACAGCGTCAGGATGTTGATCGAGAACCCGGCGATGTACATGACGAAGAACGAGGCCACCAACGACACGGGGATCGTCAACACGGGGATCAGCGTCGTGCGCCAGCTCCTCAGGAAGACGAAGATGATAAGGACAACCATGATGAACGCCTCGATGATCGTGTGTTCCACCTCCTGGATCGAGTCGCGAATGAAGAGCGTGTTGTCGAACGAGATGCTCGCCTCGATGTCTGTCGGGAGGTCGCGTTCGAGGTCGGCCATCACCTCGTAGGCCCTGTCGACGATGTCGATGTAGTTGGCACCCGGCTGCGGGATCAGCACGCAGTTGACCATCGGTACCCCGTTGCGTTTCGAGACGCTACGCGTGTTTTCCGCGTCGACTTCTGCCGTGCCGATATCGCGAAAGCGCACCACCTTGTTGCCTTTCCGCGAAACCACCAGGTTATTGAAATCCTCGATCGTCATCAGGCGGCCGAGCGTGCGGATGGTCAGCTCGGTGTTATCCCCTTCGATGCGCCCGGACGGGAGTTCGATGTTCTCGCGATTCACGGCCGCCTGCACGTCCATGGGTGTCAGGCCGTGGGCGGCCAGGCGCGAGGGGTCGATGCGCAGGCGCACCGAGTAGCGTTTCTCGCCCCAGATGTCGACGTTGCTCACGCCGGCGATCGTCTGGAGGCGTTCCTTGTAGTAATTCTCGGCGTAACCGCTGAGCGCGATCAGGTCGCGCTGGCTGCTCCACAGCGAGATGCCGAAGATCGGTTGCGAGTCGGCATCAGCCTTCGAGACGGTAGGCGGATCCATGTCCCGCGGCAAGCGGCGTTGCACGCCGGAGACCTTGTCGCGCACGTCATTGGCGGCGGTCTCGAGGTCTACTCCCAGGTGAAACTCGACGGTGATGCGGCTCGACCCGTCGCGGCTCGCGCTGCTCAACGACCGGATGCCGGGGATGCCGTTCAGCGCGGCCTCCAGTGGTTCGGTGACTTGCGTCTCGATCACGTCGGCGTTGGCCCCCACGTAGCTTGCCGAGACGGTGATGATGGGTGGATCGACGCTCGGGTAATCCCGGATGCCGAGGTAGGTGTAGCCGATCACCCCGAGGATGACCAGCACCAGGTTGACGACCGTCGCCAGGACGGGGCGTTTGATACTTGTAGAGGAGATGCTCATGGGGCGATGGTTACAAACGCACGTTCACGGTCGCTCCCTCGCGGAGTTGCATCAGGCCACTGGTCAGCACCGTGTCGCCGACGTGGATGCCGGCGGTAACCTCCACGGCGCGGTTGTCGCGGCTCTCGATCTTGATCGGGACGCTGGTAGCCTTGCCGTTCCGTACCACCCAGAGGCGCTTCCCGGCCATCTCCGGTACAACGGCTTCCGTCGGCACCCGGATATACTCCTCGTCGGAGAAGATAATCTCCCCGTCGAGGAACAGCCCGGCGAGGAGGTTCGCGCGATTCTCGTAGCGCCCGCGCACCAGCACCTTGCGCGTGGCGGCATCCGCCTGCGGGTCGATCGAACAGATCTCGGCCACGATGTCGCTGTCGATGCCGCGGGCGTGGAACGTCACCTTCTTGCCGGGCGAGAGGGTGTTCCAGTACTGCTCGGGGAGATAAAACTCGATGCGCAGCACCGAGTTATCGGTCAGCGTGGCGATCGGCGTGTTTTGTTGCACGTGGCTCCCCTCGCTCACGTGCCGGAAACCGATTTGCCCGTCGAAGGGGGCGCGTATCTCGGTGCGATGGATCTTCACCTGCAACAACTCGATGTCGGCAAGCAGTATCTTGTATTCCGTCTCCAGCTCCTGGTACGATTCGAGGCTCACCGACTCCCGGTCGAGCAGTTGTCGTTGCCGTTCGAGTTTGGCCTCCAGCAGTTGTTTCTGGTACGTGGAGCGCGCGAGTTGCGCCTGCAGGTCGGAGTCATCCACCTTTAGCAGCAGGTCGCCTTTCTTCACCCGTTGCCCGTCGTTGAAGTTCACCGTGACCACCTTGCCAACGGTTTCGGAGACCAGCTCCACCACCTGGTTGGGGTACAACTCCCCGTTGACGGGGTAGCGGTCGACGGCTTTCGTGAGCTGGGCGACAATACCGGTCACGGGCAACGCGCCTGCCCCGCCACGGGGAGCGATGGCGGTTGCGGACGAAGAGGTAGGGAAGAGTCCCACGCGGGGGACGAGCAACACTCCCACGACAACAAGCGGCGTTCCCACTTGTATAACTCGCTTCACGATTTTGTTCATGTTCTATACTATTACTGATACTTCAAGAGGCTTTTTCCCGTTTCGTTAAAAACCTACCCTTCCGCGGGCCACGCAATAATTGACATCAAAAGTGCCCAAAAGTTTAAACCTGCTCCGTTAAGAGTTTGTTAAAAATGAGCGGGTGAGTCCTTTTTTCTAAATGATACGGTCGTTTTGGGGAGATGAGTCGATCGTGACGGGCTGTTTTCGGGTTTATAGAAAAGTACTATCTTTGTCCCTTTGTTTACCGTTGGTAAAATGTATCAACCAATAATGTTTAAAACGTATGAAAGAATTGAAGATTGTGGTTCTGGCGAAGCAAGTCCCCGACACGAGAAACGTGGGGAAGGATGCCATGAAGGCGGATGGTACCGTGAACCGTGCGGCACTCCCTGCCATTTTTAACCCGGAGGACTTGAACGCCCTGGAACAGGCGTTGCGCCTGAAAGATGCCTTCGCGGGGAGCACGGTGCACGTGCTGACGATGGGACCCGGGCGCGCGGCGGAGATTATCCGGGAGGCGATGTACCGCGGGGCGGATGGTGGTTACCTGCTGTCGGATCGCGCGTTTGCCGGGTCGGACACGCTGGCGACGTCGTACGCTCTCTCGCGAGCGTTGCTGAACGTGAAGTACGACTTGATCGTCTGCGGTCGCCAGGCGATTGATGGGGATACGGCACAGGTAGGGCCGCAGGTAGCCGAGAAACTGGGGTTGCCGCAGGTGACCTATGCCGAGGAGATACAGGAGATCAAAAATGGCACGATGCGGATCCGGCGCCGCCTGGAGCGCGGCGTGGAGGTGGTGGAGTGCCCGATCCCGGCCGTGGTAACGATCAACGGATCAGCGGCCCCTTGTCGCCCGAGGAACGCCCGGCTGGTAATGAAATATAAGTACGCGAAGGCGGCACAGGAGGCGCAGGATGCCTCGGAGGATTATTTCTCGTTGGTGAACGAGCGTCCTTACCTGAAGTTGACGGAGTGGAGCGTGAATGATATCCGGTGTGAGGCACGCGAGTTGGGGTTGAGTGGCTCCCCGACCAAGGTCAAGGCCATCGAGAACGTGGTGTTCCAGGCCAAGGAGTCCAGGGTGATTCCTGCCGTCGATGCCGAAATGGACGCGTTGATGAGGGAGTTGATCACGAATCACACGATCGGGTGACTCGAGTTTGAATTTTAAATTGGATTGACATGAATAGTGTATTTGTATATTGTGAGATAGAGGACGGCGCGGTAGCCGACGTGAGTCTCGAGCTATTGACGAAGGGGCGCACGCTTGCCTCCCGGTTGGGAGTGAAACTGGAGGCCGTCGTGCTGGGACATGGAGTAGCGGGAATCGAGAAGCAGTTGTTCCCGTACGGCACGGATGTCGTCTGGGTGGGCGATGATGCCCGCTTGGCACCTTATACGACGCTTCCTCACGCGAAGGTGCTGGTGAAACTTTTCGGGGAGGAGAGACCGCAGGTGGCCCTGATGGGTGCCACGAGCGTGGGGCGTGATTTGGGCCCTCGCGTTTCGTCGGCGTTGCACAGCGGTTTGACGGCCGATTGCACGAGTCTCGAGATCGGGGATTACACGGAGGCCAAGAGCAAGCAGGAGTACAAGAATTTGCTCTACCAGATTCGCCCGGCCTTTGGCGGGAACATCGTGGCCACGATCGTGAATCCCGATTGCCGGCCCCAGATGGCGACGGTGCGGGAAGGGGTGATGAGAAAAGAGGTGCTTGATCCGGCTTACCGCGGGGAGGTGAAACGCTTGAACGCGGACGAGTTCTTGGATGATACTGACCTCGTGGTGAAGGTGATCGAGCGTCACGTGGAGAAGTCGAAGGTGAATCTCAAGGGAGCTTCCATCATTGTCTCCGGTGGTTACGGGGTCGGCTCCAAGGAGAATTTCGCCTTGTTGCACGAGCTGGCCGCCGTGCTGGGGGGCGAGATAGGGGCCTCGCGCGCTGCCGTGGATGCCGGTTTCGCGGAACACGAGCGACAGATAGGACAGACGGGTACTACCGTGCGTCCGAAACTGTACGTCGCTTGCGGTATCTCCGGGCAGATCCAGCACACGGCCGGGATGGAAGAGTCAGCCATCGTGATCGCGATCAATACCGATCCCGATGCGCCGATTAACAAGTTCGCCGATTACGTGATCACCGGTGATTTGAACGTGGTGATCCCGAAGATGATCCAGTATTACAAGAAGAACAGTAAATAAGAAGAAGCTATGGCAAATTTCTATACAGATAACGCGGATATAAAGTTCCACCTGGGGCATCCGCTGATGAAGAAGATCGTGGCGTTGAAGGAGCGGGATTTCCAGGATGCCGGGAAGTGCGATACCGCCCCGAGGGATTTCGAGGATGCGATGGACAATTACGACAAGGTGCTGGAGATCGTGGGGGAGATTTGTGGCGATGTGCTGGCCGAGAACGCCGAAGGGGTGGATGCCGAGGGGCCGCGGGTGGTGAACGGACGCGTGGAGTACGCTCCCGGCACGCGGCAAAATCACGAGGTGTTGACTCAAGCGGGGTTGTATAACATGTCGTTGCCGCGGGAGTACGACGGGCTGAATTTCCCGATCGTGCCTTACGTGATGGCCGCCGAGTTGGTGTCGCGGGCCGATGCCGGTTTTGGAAATATCTGGGGTTTGCAAGATTGCGCGGAGACGATCCGCGAGTTCGCGAATGATGACCAGAAGCGGCGTTTCCTGCCGCGGGGAGCGAAGGGCGAGACGTACGCGATGGACCTGACCGAGCCGGATGCCGGATCGGACTTGCAGGCGGTGCAGCTAAAGGCCACCTTGAAGGAGGGCCGGTGGGTGTTGAACGGCGTGAAACGTTTTATCACGAACGGCGATGCCCAGATAGCGCTGGTGCTGGCCCGTTCGGAGGAGGGGACGCAGGACGGTCGCGGCCTCTCGCTGTTTATCTATGACCGGACAAAAGGGGGAATGACCGTGCGCCGTATCGAGAATAAACTGGGTATTAAAGGCTCGCCGACCTGCGAGTTGGTGTTCAAGGATGCCCCGGCGGAGTTGTGTGGCGAGCGGAAGTTGGGACTGATCAAGTACGTGATGTCGTTGATGAACGGCGCTCGCTTGGGCGTGGGTGCCCAAGCCGTGGGGATCGCCGAGGCGGCGTATCGCGAGGGGTTGAAGTATGCCCGCGAGCGGTTCCAGTTCGGTAAAGCCATTATCGAGTTCCCGGCCGTGTACGAGATGCTCGCGAACATGGAGGCCAAGTTGCAGGGCGCGCGCTCGATCTTGTACGAGACAAGCCGCTTCGTGGATATCTATAAGGCGTATACGCGTATCTCGGCGGAACGTTCGCTGGGTAAAGAGGAGAAGGAGGAGTTGAAGCGCTTCCAGCGACTGGCCGATCTTTATACCCCGTTGTTGAAGTTGTTCGCCAGCGAATACGCGAACGAGATCACGTACGACGCGTTGCAGATCCACGGCGGGTCAGGGTATATGAAGGATTACCCTATTCAGCGTTTCGTGCGGGATGCCCGTATCACGAATATTTACGAGGGGACTTCCCAGCTACAGGTGGTGGCGGCTATCCGGGGCGTGACTACCGGGCAGTACCTAAAGCAGTTGCGGGAGGTTTACGAGGTGGCTCCCGTGCGTCCCGAGCAGGAGTACCTGCGCGGGACATTGAAGGAGATGGCTACCGCGTACGAGGAAGCCGTGTCTGCCGTGATTGCCGCCGAGGATCCCGAGTATGTGGATTTCCACGCTCGTCGTTTGGTCGAGATGGCAGGTTATATTATTATCGGCCACCTCTTGCTCCAGGATGCCCAGCGGTGCGAGAGCTATTCCAGGAGTGCCGCTATCTTCGTGAAGTACGGGCAGGCCAAGGTGACCGCTTATGCCGCCTTCATCGGTAACTTCCAACCGAAAGATCTGGGAGCTTATAAGAAGGGTTAATGTTATCGTCACGTGTGATGGCATGGGGAGGGTGTGTTCAAACTTTTGACACACCCTCTTTTTCGTATTTTTTATTCGGGTCGGTATCTGAAAGTGATTTCAAATATTCAATTCTCGGAGAGTTCATTTTACTTTTGACACACCCTCTCCGAAATGCACCCGGTTGCAGCGTCTGACTTTTTTTGTTTCATGAAAAGAATTGTATGGTATATTTGCAGTGCGGAATTTAACAGAAAAAGAAGAAAATATGCCGACGATATCCATGTTTTTCGGATTGATTATCCGGATGTATTACGCTCCAAAAGAGCATAATCTCCCTCATATTCATGTAGAATACCAGGGGCAAGAGGCCCTTGTTGATATTTCCGACGGAACAGTGATGGAAGGATATTTATCGCCTCGCCATCTGCGTTTCCTGCAGGCGTGGATTGAAATTCACAGAGAAGAATTATTCGCCGACTGGAGTTTATGCCGGAATGGAGAAGAGCCGTTCAGAATCGAACCGTTAAGATAAGTTATACTCATGTACATGGGAGTAAAAGCGGTTGTTCCGCAGGAAAATTACACGTTACTGCTTACTTTTGAAAACGGAGAGCAACGCCTTTTTGACATGAAGCCTTACCTGGATGCGGGGCCGGTATTCCGTGCTTTGAAAGACCCGGCCATGTTCAATACGGCAAGGGTATGTTTCAAGACCGTGGCGTGGAAAAACAATGCCGACATCGACCCGGAAATCCTTTTTCAGGACAGTGTACCACAGTCGTAAGTCAATAGCGAAAAGGTGTTGACTGTTTTACGAATGAATAAGCCTGCTGCCTTGCAGGCAGCAGGAGAGCAGGTTTCATGAGAGCAGGTTTCATGAGAGCAGGTTTCATCTCACTAATCACTCGGCGACCGCAGTCCTTTCAGGACTTTTCGTTATATAACGCAGGGCTCGGCAGGAATTAAGTATTGCGACCCTTTGAAATGCACTGCTGCAACGAACGTTCACCTCTGACGGGTTTCAAATCCGGTCCGGATGTCAAAAAAACGGTATTGACAACTGTTTTTAAATGACATACATTTGCAGTCAATAGATAACGTTTTAATCGGACAGGTTTCATGAAATTTCGACTGTTTTTCCGTTTTGCAAGGTATCTCAAACCCTATTGGGGAAAAGAAACCGTTTTGCTGCTGATGATGATACTTTCCAGTGTGGGGACACTTGCCTCGCCGTATGTACTGAAGATCATCATCGACACTGTCTTTCCCTCGCATGACTTTGTGCTGCTGCTGGAAATCCTTTTCATCCTGTTGGGAATCAATATCCTGCGACTGGTCATCGGTTATTTTTCCGATTACCTCTTTGAATGGGTCAGCAACCATATTACCCGTGACATCCGGATGGATTTGTTCCGCCACCTGATGCAGCTCCCCGTTTCGTTTTTCGACAAAAACAAGGCCGGCGATCTGGTACACCGCGTAGACAGTGAAGTCAACAGCATCCGGAGCATTCTGACCGGAACCGTCGTACGGCTTATCAACAGTGTCTGTACGATTGTCGGTCTGGCCATCATGCTGTGTATCCTGAACCGGCAACTGTTTCTGGTCTCCATGGCCGTCATGCCCTTTATTTTCCTGAACACGCGCCGGTTCCAGCCGAAAATACAGCAGACCATCAAACAAAGCCGCGAAAAGGACGCCGACATATTGAGTTTCCTCATGGAACGGTTTGCCAATATCAAACTGATTAAAAGTTACGTACATCAAAACTTGGAGCAGAAGAACCTGCTTCGGCACATCCGGGAACAGATCGGTCTGAATCTCAAAAATGTGCGTTTGCGAGCCACCACGCAGAACATCACGATGCTTTTCACCATGATGGTACCCCTGCTGATTCTCGGCATGGGCGGCAAATCCGTTATGGCCGGCGCCATGACTGTAGGAGCGCTGGTAGCCTTTATCCAGTATATGAACCGTATCTTCGATCCTTTTCGTAACCTGATGGGACTGTATTTCGACGCCATCCGCGCGGCCGTATCCATGCAGCGGATTTTTGATCTGATGGAAATCAAACCGGAAGACAGCGACGGCGCAGTAACCGATATTCAAATGAAGCAGGACATTATTTTCCGGAACGTCCATTTTAAATACGACAATACCACCGTTTTAAACGGCCTTGACTTCACCTTCCGGTACGGCAAAAAATATGCGCTGGCCGGAGGAAGCGGATGCGGAAAAAGTACGCTGACCGCCCTGCTTTGCCGCTTCTACCACCCGCAAGAGGGTGTTATCCGTATCGGGGATACGGACATTCGCCAAATAAACATTCACGCCCTGCGTCAACGCATTGCCTGGGTCAGTCAGGACAATCAGCTTTTTCACGACAGCATCGAGGCCAACATCCGTTACGGACGGCCGGACGGCCTGCCGGACGAACTTGTGGAAGCGGCCTGTCAGGCGGGCATTGCACCGCACATCGAATCCCTGCCTGAAAAATTCAATACCCGGATCGGTGATCGCGGCGCCGGTCTTTCCGGCGGGCAACAGCAGCGAATGGCCATAGCACGGGCCATACTGAAAAACGCGGACATTATCATCCTGGATGAAGCTACGGCTGCACTGGATTCGGACAGCGAACGGAACATCCTGGAGGCGCTCTGTGCATTATATGCAGACAAGACCATGATCATCATTAGCCACCGGTTGAGTACCATCCGGAACGTGGATGAAATCGTCTGTTTAGACAAAGGAACAATCGTGGAAAGCGGCTCCCATGAAACCCTGCTGCAGAAGAAAGGATTTTATTTTCAACTTTTTAAAGAGCAGATGGATTGATGGAAACGCCTTTATTTATTGAAAATTCGCCAAAGCTGTTCGGCATGATGTTTCTTCCCGAAGCGGAAGTACGGAAATCAACTGCTTATCTGGTAATTCACCCATTTGCCGAAGAAAAGAAAAGCGCTCACCGCACACTGGTGGAACTGTCACGGCAACTGTATCAACACGGCTGCCCGGTGCTGATGTTCGACCTGCGCGGATGCGGCGACAGCGAAGGTGATTTCGGCACGGTACGGCTGGACGAATGGCTGACGGATATTCATGCGGCTATCGGCCTGCTGAAGTCGTCGGCGAAATGTGAGCGGCTGAATCTGCTGGCGTTGCGTTTCGGCGCCTTTCTCGCGCAGTGTTACGACCGGGAACATCCGGGAGACGTAACGGAGCATATCTGGATAGAGCCGGTATTGAAACCGGCGGATTATCTCCGGAAATCGCTTCGTCACAAACTGATGAAGGAACTTTGTACCGATGGCGCCGTCACTTCCAGCCGGGACGGTTTGCTGCAGGAACTTCAGGGTCGGAAAAGCATTGATTTTGACGGATATGAAATCGGTTCGGGCCTGTACCGGGATTTTCTCTCTCCCCGGTATCAGGACGTTGATCCGGCAAAAACGGAAAACGGAAAAAAAGGTCTGCTGGTATCCGTATCCCTGAACGGGAAAATGAGTAAATCCGTACAGGAAGCAGCCGCCCTTTATCCGGAAATGCAAACGCTTTGTTTGCAAATGGAACTGTTCTGGAACAAAGTGGATGACACGGACAGCGACCTGCTCACGGAAAGTATCTGTAATCACATTATCAAAGGCAATTTATGAACGAACAGGTTTTCAGTATCACAGTGAAAGATGAGATGATTTACGGGATATGGAGCCGTCCGGAGACCGTTTCCGCCGAATCTGGCCGCACGGCCGTCATCCTGCTGCACGGTTGGGGTGGCTACCGGACAGGGCCGCACGACATGCTGGTCAAATTAGCCCGTCGCCTGTCCGGAAACGGATACGACTGTTTCCGGTTCGATTTTCGCGGAAAGGGCTACAGTCAGGGAGATCGCCGGCAGACCGGTAACCGTACGATGCTGGAAGACCTGGAAACGGTCATTCCATACGTTCAGAAACAGTTGCATCATCCGCAAATCATCCTGGCCGGGATTTGTTCCGGTGCAAGACTGGCGCTTTACTACGCACGTAACGGGAAATATCCGGTTTTGCATGTGATTGCCATGTCCAGCCCGCTGTTGCGTCAGCAGGAAATGGCGTCCACACTGGCCGCCGGCCAGTCCAAAAATACCCTTTGGACGTATCTCCGGAAAGTGTTCCGGAAGGAAACATGGTTAAAGCTCACCGGCGGAGAAATCCATTTCAGGGCCGTGTGGAAAAACCTGTTCCGGCCTGTGGCTGACTTGCTGTTGTTTTCCGTACGCAGAAGGAAAAAAGGAAAACGGAAAGCCAAAGGTCGCCCGATTGAAACGAAGTCCTCCGAAGTGCAGCCGTTCGGACAGTTACAGGGCCGTCTGCTGCTGATTCATGGCGAGAAAGACCCGGAAACCAAGCCGGCGCTTTCACAAATCCACGCAATGCTGCAACGTCACCATGTTTCGTCGGATACGCACATTGTGAAAGAAGCCAATCACAGTTTCTACTCGTTGGCGTGGGAAAAGGAAATTCTGCAAGTCATCGAAGACTGGCTGAAAATAGAGAGCAGGAAACAATAAATTGAGCGGAAAACAGATGTTGTTTTGTGTGTCACGGCCTAACGAATTGAATATGATTTTGTTTGCAGATTATTTTGTTTCTACCGTCTCTGCGCGTTTAGAGTTGACATTCTAACTTTTCAGATATTCAGACGTGACGCCGGATGAATGTACAAACCTGAGTTGAAGAATCGTATTGAGTGATAACTGCTCAAAAAGAGAGTGCCTCAAAAGTAAAAAGTAAACAATGGTAGTCCGAACTACAAAGTAAGCATTCGACGAACCCCTCCCAGTTCGATTATTTTTCAGCACAAAATCAATCGAATACCAAGAAAATTGCTTAATTTCCGGGTTCCCTAAAGATCGTTTCTTTCGAAAGGTTGCATTCGCTACTTGAATCTGCGCAGAGGAAAACCCGACAAATATTTTGCTGTTTCAAAGAAACATTCTACATTTGCACCCGCAAAAGCGAAGCAGTAGTTCAAAATGCTGCATTGACAAGTCAAATAACAAATAAAGGCCTGTTCGT